>CALGTD010000061.1 GCA_937901895.1 uncultured Spartobacteria bacterium | reverse complement strand
CGCAAATGCCTTCTGCGCGGTTCGACCACCGGGACATCACGCGACGCCCGACGCGGCCATGGGATTCTGCATCTTCAACAACGTCGCTGCCGCCGCCCGGCACGCGCAGGCCGTCCACGGAGCGGAACGCGTGGCGATCGTCGACTGGGACGTGCACCACGGCAACGGCACGCAGGACATTTTCTACGACGACCACAGTGTTCTGTTTTGCAGCACGCACCAAAGTCCGTGGTATCCAGGCACCGGCGCGCACACCGAGCGTGGCGAGGGCCGCGCGGAGGGAACAACCATCAACCGCCCGTTCCGCGCAGGCGCCGGCGCGGAGGAAATCCTTGGAGCATTCCGCGATCACCTTCTGCCCACGATTCGGGAATTCCACCCCGATCTCGTTCTGATTTCCGCGGGATTCGACTCCCGGATCGGAGATCCCCTCGGGCATTTCCGCCTGACGGACCGCGACTTTCACGACCTGACCGAAATGGTCCTCGAGGTCGCCTCCGACGTGTGCGACGAGCGCGTGGTTTCCGTGCTGGAAGGCGGCTATTCCCTTGACGGACTGGGCCGTGCGGCGACCAGTCACGTGCTTGCGCTCACGGGAGCCGTATTTGGCGACTGAAAACACTTGCGCTCCCCTCGCATGCGCGCCTAAAACGGCGCACAGATATGAAGTTTCCCGCCCTCTTCGCCATCACTTTCGCCCTCGGCGCATCGTTCGCTCTTGCCGACATCCAGTCGCCGCCGGCTTCGGAATACGGCCCGACCCGCAAGCTCGGTCGCGGCATTGCCAACATCGCCTTCGGTCCGACGGAGCTTCTCGTCGCAATGACCGAGGTCAACTACCAGGATGGCAACGCAGCAATGTGGAGCTACGGCATCGTCCGCGGCGTGGGCCGTTCGCTTGCCCGTCTCGGCTTCGGTGTCTACGAAACCGCCCTCTTCCCCTTCCCGCTCTACAAGGGCAGCTATCGTCAGCCCTACAAGAGCGACATTCCGTGGATCCATTGCGGATACAGCGAGTTCCCGCCGGAACTCGGCTTCGAAACCCGCTACAACTACGTGCGCACCTACCAACGCGATCCCTCGCTCTAAGACGGCGCGAAACTTCTTCATGGAAAACGGCGGAGAGCAATCTCCGCCGTTTTTCTTTTGTCTGATTTCCCCCGTCGGTTCGTCGGTTCGTCGGTTCGTCGGCTGGCACAAAACAGTCTCCCAGTGGGACCTCTGCCGGGATTTCACCGCGAACCAGCGCCGCCGGGATATCCTCAAATGAAAAGGCGGGAGACCTTTCAGCCTCCCGCCTTTCCGACAATCCTCGATTGGACGCCTAGAACTTGACGTCCCAGTCGGCGATGCCGAGATCGATGTATTGATCGCCGACGCCCTGTTTGCAATGGACGGCAATCACGTTCTCACCGGGCTTGAAGGCCTTCAAAGCCTCCTGCGGGAACGGCACATCGAAGTAATCAAGCGTGCGGTTGGTGTTGTGGTAAACACGTTCGCCGTTCACGTAGATCGTCACCTCGTCGTCGAAGTGCAGCGTGAAGACCGGGAAGGTGAGTTTCGTCGGATCGAAATTCACCGTGCGACGCAGCCAAATGTCCTTCGTATCGTTCCACTCGGTGCCAATCGCCGCGTTGGGGGTGCCCTTCGATCCGAAACCGCCCTGTCCTTTCTTCCAGGAGGAATCATCGAAATCGACGGCGAACCAGTCATCCGCCGGCTTCTCCGTCGTGTAGCTCCACTCCTGCGGCTCCTCGCTGCTGTTTGGAACGATGACACTCGCCTTCACGTCGAACTCGCCCTTGATCATCTTCGCGTGAATCTTCGCGAGCGTGTCGGGATCGAGTTTGACAACCTTGCGGTCGTAGGTGATCAGACCGTTCACCTCGCCCTCGACATCGGTGATCTGCGTGTAAACCGCAGCGCCAAGGCCCTTGTTGTTGAGATTTGAGAGCTTGGACACCATGCCGACATAACGCCGGAAGAGCGCATCCTCGGTCGGCATGTTCTGGTAACCCCAGTTGTTCTTGTCCTGCCAGAGGTGGCCTTTCACGACGTAGCCGAGGCCGCCGAACTCACCGAGCACGGACACGCGATCCGGCATGACCGGGAACATGTCGGGACCGGGATAGATGTGGGCGTCCTTCATATCGCCCCAGCCGCGATCCTCCCAACCGCTCGGTCCGTCGACGAGCCGGGTCGGGTCCTTTTCCTTGGTCCACTTGAGCGTATTGACCGTGTCGTGCTGACCCCAGCCTTCGTTGAATGGCACCCACACGACAATCGATGGCACCGCCTGCAGCGTGTCGATCATCGCCTCGAGCTCGCGCTTGTAAACCGCGGCAGTCTCCTCGGTGACCTCGATGTCATTTGGCTCTCCGCCCTGCACCTGATGACGCTGACCGGTCTGCATGAAACTCGACTGGTCCTGCCAGACGAGGAGTCCGAGCTTGTCCGTCCAGTAATACCAGCGCAGCGGCTCGACCTTGATGTGCTTGCGGGTCATGTTGAACCCGAACTTCTTCGTCATCTCGAGGTCGTATTTGAGCGCCTCGTCCGTCGGGGCGGTGTAGAGACCGTCCGGCCACCAGCCCTGGTCCAGCGGACCATACTGGAAGAGAATCTCGTTGTTCAGGGCCATGCGCGGCACGCCCTTCTCGTCCTTCATCACGGAGATCTTCCGCTGGCCGAAGTAGCTCTCCACGGCGTCGTCGCCATACGTGACCTTCAGGTCGTAGAGAAACGGATTGTCCGGCGACCAGAGCTTCTGATCGGGAAGAGAGACCGTCAGCGGCTCGTTGGCCTTGCCGGTCACCTGCGCGACTTCCTTGCCCTCGTCGAGCACGGTGAGCTTCACCTCGTTGTCGCCCGGAGCCTTGACCGTGAACGTCGCGGTCTTGTTGTCGATATCCGAGACAACCTGAATCGCAGTGATCGCGTCCTTCGCCACCGGCTCGAGCCAGACCGTCTGCCAGATGCCGGTCACCGGCGTATACCAGATGCCGTGCGGATTGTGGATCTGCTTGCCACGCGGCTGGGAACCGAAATCCGTGGGATCCCACACGCGCACGATCAGCTCCTGCGGGCCATCGGCTTTCAACGCGTCGGTGATATCGAACGAAAACGGCGTGTGTCCGCCTTCGTGCGAGCCGACTTCCTTGCCATTCACGAACACCCGCGTCTGCCAGTCGACGCCGCCGAAATTCAGCATGAGCTTCTGCCCATCGGCGAGCTTGGGCGCATCAAACTCCGTGCGATACCACAGCGTCTCGTCCTGGCTCACGCGTTTGCCCACTCCCGAAAGCGCGGACTCGATCGCGAAGGGAACGAGGATGTCGCCGTCCCACTTCTCGGGAGCGGACTCGGCGTCCTTCGGTGCGATCGCGTATTTCCACAGCCCGTTCAGATTCGTCCACTCGGGACGGACGAGTTGCGGACGCGGATACTCGGGATGCGGGGCCTTGGGGTCGACCTTTTCGGCCCACGGGGTCATGATCGGAGCCTCGGCCGGCTTCCAATCGGCGGCATTGAGGGAGGAAATTGTCACGGCCAGTGCAGTGGCGGCGACAGCGGACAGGGGATGGTTTCGCTTTCGCATGAACCGTCCATTATGAATGCCCACCTCCCGCTGGCAACCCCAACCGGCCTGACGTTGCCGGTCAATTTCCCGACCGGATTTCTCTATTCCGCAGTTTCCGCGGCGGCGAGCCGTCCCACGACCTCCGCACGGAACGCGTCAAACTCTCCAGCCAGAATCGCCGCGCGGGCCCATCGCGCCAGGTGAAGATAGAAGTGCAGGTTGTGGATCGAAACGAGTCGCAGTCCGAGAATTTCCTCCGCCTTGATAAGATGGCGCAGATAGGCGCGGGAGAAATTCGCACAGGCGTAGCACTCGCAGCCGGGCTCGATCGGGCGCTCGTCGCGAATGAACGGCGCGTTTTTGAGGTTCAACGTCCCATCGCCGGTGAACGCCGTTCCGTTGCGCGCCAGCCGGGTCGGCAGCACGCAGTCCATCATGTCGATCCCACGCGCGATCATCTCCACGATCTGCTTCGGGGTGCCGAGTCCCATCGCGTAGCGAGCTCGCTCCGTCGGCAGAAACGGTTCCGCCGACTCGACCGCAGCAAACATCTCCGGCTCCGGCTCACCGACACTCACCCCACCGACCGCGTAGCCATCGAAGCCGATTTCAACCAGCGCCTCCGCCGAACGCCGGCGCAAATCCGGATATGCGGACCCCTGCACGATGCCGAAGAGCAACGGCCGGCCCTCGACAGGCTGCGCATCCCACCACACGCGGCAGCGCTCGGCCCAGCGCAGCGTCAGGGCCAGACTGGCCTCCGCATCTTCGCGCGAACACGGGTGCGGCGGACACTCGTCGAAAAGCATCACGATGTCCGAGCCCAGGTCGCGCTGAATTTCCATCGACCGCTCCGGACTGAGAAACGTCGGCGTGCCGTCGAGGTGATTTTGAAAATGGACTCCCTCCTCCTTCACCCGTCGGATCTTCGCCAGCGAGAACACCTGAAACCCCCCGCTGTCCGTGAGGATTGGTCCGTCCCAGCCCATGAACTTGTGCAGCCCGCCCATGTCGCGGATGACGTCCTCCCCCGGTCGCACGTGCAGGTGATACGTGTTTCCTAGGATGACCTGCGCCCCCACCTCTCGCAGCTCGCGCGGGGTCATGGCTTTCACCGTCGCCTGCGTGCCCACGGGCATGAACACCGGCGTCTCGATGGGACCCCGCCGTGTGTGCAGTGTGCCGGCGCGGGCCTTGCCGGCGGTTGCATGGATTTCGAAACAGCTCATCAGTCCGGCGGAGCCTAGAGACTCCACACCGTCTCGCCACCAACAATCGTCCGCACGGCGCGGCCGAGGAATGTCCGCCCGTGGAACGGCGAGTTCCGGGACAGCGAGGCGGTTTTCTCCACGTCGTAAGCCCACTCCACGTCGGGATCCAGCAGCGTGACGTCCGCCGGAGCGCCGGGAGAAAGGGTCCCTCGGTCGAGCTTCAGCAACCGGGCCGGGGCGATCGTCAGCATCTCGATGAGACGCGGAAGATCGATCGCCTTGCGCTTGTGGACAAGCTCGTCGCAGAAGACCGCAAACTCCGTCTCGAGTCCGAGAATGCCGAATGGCGCAAGGTCCAGCTCGACCTCCTTCTCGTAGGCGGCGTGCGGCGCGTGATCGCTCGCCAGGATTTCGATCGTGCCATCCGCGATGCCCTCGACGAGTTGCTCGATGTCGCGCTCCGTCCGCAGCGGCGGGTTCATCTTGAAATTCGCATCGTAGCCGCGGAGATCCGCGTCGGTGAGTGCGATGTGGTGCGGACAGACCTCCGCCGAAATCTTCACTCCGCGAGCCTTCGCCGCACGCAGCATGGGAACGCTTCCGCCGGAGCTGATGTGCTGGCAGTGGATGGGAGCGTCGCACAGATCGGAAAGCAGGATGTTGCGCATGACGATCATCTCCTCGCCTATGCGCGGCCAGCCCGGCAGGCCGAGTCGCACACTCCATTCGCCCTCGTGCATCACACCGTCGGCCACGAGGCTGTAGTCCTGGCAGTGATCGAGCAGCGGAAGGTCGAACATCCGCGCATACTCGAGCGCCCGACGCATGACTTCGTTGTTCTGCACGCAGCGGCCGTCGTCCGTGATCGCGACAATGCCGGCGTTCGCCATCGAGCCGATTGGTGCGAGTTCCTCACCCTTCAATCCCTTGGTGATGGCGCCCGTGCAGAAGACGTTGACCTTCGCGACCTGCTTCGCGCGCTCGTGAATCCAGCGAATCGTCGCCGGGCTGTCCGCGACGGGATTCGTGTTCGGCATACAGACCACCGTCGTGAATCCACCCGCTGCTGCAGCCGCCGTGCCGCTGCCGATCGTCTCCTTGTGCGACTGCCCGGGCTCCCGCAGATGAACGTGAAGGTCGATCAGACCGGGACAGACCACGAGCCCGGAGGCGTCGATGACCACGCACTCCGCATCCGGAATCGGGTGGTCCGCAATGACACCGTCCCTGATCCAGAGGTCGCCGGTTTCGTCACGACCGTTTGCCGGATCGATGATCCGGCCGTTGGAAATTTTCACTATGCTCATGACTGAATTCCGGCGCCCCCGCCGCAGAGATAAAGAACGGCCATCCGGACCGCGAGGCCGTTGGTGACCTGTTCGAGAATGACGCTGTGTGAACCGTCGGCAACGTCGCTGTCGATCTCGACGCCACGATTGATCGGTCCGGGATGCATGATCAGACACCCCGGTTTCAACCGCGCGGCGCGTGCCTTCGTGAGGCCAAAGAGCGAGGTGTATTCGCCGAGACTTGGGAAATATTCCTTCCGCTGCCGCTCATGCTGGATGCGCAGGAGATTCACGACATCCGCGGTTTCCAGCACATCGTCGAGCCGATGGGTGACGCGTGCGCCGAGTGCCTCGAGTGACCGGGGAACGAGCGTGGTCGGCCCCACGAGCGTCACCTTCGCGCCCAGCTTCACGAGCGCGTGAACATTCGACCGCGCAACGCGGCTGAACAGAATGTCTCCGACGATCGCGACCTCGAGCCCTTCGATCCGTCCGGCATGCTCGCGCATCGTAAACACGTCGAGCAGGCCCTGAGTGGGATGCTCGTGCGAGCCATCCCCACCGTTGATCACGCTCGCGTCGAGTCGCTCGGCAAGGAATTGAGCCGCACCGGCGGAGCTGTGGCGAAGAACGATGATGTCCGCGTGCAGCGCCTGCAAATTGCGGGCCGTGTCCTTGAGCGACTCTCCTTTTTGCAGACTCGATGCCGTCGCGGAAATATTCACCACGTCGGCGCTGAGCCGCATGGCAGCCAGCTCGAACGAAATCCGCGTTCGCGTGCTCGGCTCGACGAAGAAATTCACCATCGTGCGTCCGCGGAGTGCGGGCACCTTTTTCAACGTGCGTTCGCCGACGCCCTTGAACGCCTTGGCCGTGTCGAGAACGAGCGTGAGCTCCTCCCTGGAGAGGCCGTCGAGCGCGACGAGGTCCTTGCGGGTCCAGGCGTTCATGGCTTTACGATCGAGACCGAATCCGGCTCGCCATCGATGTTTTCAAATCGCACGCGGATCTTTTCGCTGCGATTCGTGGGAAGATTCCGGCCGACGTAATCCGCGCGGATCGGCAGCTCCCGGTGGCCCCGGTCCACCAGCACCGCGAGCTGAATGAGCGACGGACGGCCGAACGAAGCAACAGCGTCCATCGCCGCACGGCAACTCCGCCCCGTATAAAGCACGTCATCCACCAGCACGAGTGGGCGCCCGTCCAGATCGATCGGCAGTGTGGTCGTCTCCAGCGCCGTCATGCGTCCGCGCATCGCGAGATCGTCACGATGCATTGACACATCGACGACGCCCGTATCCAGACGAACCCCCTCGACCTCCGCAATGTGGGCGGCGATCCGTTTCGCCACCTCGACGCCGCGTGTGGGAATTCCGGCCAGCACGACGCGCGGCAAATCCGTGTGCTGCTCGATGATCTCGTGCGCTATGCGCCGGATCGCCTTGCGGATCGCGTCCGCATCCATGGCCGTGACGACGGCCTCGTCGGTGTTTTCAGCGTTCAATCTTCGTTCCTTTCCGGTCTCGCGGGACCGTTCTTAAAGGACCGGGCGCAGTCGTCAGGTTACCGCCGACTCCTTGCGCCCATCGGCATTGGATGGCTTCGCACGTTCGTCGCGCCACCCGGACCGATACTTGATGATCCAGTCGAGCAACGCGCGTTCAAAGCCGATGTCCCTGCCAGCCTTTTCGCTTTCGATCCATTTGTGGCGCAGGATCTCTTCGCGCTCCGCGAGATATTCGCGATACAGAGAAGAATTTTTCACGAGGTCAAAGGGAGCCTCGGATTTCGGGGAACTCATACGTAGTCGGAGTGGAGTCTGCCGGGTGTTCGGAAGGGTGTCAATAGGTCAGGATATTTCCCATTGATAATGAACAACTTAGCTATTCACGCAGTAATTTCGCAACTTCCTCTCCCAGTTGAGCAAACGCCGTGCCGGAAGCCGATTCCGGCGCGAATTCCGCAACCGGACGTCCAATATCCCCGCCCTCGCGCAAAGCCATCTCGATCGGAATTTCCGCGAGCAGAGGAACCCCAAGCCTCGCCGCCTCCCGCGCACCGCCGCCAGTTCCGAAGATGTCGTAACGCACGCCGTCGGACGGACACAGGAAATGGCTCATGTTTTCCACGATGCCGAGCACCGGAACGTTTGTCTTCGCGAACATCCGTGCCGCCTTTCGCGCATCGATGAGCGCCACCTCCTGCGGAGTGGTGACGATGATCGCGCCCGAAAGTGCGACGGTCTGCACGATCGTGAGCTGGATGTCGCCGGTGCCCGGGGGGAGATCGAGCACCAGATAGTCCAGTTCCCCCCACGCGACCTGCCGGAGAAACTGCTGGGTGTATCGCGTCACCATCGGTCCACGCAGCACGGCGGGCGAATCATCCTCAAGCAGGAATCCCATCGACATGAGTCTCAATCCACACCGCTCAATCGGCAGGATGCGGTTCTCGTCGTCCGCCATCGGACGCTCGTTCGAGCCGAACATCAGTGCGATGCTCGGGCCGTAAAGGTCGCAGTCGCAAAGACCGACCGCGGCACCGGTGTTCTTCAAGGCGATGGCGAGATTCGCCGCAACGGTCGATTTTCCGACGCCACCCTTGCCGCTCGCGACGGCGATGATGTGCTTCACCCCGTCGATCTTCGCCGGTCCGCCACCACCCGCAGGGGCCTGCGGAGCCTGGATGTCGATGCGCACCTTCACGTCGCCCACTCCGGGAAGCGCGCGCAACCGCTCCAGCGAGGCTTCGCGAATCGCCGCCGGCACCGCCGTCTCATTCGTCGTGAGCGCCATCTGCACTTCGACATCGGTTCCCCGAATCGTCACCCCCTTCACCACGCCAAACGACACGATGTTCCGGCTGAAGCCGGGATATTTCACATCCTCGAGCGCCTTGCGCACGACCTCTTCGGTAATCACTGCCATATCCCGCAGCTTCGCAAAGCCGCGTCGAATCCCAAACGGAAAATCATCCTTTGTGCTCCGAAGCGTCTTCCGTCCACAAAAGCCGAGCACAACCGCCGGCACCTTTCACTCCGGCCTCGTCGGAAATTTCAAAACGTCTTGCGGAGATGGCTCGGAAGAATGCCGAGCTGCTCGCGGTATTTCGCCACGGTGCGACGCGCAATGGGGATGCCGCGATCCTTGAGCACTTCAAGGATGGCCTGATCGCTGAGCGGGTGCCGCTTGTCCTCCTTCGCAACGACATCCGTGATCGCCTTGCGCACACTTTCGTTGCTGATGTCCGTCCCGCTTTCGGTCTGGTATCCAGGCGTGAAGAAATACTTCATCTCGAACATGCCCTGCGGCGTCAGCATGTGCTTGCCATTCGTCGCGCGACTCACCGTCGTCTCGTGCACGCCGACGGCCTGCGCGACCTGATTCATCGTCATCGGCCGGAGCGCCGACGGACCTTCCCGTAGAAACTCCTTCTGCCTCGCGACGATCTCCCGCGCGATGTTGAGAATCGTCTGCTGCCGCTGCTGGATGCACTTGATGAAGAACCGCCCGCCCTTGATCTTTTCGCGGATGTAGTCCCGCACCTGTCCGCGATACTCCGGCTCGGAGAGAAGATCCTTGTAGTAATTGCTGATCCGCAACATCGGAATCTGCTCGTTGTTCAAGGACACGATGTAGTCATCCCCCTCCTCCTCGACGATCACATCGGGCTGCACGATCTGATGGTCCACATCTGAAAACTGCCTCGCCGGCCGTGGCTCGAGCGTCGCAATGAAATCCGCCGCCTGCTGCACCTCACCCACACTCACGCCAAGCCGTCGAGCCACCTCGGGAAACCGCCGCTTGAGAAGATCGCCGAGGTGGTCCGACACAATTCGCGCCTCCAGGCTGACACCCTTTCCCGCGCGCTGCAGCTGGATGAGGAGGCATTCGCGCAGGTCCCGTGCGGCGACGCCTACCGGATCGAGCATCTGCACCTCCTTCAACACCCGCTCGACCTCCTCCTCGCGGGTGTTTGTGAGATTCGCGAGTTCCGTCAGCGACACGTCCAGCAGACCCGCCTCGTCGAGGTTCCCCAAAATCGCCTCCGCCACCTCCCGATCCTCCTCGGAGAGATCCGAAAGCGCGAGCTGATCGAGCAGATGCTGTTGGAGACTCTTCGGCGTGCGGATCGAGTTCAGCAGAAATTCCCGCCGCTCCTGGGCCTCGGGGGACCGTCCATCATAGGCGCCGCTTTGCACCATGTAGTCGCGCCACTCCTCGTCGAGCCGGCTGATTTCCTCCAGCTCCTCCTCCCATTCATCATCGGATTCCTTCTCGGGAACCTCCTCCTCGAGCGTCGGATTGGCCTGCAACTCCGCCTCGACCAGATTCCGCAGCTCCATCGTCGGCGCCTGCAGCACCTGCAGACTTTGCTGCATCTGGGGGGACAGAGTTTGCTGGAGGGAGAATCCAAGCGACTGTTCAAAACCTGCCATCAAAAAACGTCATCAGGCATTGATTCTGCTTCCGCAAGCAATTTTCGCGCCAATTGCATCAGCAAGCAAACTTGCGCATCGGACAGCGGTCGCACAGACTGGCCGGCGAATGACGCCACGAGTCGCCTTCTTCGACGCCAAGTCCTACGATCGGGAGTATTTCAATCAGCTCAACGCCGGCCGCATCCACCTCGACTATTTTCGTTTTCCAATCACCTCGGATGTCGCCCAGGTCGCGAAGGGGGCGTTCGCGGTCTGCGCCTTTGTCCACGACATCCTGGATCGTCCGAATCTGGAGGCCCTCCGCGCCGCCGGCGTTCAAATGGTGGCGATGCGCTGCGCGGGATTCAACGCCGTCAACCTCGAGGCTGCACGGGATCTGGGCATCACCGTCACACGCGTTCCCGCCTACTCCCCCAGTGCCGTTGCCGAACACGCGGTGGCACTGCTCCTCACGCTCGTGCGCCGCACTCATCGCGCCTACAACCGGATTCGCGACCACAACTTTTCACTGAACGGATTCGTCGGCTTCGACCTCGCCGGGAAGACCGCCGGAATTGTCGGCTGCGGAAAAATCGGACGCAAAATGGCGCAGATTCTGCGCGGCTTCGAAATGCGGGTGCTGGCCTTCGATCCGATGATCGATCATGAATGGGCTGCGCGCCACGGTGTCGAGAGCGTCGGACTCGACACGATCTGGGCCGAGAGCGATGTGATCTCGCTGCACACTCCATTGCTGCCGGAAACGGAGTATCTGATCCGCGCCGAAACCATCGCGAAAATGAAGCCCGGCGTCGTGCTCATCAACACGAGTCGCGGCAAACTCGTGCATACCGAGGATCTTATTACCGGTCTCCGCACCGGACGCATCGGAGGCGTGGGACTCGATGTCTACGAGGAGGAGGACGAGTATTTTTACTCCGACCATTCGGAGCGGATTCTCGACGACGAAACGCTCGCGTATCTGCTGACGTTTCCGAACGCGCTCGTCACCTCGCACCAGGCGTTTCTCACCCGCGAGGCGCTCACCCAGATCGCATCGGTCACGATCGACAACATCGTCGCCGCTCACGCGGGGAAGCCATTGATTCCCGGCACCGTGCTCGTGGAACCGCCGCAGTAATGACGGATCAGCGCCGCAGACGCCGCCTGACTGCCGCAATCGCGTCGTTCATCGCCTCGACACGAAAGATCCAGCACAGCACGAAATAAATCCCTCCCGAAAGAAGGATGCTGCCAAGCACCGCACCGAGACGGACCGGAAACGACGCGCTCAGAAACGCCTCCGGAATGGTCGTAAGGAGCAGCCAGCACACGGCCGCCATCGCCGCGGCAGAGATCGCGCATTTTGCGATCGTTGTCACTAAGCGCAGCGTCTCCATCCTCGCGGACTGGCGCATCAGGAAATAAAGGACGGAGAAATTCAGCACCGCCGAGATCGTCGTCGAAAACGCCAGCGCGCGATGATCGTAACCCAGCCGGCGCACGAGGACGTAGTTGAGCCCGATGTTCAACGCGATGCATGCAAAACTGACGAACATGGGCGTCCACTTTCGGTCGATCGCGTAGAAGGGCGGAGCCAGCACCTTCACGCCCGCGTAGCCGATGAGACCGACCGCATAGAACTTCAGCGCGGCCGAGGTCATCAGCGAGGCGTGATCGGTGAAATGCCCATAGCGGTAAATAAGTGCGATGATCGGCTCCGCCAGCACCCACAATCCCGCGGCGGCCGGAATGGTCAGAAACGCCGCCAGCCGCAGCGCCTGACCCAACACCGGTCCGAAGGCGCTCCGGTCCTCCCCGGCGGCGATTCGCGAAACCACCGGCAGAGTGATCGTTGCCACCGCCACGCCGAAGATACCGATCGGCAGCTGCATGAGGCGGAACGCATTGTTCAGCCACGCCGCGGCCCCGAGGTCCACATCGAGTGCGAAGCTCGTGTTCACGAGCACATTCACTTGCACGGCACTGGCGGCGATCACCGACGGCACCATGAGGCTGAGAATCTTCGACACGCCGGGATCCTTCCACCGAAAGTCCGGACGAAACGTGAACCCCGCACGACGCAGCGAAGGAAGCTGGATGAGAAATTGAAGTCCGCCACCCACGAGCGTGCCGATTGCCAGTCCGAGCAAGGCGCGCTGGCCGAATGGCAATCCCGGCAGTTCCTCGCTGTGAGAGTGCCAGAGATTAAAGGCTCCGCGGACGAAATCCGGTTCCAGCCACCACGCGAGTGCCGCGCCACCGGCGATCGAACCGATGTTGAAGAAACTCGAAGCCATCGCCGGAACGCCGAAGACGTTCTTCGCGTTGAGCATGCCCATTACGAGCGCCGCCAGCGAAACCAGAAGGATGAATGGAAACATCGTCTGCGTGAGCAGGACGATCAGTCCCCTCCACTCCCTCACCTCGGGCCGGGCGTTCAGCGCAATCACGTCGAACAGCGGACCGGCCACCAGAATGCCGAGAATCGTCACCGCGCTCATGAACACCGTGACCAGCGTGAACATCTTCGCGGCCAGCGCCCATGCGGACTGCTCGCCTTCCGTCTCGAGCTTTTTGCTGAACACCGTGACGAACGCCGTTGAGAGCGCCCCTTCGGCAAACAAATCGCGGAGGAGATTGGGAATGCGGAACGCGACGATAAAGGCCCCGAGCCTTTCCGACCCCAGCAGCGCGCTGAACAACACCTCGCGCACGAGCCCGAGCACTCGCGAGCACATGACCGCCAGCGCGATGACTCCCGACGCTTTTGTATTGAGCTTGTGGCTACTCACGCGTGGCGGCCTTTCGTAACCGCTCCATGATTGCACTGCCAAGTCCTTCCTCGGGCATCGGCAGGGCGACAATGCGGTCCAGTCCCAGCGCATCGAGCCGGCGCATTGCCGCGTAAAGATTCGTCGCCGCATCCCGGAGATCGCCGGTTTCGGACAAGACTTCGACCGCTGCAAACCCCTCTGCCCCACCCACCGGTCGCCATGCGAGCAAGCCGCAATTCGAGCGCTCGATCATTGCAAGGTCGGCCACCAGATCCAGCGGCGTGCCAGGCGCGTAGTGGCTTTTTAACGATCCCGGAGTCACGATTCCCCCGGCCGGCTCGGAAACCGGCACAATCGCGGCAAGCATGCCGCGGGTGACCGGCCCCTCGCGGAGGATTTCCACCGCGTCGTCCGTGACGCGGATGATCGTCGATTCCAGCCCATGCGCGCAGGGTCCGCCGTCGACGACCAGCGGAATGCGGCCATCGAGTTCGGCGACCACGTGCGCCGCCGTGGTGGGGCTGATCCGGCCAAAGCGGTTTGCACTCGGTGCGGCGAGCGGCCCCCCGAACCCCTCGACAATCGCCGAAAACACGGGATGCGCACTGCGACGGATGGCGACGGTGTCCTGCCCGGCGGTCACGATATCAGGCACGCTCGAAGTCCGTGGCAGGACCATGGTCAGCGGGCCCGGCCAGAATTTTTCCGCGAGCTTGCGGGCTAGCGCGTTGGACCGGGCAAGTCGGTCGATCCACCCGGAGGACGGCACGTGCACGATCAGTGGATCCGTCAGCGGACGGCCCTTTGCTTCAAAAATCCGGGCGCATGCCTGCGGATTCCGCGCGTCGGCGGCGAGTCCGTAAACGGTCTCCGTCGGCAGGGCAACCGGTTCGCCACGATCCAGCTCCGCGCAGGCGGCCGCAATGGCCGCGTCGAGCCCGTGCGCGGCGTCGATCACGTTCGTTTTCACTCAGGCGAGCTTGCTGCGCAATGCGGCCGACGTCTGGGCACGGCGGAACTTCTCCAGCGCCGTGCGGACTCCCTCCATCTCCGGCGCGAGCAGCTCAGCGGCAAAGATCGCGGCATTCTTCGCTCCCGCGGCTCCGATCGCAAAGGTCGCCACCGGCACTCCGGCCGGCATCTGCACGATCGACAGCAGCGAGTCCATGCCCTTGAGAGTCTTGCTTTCCACCGGCACCCCGAGGACGGGGACCGTGGTGTGCGCGGCAAGCATCCCCGGCAGATGCGCAGCGCCTCCCGCACCGGCGATGATCGCGCGCAGGCCACGCTTGCGGGCGGACTTTGCATAGTTTGCCAGCAGATCAGGGGTGCGATGTGCGGATACCACCCGACATTCGTGTGGCACACCGAATGCTTCCAGCAGAAGGGAAGATTCCCGCATGGTATCCCAATCCGACGTGCTTCCCATCACAACGCCTACGAGCGGCGTTTCCTTCTTGCTGCGCATATGCTGAAGTTTTCCGTTTTTGTCGCGAATAATCAATTGACCCCGCATGCGGGGAAAGCGTAGTCGCAAGTCGTTACAGGACGCCTCGCGCGCCGACATTCATCCGTATTTATGGCTCGAGGAACAGTAAAATGGTTTAATGACAAAAAGGGCTTCGGTTTCATCACCGATCCCAACGTCGACGGCGACATCTTCGTTCACTTTTCCGCCATCCAGGCCAAGGGCTTCAAGACCCTCAAGGAAGGCGAGGAAGTGGACTACGAACTCTACCAGGACGAAAAAGGCTCGCGCGCCAAGAACGTTGTGAAAGTGTAGCCTGGTGCTGCCAAACATCGTTCTGACCGGCTTCATGGGCTCGGGCAAGTCGTCCGTCGGACGGCGACTCGCCGCAATGACGGGCCATCGCTTCGTCGACACCGACGAAATCGTCTCTTCGCAGGAGGGCCGATCGATCAGCGCCATTTTCGCTGCGCAGGGGGAATCCCATTTCCGCGACCTCGAGGCGCAGGCGCTCGGCAGCCTCGTGGATGTTTGCGGACTCATCGTTGCCACGGGCGGAGGCATTGTCCTCAGAGAGTCCAACCGCGAGATTCTTCACCGCATCGGCGCCGTCGCATGGCTGGACGCCGACCCTGATGTGCTTTTCGAGCGCGTTGCCCGAAACCGCCGACGGCCCCTTCTGCAGACCGACGACCCCCGGGCCACCTTCGACTCCCTGCTGGAGTCGCGACGGGAAATCTACGCCGCCACCGCGGATTTCCGGGTGGACTCGACCGGCCTCTCCCACGACGAAACGGCCCGACAGGTGATGGATGAGGCCCGGCGGTTTTGGTCGCGGACAAGGTCCGACGGGTTTGGCAGTTGACGCCCCGGCCCCTGCGCGATTTACTGCTTTAGCTGACTCGGCGGGGACACGGCGGGCGCTTTTTTGCCCGACACATCTGGCGCTTTTCCGCCACCGCAGCACCACACTCTAAATCACACACATGGCAAAAATCGGCATCAACGGCTTTGGAAGAATCGGACGTCTCGTGTTCCGCGCGATCGCGGAGCAGGGCCTCCTCGGCAAGGAAATCGACGTGGTCGCAGTGAACGACCTCGTTCCCGCCGACAACCTGGCCTACCTCGTCAAATACGACTCCACCCAGGGCAAGTTTGCCGGCACCGTCACCAGCGAGAAGTCCGATCCGTCGCTCGCTGAAGACGACACGCTGGTGGTGAACGGCCACAAGATCAAGTGTCTCGCCATCAAGGAGGGCCCCGCAGCCCTTCCGTGGAAGGAACTCGGCGTGGACATCGTGATCGAGTCCACCGGTCTCTTCACCGACGCCGCCAAGGCCAAGGGTCACCTCGACGCCGGCGCGAAGAAGGTCATCATCTCCGCCCCTGCGAAGGGGGAGGACATCACGATCGTGGTGGGCGTCAACAGCGACAAATACGACGCCGAGAAGCACCACATCATTTCCAACGCATCCTGCACGACGAACTGCCTCGCACCGGTCGTTCACGTCCTGCTCAAGGAAGGCTTCGGCGTCGAGGAAGGCCTCATGACGACGATCCACTCCTACACCGCGACGCAGAAGACCGTGGACGGTCCGTCGAAGAAGGACTGGAAGGGTGGCCGCTCCGCTGCGATCAACATCATTCCGGCCAGCACCGGCGCCGCGAAGGCGACCGCTCTCGTGCTGCCCGAGGTCAAGGGCAAGCTCACCGGCATGTCTTTCCGCGTGCCCACGCCGACCGTCTCGGTCGTCGACCTTACGGTCAAGACGAGCAAGCCGACGAGCTACAAGGAAATCTGCGAGGCGATGAAGAACGCCAGCGAGACCTACCTGAAGGGCGTGCTCGGCTACACCGGAGACGAAGTCGTCTCAACGGACTTCATCCACGACACGCACTCGTCGATCTTTGACGCGGGCTCCGGCATCGAGCTCAACCCCACCTTCTTCAAGCTCGTGAGCTGGTATGACAACGAGTGGGGCTACAGCAACCGCTGCGTCGACCTGCTCAAGCAGGTCATCGGCTGATCCGAAGACAACCATTCAAAACACGGAAAAAGGGGAAGGGAGAAGACTTCAACGTATCCCCTCCCCTTTTTCCATTTTCCGCGTCCCAAAATCCCTTCCATGGCCAAGAAAACTCTCCGCGATCTCGACCTCGCCGGCAAACGCGTCCTCATCCGCGTGGACTTCAACGTTCCGCAGGACAAGCAGACCGGTGAAATCACGAACACCCAGCGCATCACCGCCGCTCTCCCGACGATCCAGCACGCGCTCGACAAGGGCGCCTCGGTCGTCCTGATGAGCCACCTCGGCCGGCCAAACGGCCAGAAGACGCCGAAATATTCCCTCGCCCCCGTCGCGAAGAAGCTCGAGGAGCTGCTCGGCAGGCCCGTGAAGTTTCTCGACGACTGCGTCGGAGCAGAGGTCGAAACCGCCTGCGCTTCGCTGCAACCGGGTGAGGTCGTGCTGCTCGAGAATCTCCGCTTTCACATCGAGGAGGAAGGAAAGGCCAAGGATGCCGATGGCAATTCCGTGAAGGCCGACCCTGCAAAGGTCGCGGAGTTTCGCGCCAGCCTCACGAAGCTCGGCGACGTCTATGTGAACGACGCCTTCGGCACGTCGCACCGCGCGCACTCGTCCGTCACCGGCGTGGATCTTCCCGACAAGGTCGCCGGATTCCTCGTGGAGAAGGAACTCGAGGCGTTTGGCAAGGTCATCGACAATCCGGACCGGCCGCTCCTCGCGATCCTTGGTGGCGCGAAGATCGCCGACAAGATCCCACTCATTCGCAACCTCCTCGACAAGGCCGATGAAATCATCATCGGCGGAGGCATGGCCTACACCTTCCGCAAGGTGCTTGACGGAATGGAAATCGGCAACAGCCTCTACGACGCCGCCGGCGCGGAGATCATTCCCGAGCTCATGGAGAAGGCGAAGGCCCGGGGTGTGCAGATCCACCTGCCCGTGGATTTCGTCACCGCGGACAACTTTGCTCCCGACGCAAACACCGGTTCGGCGACGGTCGAGAGCGGAATCCCCTCCGGTTGGGAAGGCCTCGACATCGGTCCGAAAACCCGCGAGCAGTTCGCCCAGGTGATCGGCCGCGCCAAAACAATCGTGTGGAATGGCCCTGCCGGCGTCTTCGAATTTGACGCCTTCGCCGAGGGCACGAAATCGATGGCCAACGCCATCGCTGCAGCCACCGCCAGCGGCGCGACGACCGTGGTCGGCGGCGGCGATACCGCCACGGCCGCGAAAAAGTTTGGTGTGATCGACAAGGTCACCCACGCCTCCACGGGCGGCGGAGCCTCTCTCGAGCTTCTCGAAGGCAAGACGCTCCCCGGCGTCGCCAACCTCAACGACAAATAATCCGGCGGAATCGACGGAGCTGGAAAACCTCCCTCCGTTGATTCCCGAATCTTTTCCCAAACTCATGCGAAAAAAAATCATCGCCGCGAACTGGAAGATGAACCAGACCGTCGCCGAGACGGAGAGCTTCCTGAAGGATTTCCGGCTCGAGGTCGAAGAGGTGTCCGGAGTGGACATCGTGATCGCACCGCCTTTCACCGCACTCGCAAAGCTCTCGGAGCTGCTCGGCGGTTCCCAGAAGATCCGCACCGCCGCGCAGAACATGTATTTCGAAATGAGCGGCGCGTTTACGGGCGAAATCAGCCCGGCCATGCTGCGCGAGCTCTACGTGAAATACGTCATTCTCGGCCACAGCGAGCGGCGCCAGATCTTCGGAGAGACCGATGCCCTTATCAACAGGAAGGTCCTCGCCGCCCTGGAAGCCGAGCTGCGACCGATCCTTTGCGTGGGCGAAACCCTCGAGGAACGCGAAGCCGGCAAGGAGAACGAAGTTCTCGAAACCCAGCTCCGCGGTTGTCTCGCCGGGGTTACGCCCGACCAGATGCTGGAGATCGTCATCGCCTACGAGCCCGTCTGGGCGATCGGCACGGGCAAGACGGCGACCACCGAGCAGGCGCAGGAATGCCACGTCCACGTCCGCAAGGTCATCGCCGAACTCACGGACGCCGCCACCGCGGAGAAGGTCCGGATTCAATACGGAGGCAGCGTGAAGCCGAACAACGCGGCGGAACTCCTCGCCCAACCCGACATCGACGGAGCCCTGGTCGGCGGCGCGAGCCTCGATCCGCGCGGCTTTGCGGAGATCGTCAAGGCCGGCGAGCGGGAGTAAACTTTCAACTCCACGGAAAGGGACGACACGCGCGTGTCGTCCCTTTTTCGTTTACGGGTGAAGCGCCGCTTGAGAGGGTCCGGCAACCTCGCTGGAGCGCGCCATATGGGCGTCCAGTGCTATGTTTTCGAATGGGTTTTCATAGGATTTATGGAACCCACTCCCCCGACCCGGTGAAATTTCCTCTTTTTCTGAACGACCTTCTCTGGCTGTGCCTTGCCCTGGCCGGGTTCGCCCATGCCGCAGAAGCACAGAGGCCCAACTTCATTTTTGTGATCACCGACGACATCAGTCCCGATGACCTCGGTCCATACGGGAACAAGGTCGTCAAGACTCCCAATCTCGATCGCCTGGCACAAAGGGCGCTCGTGTTCGACCAGGCCTGCAACGTCACCGCCTCCTGTTCGCCAAGTCGCTGTGCGATCATCACCGGCCGCTACCCTCACAACACCGGGGCCCCCGAGCTGCACACCACATTGCCGGTGGATCAGAAAACGTTCATTCAGGCTTTAAGGGACGCCGGTTATCACACGGTTCTGTCGGGAAAGAACCACATGGGAAATCCCGCCGGACTCGGTTTCGACGAGGTATCGAACAGCAAGCCGTCCGGCGCGGAAAACTGGGTTCGCCATTTGCGCGACCGGCCGCGCGACCAGCCATTCTTCTGCTGGTTTGCCTCGCATGATGCCCACCATCCCTTCGAGTTCGACGAAAATGCCCCCCGTTATTCCCCGGACGCCGTCGAAGTCCCGCCCATGCTCTACGACGGTCCCCTCACCCGGGAGGAGCTGGCAAAGTTTTACCACGAGGTCAGCCGCACCGATTTTTACGTGGGTGAACTGCTCAAGGAACTCGAGGCACAGGGCATCTCGGACGACACCTATTTCATCTATTGCTCGGACAACGGTCGCCCGTTTCCCCGGTGCAAGACATATCTTTACGACAGCGGCATCCGGACCCCGCTCATCATTGCCGGACCGGGCGTTCGCGCCGGACGGACCCAGTCCCTCGTGAGTTCCATCGACTACGCCCCCACCATTCTGCAACTCGCCGGAGTCGATATTCCGGAAACGGTGCAGGGCGTGAGCTTCGAGCCAATCCTGGGCGACCCGGAAAAGACCGTCCGCGACGTGGCATTCGCCGAACGCAACTGGCACGTATTCTCCCTCCACGAACGCATGGTGCGCACCCGGGACTGGCTCTACATCTGGAACGCCTGGCCCGATCAACACAACGTGTGCGGGGAAAGTGCGTTCTTCGACTTCCCCGCGGCCCGCGAGCTCTGGGAAATGGCGGATGCCGGCAAGCTCACCGATGCCCAGAAACAGCTGACGCTCCCGCACCAGCCGGCGGAAATGCTCTTCCGGATTTCCGAAGATCCCGATCAGCTCGTCAACGTCGCCTCCGATCCCCGCTGGTCGTCGATCCTTGGTGAAATGCGCAGCCTGCTCAATATCTGGAAACAGGAAACCAGAGACAGCGTGCCGGAAAATCCAACTCCCAGCCGGGATGCTCTGCACGGCGGCGCAAGGACCTCCGGCACCCTCGAGCGGAGTGAACTCCCAGGCTCCGCGGCGGGAGCCACCGGCATCAATCAGCCCGGCCCTGTGAGATGGACGACGCAGAGATCCTCAGCATTCGCGCCGGGCGAGACGAGGATGCCGGTTTCCCGCGAGGAATGAGCCCTTAGATTGTCTCGAACTGGCTCATCAGCTTGAAGAGCCGGTAGCGTTCCTCGATCTCGTCATGCGTGACCGTGCGCAGGCGCTCCAGACTGAACCGCTCGACGTTGTAGCTGGCAAGCACGCTGCCATACACAACCGCCTTCCGCAGCCGGTCGAACGTCACCTCGCCGCCATCTTCCGAAGCGAGATAGCCCGCAAGCCCGCCGGCAAAGGTGTCCCCCGCCCCGGTCGGATCGTGAATGTCTTCCAGCGGATACGCCGGGCAGCTGAAAAAGCCGCCTTCACCGAAGAGCAGACAGCCGTGCTCGCCCTTCTTGATCGCGACAATCCTCGGACCCATCTCGCGAATCTTCCGGGCGGCGCGGATCAGGCTCGTGTCACCGGTAAGCTGCCGCGCCTCCCCATCATTGAGGATCAGCATGTCCACGCGGCCCAGCAGCGAAACCAGCTCATCCTTGGCGATGTTGATCCACAGATCCATCGTGTCCGCGACGATGAACTTCGGATTCTTCACCTGATCGAGCACGTGGTGCTGGAGTCCGGGGGCGATGTTTGCCAGCAGAACGACCGGCGTCTCCCGATACGACTCGGGAAGGGTTGGCGTGAACGTCTCGAAGACATTCAGCTCCACCGAGCGCGTCTCGCGGGTGTTGAGGTCCCACATGTATTCGCCGGACCAGCGGAAGGTCCTTCCCTCGGCGATCTGAAGACCCGCGGTGTCGATGTTCCGGCTCTCGAAGAGCTGGATGTGCGCCTTCGGAAAGTCCGTGCCCACGACGCCGACGAGCCGCGCGGGGCTGAAGAAACTGGCGGCAACCGTGGCATAAGACGCCGATCCGCCGAGCAGGTCGGCATGCTCCTCGATCGGAGTCTTGATGGTATCGAGCGCGATGGAACCAACGACGAGAACGGACATAGGCAGGCGAAGATGCGAAACAGCAGCGCAAATTGGCGAGAAAAAATCCGGTCGTCTCAACCCGTCACGCCGCGGCGACGCTCCGCGAAACGCGAAAGACACGCCACGAGGTCGGCCGACCGCACCGGTTTGGACAGAAAATCATCCATCCCGGTCGCGATGCAGCGCTCCCGATCCTCCGCCAGCACATGCGCCGTCAGGGCGACAATCCATGCGTCGCTTCCGCGTTCGCGCAGCATTTGCGTCGTCTCGAAGCCGTCCATTTCAGGCATCTGGAGATCCATGAGCACGAAGTCAAAGGGCTCCTGCGCGCACATTTCGAGCGCGACGTTTCCGTTGGGCGCGACTTCCGACCGGTAGCCCAGCGAGGAGAGCATCCTCCGCACGAGCTTGCGGTTCACCTGGTTGTCTTCGACGACGAGAATCCGCACCTCGTCCGGATGCGGAAGACCCGCATTCGGGGACACCGCGACCGGCTCGTCCATCGCCTCCGTCTTCACATCTGCGGAATGGAAGAGGGATTCCAGCGTGGAACGAAGAACCTCGGTGCGTAACGGCTTCGCAATCCGCCGCCACTCCGCAGGCAGAGCCGGAAGACTCTCCGATGCCGGCACACCGATCGGCACGACCAGCAGGACGGGCACGTTCCGCCCACCAAACAATTCGGCGAGACTCTGCAGCTCCTTCTCCCGGGCGAGCGTGCCGTCCACAATGCTCAGCGCGAAGCTGCCGCCGGCATCCAGCGCCGCCCGGACCTCCTCCGACGTGCAGCACGGAACGACCTCCAGTTTCCAGCGCCGCAGGAGACGCTCGACGGCGGACAGCATCGCCCCGTTCGCCTCGGCCAGCAGCACACGCGCTCCACCGAAGTCCGGTTCCGTAATGGCGGGCGCCTCGAGGTTGCGGCGCAGCGAGATCGTGAACGTAAATGTCGAGCCCCTCCCCAGTTCGCTGCGCACGGAGATGTCGCCGCCCATCGCCACCACCAGCCGGCGGCAGATCGCGAGTCCGAGACCCGCTCCCCCAAACCGCCGCGACATCGAGCTGTCGGCCTGCACAAATGGCCGGAACAGCTTTGGCAGCTTCTCCCGCTCGATTCCGATGCCTGTGTCACGGACGGACATCTCGACCGACACCTGCCCCTGATCGACCCATGCCAGCCGCGTGCGCACCTCCACCTCGCCGCGTTCGGTGAACTTCACGGCATTGCCGACCAGATTTGAAAGCACCTGGCGAAGCCGCGCGAGATCCCCCACCACCGCCGTGGGCACCTCGCCATCGAACTCGGAGACAAGTTCAAGACGTTTGGCGTAGGCCCGCGTGGCGTGAACCTCGAGCACATGCTCGACGCACTCCCGAAGGTCGAACGGATGGGCATCGAGTTCAAAGCTCCCGGACTCCATCCGCGAGAAGTCGAGGATGTCATCGATGAGAGTGAGCAGCGCGTCGCCACAGCCGGCGATCGTCCGCAGATATTCCTGCTGGGTCGCGTCGAGGCGGGTGTGCGAAAGCAGGTTGGCGAACCCTAGCACACCGTTGAGAGGCGTGCGGATTTCGTGGCTCATCACGGCGAGAAATTCGCTCTTCGCGCGATTCGCCGCCTCGGCTGCCTCCTTCGCCGCGATCAACTCGCTCTCCGCGGTCTTCCGGGCGGTCACGTCCGCCAGCGTGCCGGTCGTGCCCACGATCTCCCCGTCGGCATCCCTGCGCACCCGGCAATGCCCCGACATCCATCGGATGCCGCCATTCCTCGAATGCATCCGGAACGCAATCGGCTGGGACTCGACCACCCCGTCGAGCTCACTCTGCCGGAGCATGGCAACCTGCGCCACATCCTCCGCGGCGATGAACTCCTGGTAGTGCCGCCCAAGGGCTTCTTCGATGGACCAGCCCATGAGACGCGGCCAGGCGGAATTCAAAAACTCCAGCCGCCCCTCTCGATCGAGCTGAAACACGATCAAATCCACGCTTTCGACCAGCTCGCGATATTTGCTCTCGCTCAATGCGAGTTCGGCCTGGGCACGCTTGATCTTCCGCAGGTCGTGCCACGAAACCAGCTGCATTTCCGCACCGCGAACCGTCACATTGGTTGCAGTCACTTCCACCGGCACGCGCTCACCCTCCTGCCACTCCTTCACCACTTCCATCCGGTGCATCCCGCCATCCTCCGCGGAATCCGCAGACAGTCCGGTCACTGCAATCTCGGGCCAGAAGACCTCCAGCGGTTCACCGATAATTGCGGCCTTCCCACGTCCGATCATCGCCGCAGCCGCAGCGTTGCAATCGACCACGCGATTCGAATCGACGAGCAGGTGCGGCTCGGTCGAACCCTCGAAGATCACACGGAACCTCTCGTCACTTTGGCGGCGACGCGTCACATCGAGCATCACGCCGTCCATGGCGACCGCCGCCCCGGTGTCGTCGAACGTCAGCACCCCGCGATCCGACACCCAGGTGAACGAACCGTCCGCCCGTCGCACGCGGTATTCCATCTCGAAAATCGCGCGCTCACGTTTCGCAGCCTCGAACGCCTCCGCCACGGCAGGACGATCGTCCGGGTGCAACGAATCGAGCCATTCACCCGTGGTCTGACGCATCCCGCCACAGTCCTTCCCGAATACGCGTTCGCACCGTCCGGTGTAGGTGATCATGTCCGAGGTCAGGTCATGCCGGTAGACGACCTCCCCAAGCGCCTCCACGAGGAGCGATTGCGCAATGCGGGCGGACTGGCGCTCCTCCAGTGCATACCAGCGGTCCTGTTCCGCGCGAAGCACCCTCGCCCGGATGCTCCAGACCAGAACACCGACCGCAAGCGACACAAAGAAGGCCACGACCAGACCTCCGGTCGTCGCCAGGCGGCATTGTTCCATGCGGCGGACCACCCGCGTCACGTCGAGATCGACTCCGACGCCTCCAACCGCCTTCCCCTGCGAATTGTAGATGGGCGCAAAACCGGACAGGAACGTGCCGAATGGATCGGAAACCAGATTCGGAGAAGCGTAGAGGTCGCCGGCTTCCAGCGCTTCGATCAAGCGCGCGTCGTCCTCCGGGTCGGCGCTTTCATAGACGTCCATCACCGCGGAGGGAGTCATTTCGCGCTCGAATCCCAGCCGGTCAGCCTGGGTGGCCGTATCCAGAATGAAAAACAACCGGCCGTCCCGCACGACGAACGAATAAACGTAGGCGAGCTGCGGCACCCGCCGGTGCATCTCGACGAGCGGATTGATGACCTGCTGGTAAAGTTCTCCGCCGGTCTGCTCGGGATGCTCGAGCTGCTGGTGCAGATCTCCGGCGACGAGTCCCGCCGCCGCACTCGCGAATCCCAGGAGATCCCTCCTCATGATCTCCATCTGCGACTTCTGGGCCAGATGGTCGACCACCAGCAGCGAGATCGCGGAGGAAAACAGGACGATCAACCCGGCAAACACGCCGTCGCGCACTGGTCGGACAAAAAACCGTTCCTGCTTCGCCGAGGTTGTGTCTGGTCCGGGGGCGCTCAAAACAAGGGACCGCATTATCACGACTCCACCCGCTCCGCGCAAGACTGCTGGAACGCGGCTTGCTGCCCTTCCGCCCCAGATGTCACGTGGTCGTAACAATCCCCCGTCGCCTGCGGAGTTGCAGGAGCGCCCGGAAATCTCTACCGAAAGCGCTCGGCGATGATCTCGATTTCGATAGAAAACCTCGTCAAGAAGTTCGGCGCGAACGTCGCCCTCGACGGACTCACCTTCCGGATCGAGCCGGGCGAGCTGTTCTTTCTCCTCGGACCGAGCGGCTGCGGAAAGACCACCCTCCTGCGCAACATCGCCGGGTTCTACATCCCCGAGCAGGGACGCATCCTTTTCGACAACGACGATGTCACCCACCTGCCACCTCACAAGCGGAACACGGGAATGATGTTTCAGAGCTACGCGCTCTGGCCGCACATGACCGTCGCGCAGAATGTCGCATTCGGCCTCGTCGAGCGGAAGGTGCCGAAGCCGGAAATCGACCGTCGCGTGAACGAAGCGCTCGAATCGGTGAAAATGGCGTCCTACGCATCCCGAAAGATCGCCCAGCTCTCCGGCGGCCAGCAGCAGCGGGTCGCCCTCGCCCGCGCGCTCGTCATTCGCCCGCGCTGCCTGCTGCTCGACGAGCCGCTGTCGAACCTCGACGCCAGGCTTCGTCTCGAGATGCGCACCGAGATCCGCCGCGTCTGCAAGGAATTCGGACTCACCGCAATCTACGTCACCCACGACCAGAAGGAGGCTCTGTCGATTTCCGATCGCATGGCCATCCTCGAAGGCGGCCGCATCGCGCAGATTGGCGATCCGCAGACCATCTATCGCAGGCCCGTTTCGAGGGTTGTCGCCGACTTTATCGGAGAAACGAATTTTCTCTCCGGGCGCATTCTCGGAAGTGGTGACGGACGGGCGAGCGTCGAAACCGCGGTCGGAAAATTCGACGGTGTCATCGCAGAGTCCGGCTGGACACCCGCTTCCGGAGAGGAGGTCACGCTTTCCATCCGGCCCGAATGCTGGCGGATCGAGCCTTCCGCCGTCCCAAACTCCGCACCCGGTCGCATCGGGGAATCCGTCTACCTCGGCGAGGTCGCGCAATACCAGTTCCAGTGCGCCGCCGGGCCTGCGCTGAAAATCTTCGAGTTGAATCCCGACCTCGCGCGCCGGCCGCAGGACCGCGAGTTGTTCGCCGCCGCCGCTCCCGACGACGTAGTCGTTCTGCGCCGATGACCGCGCGCCTGCTGCTCGTCGCCGCCGTGCTCGCCGCCGTGGTCGGCGTGCCATTTGCGCTGAAGCCCAAGGCCAGCCTGCTGGCGGAGGCCGACGACACCCTGGTCGTCATCAGTCCGCACATCGAGTCGATCCGCTACGAGTTCACCCGGGCATTCGCCGAGCATTACAAGGCAAAGACCGGACGCACTGTGCGCATCGACTGGCGGCTCATCGGTGGCACGAGTGAGATCGCGCGCTATCTCCAGGGCGAGTTCACCAATGCCTTCCGGCGGGAATGGCGCGCGTCGGGACACGAATGGACCGATGAGGTCTCCCGGGCGTTCATGAATTCGTCGCTTCCGCCGGATGCCAGCCCTCGCGCACGCGAGGCTCGTAAGGCATTCCTCGCTTCCAGCGCCGGCATCGGCATCGACGTGTTCTTTGGCGGCGGAGCGTTCGACTACATCCAGCAGGCCCGGCTCGGCACGCTCGTGGACTCCGGAATGCTCGCTGCGCATCCCGACTGGTTCACCGATGCCAGCATTCCCCAGTCGGTTTCCGGCGAACCCTACTACGATCCCGAGGGACGCTGGATCGGCACGTGCCTTTCCGCATTCGGCATCTGCTACAACACGGATTCCCTCCGCCGCCTTGGGGTGTCGGAGATTCCCGCAAGCTGGAGCGACCTCACGAATCCGAGATTCCTAAAGCAGGTCGCCCTCGCGGATCCGACAAAAAGCGGTTCCGCCGCAAAGGCGTTCGAGATGGTCATCCAGCAGCAGATGCAGCTGGCAGCCGGCGGCGGTGAGGCAACGGAGGAGACCCTTGCCGAAGGCTGGAAAAACGGACTCCAGCTCCTGATGAAGGCCTCCGCAAACGCCCGCTATTTCAGCGACGCGGCGAACAAGGTGCCCGTGGACGTCGCGCTCGGTGACGCGGCCATCGGCATGTGCATCGACTTTTACGGGCGCTTCCAGAGCGGCGCGGTGCAAATTGGCGATGAACCCTCCCGACTCCAGTATTTCACTCCGCTCGGAGGATCATCAATCGGTGTCGATCCCATCGCGATGCTCCGCGGAGCACCAAACGCGGAAGTTGCCCGGGAGTTCATCGCGTTCGTCCTCTCGATCGAAGGGCAGAAACTGTGGAACTTCAAGGTGGGGACGCCGGGCGGTCCGGTTCGCTACGCGCTGCGCCGGCTTCCCGTGCGAAAGGAACTCTACGAGGCGCGATACACCGCCTTCCGCTCGGACCCCGAGGTGTTCCCCTACGAGGAGGTGAAATCCTTCACGTATCACGAAGCCTGGACCGGTCCGCTTTTTTCCGCCCTGCGCTTCATCATTCGCGTGAGCTGCATCGATGCCCACGACGAGCAGGCCTCCGCATGGAAGGCGCTCGCCGACGCCGGATTTCCGCCCGAGGCGACCGCGACATTCACCGACGTCTCGGCGGTGAACTACGCGATCGCGAAGAACGAGATCCGCCCCGCCCTCCGCGGCTCCACGCCGCTTGTCGAAGTCGAACTTGCCCGTCGCCTCGGCGACCATTTCCGGGCGCAATACCGCCGCGCCGAACAACTCGCGAAGGAGGGCAAATGAATCACGCGTTCGCGAACCCTCCAGCCACGTCTCGATGAAAAGGCTTCCCCTCACCGGTCCGCATCTGGTCTTCGCGCTCACCGCGACGTTCTTCCTGTTCTTCTTCGCACTCCCGATCTGGGAGACGGTGAACGGCGCGTTTCGCGCTCCCGGCGGTGGATTCACGTTTGCCTACGTGGTCGAGGTCTTTCGCAACCCGATCTATCTCGAGGGGCTCTGGAATTCCGTGCTGATGGCGGTCTTCAGCACCGCGGGAGCCGTTCTCATCGCGTTGCCGCTCGCCGTGCTCACCGATCGCTGGATCTTTCCGGGCAAATCGATTCTGGGCGCATTGATTCTCATCCCGATGATTCTGCCGCCGTTCGTCGGCGCGATCGGCGTGAAACAGATTCTCGGACAGGAGGGCTCTTTCAATGCCCTGCTCGCGGCAATTGGACTGCTGAATCCCGGCACGCCAATCGACTGGCTCGGCCAGAGCAGGCTGTTCGGCGTCGTCGTGATGAATGCGTTGCACCTCTATCCGATCCTCTATCTCAACGTCGTCGCCGCGCTCGCGAACGTCGACCCTGCCATGGAAGAGGCGGCGGAGAACCTCGGCTGCACCGGCTTCCGCAAGTTCCACAAGATCACGCTTCCGCTCATCATGCCCGGCCTCTTCGCCGGCGGAACGATCGTGTTCATCTGGGCATTCACCGAACTCGGCGTGCCGCTCATGTTCGATTTCTCGCGCGTCACGTCGGTCCAGATCTTCAGTGGAATCAAGGACATTGGCGGCAACCCGTTCCCCTTCGCACTCGTCGCGGTGATGCTGGTTTCGACCATCCTTCTCTACGCCACCAGCAAGCTAACGCTCGGACGGTCGAGCCATGCGATGATGGCCAAGGCGACCAGCCAGGGCGGACCGCGCCCACTTCCTCCGGCGAAGGGATGGCTTTGCACGCTGGCGTTCACGTTCGTGACGTTCCTCGCGGTGCTGCCGCACATTGGCGTCATTCTGGTCGCCTTTTCCCGCGACTGGTATGGCACGATCCTCCCGACGGGCTGGACGCTCGAGCATTTCCACACCGCGCTCGGCCATGACCTCACGTTGCCTTCGATCCGGAACAGCCTGAAATACGCATCGCTCGCGACGCTCGTCGACATCGTGCTGGGCATCGCCATCGCCTACGTGGTGGTTCGCTCGAAGATCGCCGGCCGCCAGATCCTCGACGCGATGGCAATGCTTCCCCTCGCTGTTCCCGGCCTTGTGCTCGCCTTCGGCTACCTCGCAATGACGCAACCCGGAAAGCTCTTCGGCTTCATGAACCCGGCCGCCGATCCGCTCCTTATTCTCGTCATCGCCTACAGCGTGCGCCGGCTGCCCTACGTCGTCCGCAGCGCCGCCGCCGGCTTCCAGCAAACGAGCGTCACCCTCGAGGAAGCGGCGCAAAACCTGGGTTGCCCGCCGCTTCGCACGCTCCGCAAAATCACGATCCCGCTCATCGCCGCAAACCTCATGGCCGGCGGACTGCTCGCATTTTCGTTCGCGATGCTGGAGGTCAGCGACTCGCTCATTCTCGCCCAAAAGCAGCAGGACTTCCCGATCACCAAGGCCATCTACGAGCTCTACCAGCTCCTCGGCGAAGGCCGCTTCGTTGCCAGCGCGCTTGGTGTATGGGCGATGGTTTTCCTCGGAGTGACGATCCTTGGAGCGAGTCTCATCCTCGGCAAAAAGCTCGGCGCCATCTTCCGCGTCTGATCGAAAATCTCATCGACGCGCACCAATTCGCGGGCAACCTTTCCCGCATGATCTCCCGAACTCTCCCCGTTCTCGTTGCGCTGATCGTTCTCTCCGGCTGTGCCACGGTGCCCGTCACGAGCGGAGGGATTTCCGGCTACTATTCCAACCAGCCCAACGGCGTGCCGCGCTTCCGCATCAGCCAGGGCATCGGTGGTTACAAGATGTCCGTCTTTACCGGCGAGGGATGGACCGAAGGCCGTCCCATGAAGGTGGCGTCGGAGACCGAGAAGGAACTGAGCGCGATCCCGTGGTTCGCCCAACTCGTCGAAACGGCGTGGAGCATCGACGGCTTCCTGTTCCTCAAGTTCAAGCCCGGAGCCGAGCTCAACGGCGAGAAACTGCCGACGTCCTACGCATTGGCACCCGGCGGCTACGCCTACCGGGTTGCCGCCCCCAAATCCAAATCGCGATCCACGAACTGAGGGGCTCCGTGCCGCCGCGCACGCCGGATGATGTCGCGGTAGTGATAGGCTGAAGGTTTCAACTCGCGATCGCGGGTCTCCGGGTTCATGTGCGCCAGACCGAACGTCGCCTTGTAGCCCCAGTGCCACTCGTAGTTGTCGGCAAGCGACCAGTGGAAATAGCCGCGCACGTCGTAACCGTCCGCACGCGCGCGCTCGAGGGCGGCAAGGTGCTCGTCGATGTAGCGAATGCGCTGGCGGTCGTGCGCGGTCGCGATGCCGTTCTCGGTGATCATCATCGGTTTCCCAAATCGCTCACCGACGAACGCGATCTGCTTGTAGAGGCCCTCGGGATCAATATCCCAGCCCATCTCCGTGTAGTTGTGTCCGTGATGCGTGCCGATTAGGAGCATGCTGATCGGCGCGGCCACCTGCGAATAGTAGTAGTTGAATCCGATCACATCCGCCGTCTCATAGACGCGATCGAGGTGGTCGAAATTGCTCCGCTGCATGAAATTCCAGAACAGGCCGGCCGGATCGAACCACCCCTTCTTCCACCACGGCAGCGCCTCGACCGTCATCACGATCGCCCGCCGATTCTTCCGGCGAATGATCGCCGCCGCATCCCGAAACGCCGCCGAGCTGGCGTCGATCGCCTTGTCGTAGTTGCCGAAGTTCAGGATCTGGCGCGGTGGCCACATGTCACCGATGTAGGCCGTCGTGATCTGCCCGTTCGGCTCGTTCTGCGGTGCATAGAAACGAACGCCCGGCCCCATCGCCACGACGATCTTTTCGACATAGGCGCGCCACCGCTCGGCAAACAACGGATGCAGCCAGTTCGACCGTCCCGGTTTCTTCGTGTCATAGAGCCAGCCGGGAAATGTGAAGTGCCACAGGCACACGACCGGCTCGATGCCCGCGGCCTTCAGCTTGCGCGCCATGCCGACGTAGCGGGAGATCGCGGCCTCATCGTAGACGCCTGGAGAGGGCTCGATCCGCGCCCACTCGAGACTGAACCGGTAATGCGTAACTCCGATCTTCTTCAACGCGGTCAGGTCCTTTTCGAAATCGCTCCACGAGTAGAGGGCGTTTCCCTTCTCCGGCGCGCCGCCCTGCGCGACCATGATGTCCCAGTCGGTCGTGAAATCGTCGGACGGCGTGACGTCGGGGTCCTCGTATTGATAGCTGCTCGTCGAAATCCCCCACGCAAAGGGGCCCGTTTTCACCTTCGCCCATTGCTCGCGCTGCGCGGCGCTGGTCTCCGGGACCTTCGGCGGGGCGATGCATCCACTGGAAACCGCTGCAGCCAGCACAAGAACAATCAAGGGGGGAAATTTCACGCGGTCAGATAAGCCTGCGGCGGTCCACTTGACAATGTCCGTCCCGTCCTGCTGCTTTGGACATTCTCCGCATGACCGCAAACCGCATCGAAGCCTGCTTCGACCGACTCCGCCACGAACGCCAGGCTGCGTTCATCGCCTATCTCACCGCGGGAGATCCCCATCTCGACGCGACCGTTGAACTCGTCCACACCCTCGAGCGCGCAGGCGTCGACATCGTGGAACTTGGCATCCCCTTTTCAGATCCCCTCGCCGACGGCCCCACAATCCAGGCCGCATCGGGCCGTGCACTCGCCGCCGGAACCACGGTTGCAGGAGTGCTCGAGAGCGTTCGAACCATCCGCCGGCAGTCGGAAATCCCGATCGTCCTCTTCACCTACCTGAACCCCGTCTACACCTATGGCTTCGACCGCTTCCACGCCGACGCAGCGGCTGCGGGCGCGGACGG
>CALGTD010000060.1 GCA_937901895.1 uncultured Spartobacteria bacterium | reverse complement strand
GAGCTCCGGTTCGGAGCAAGGATCGCCCGTTGTAATGACCCCGGCTCCTCCCGTTGAGGTTAATGGAAAGCCGGCGAGCGAGATGACGGAGGATGAGATTCAGGCGTTTCTCCAGTCGAAGATTCGCGACATCTACCAATACGGGGACCAGGTCGAGCAGCTTCGCGTTGCGCCGGGTTATCCGCTGACGCTTGTTTTTCCCCGCTCTGTCGAGTCGGTGATCATTGGTGATCCGGCTATGGTCGGTGAGCAGAAGATCGGCAAGATGCTGGTTCTGCATGCGAAAGCGCGGGCCGGAGATACTTCAATGGTGGTCACACTGCCCGGCGACCGTGTCTTAAATTACCACATATTCATCGTTCCGAATTTCGTAAAGGCGGACACCACCCTGACAATTCACACGGACCCGGAAGATGACGCGAAGTCACCCGCGAAGGACGAGCCAGACCTTAGTCAGATCGCTAAAATCATCGGCAACTACGACGCTTTGGTCGATGAGAAGGCACTGGATACACGATTTGTTTCGCGAATCCCGATTGGAATCAAGAGCCCCTTCGGGTTCTTCGACTACTATTACTGGTTCGTCTTCGGTGATGGAACCGCGGCCATCAGCTTCAAGGTGTCCAATGGGAGCTCCTCGACCCTGAATGTGGACCCGCGCCGGCTGCGTCTATTGGCCGGCAATGGCGTCTATTTCTCGCCGGAGATGGTTTCGATCTCGGCACAACACATACCTCCACAGTCGTCTGCAACCGGATTCGCGGTCTTTCGACACCCGCCGTTTCGACTGAACCAACCCTTCGAACTCGTCCTACGCTGATGGTTGTATCACCAAAAGTCGTTGGTTTCGCCGTGGCTGGCGTTGTTCTCGCCGTCGCCGTCGTTGCCCTTGTCGTAATCATGGGGCCGGACCCCGGTGCCTCCGCGCGTGCAAAGTATGCGTCGGATCGCGCCAGCAAGAAGGCAGCTACACCCACTCCAACCCCGCTGCCGCTTCCGGACGACGACGCACCGGGTGTTCTCCCTCCTGACCCGCTAAAGGGAGCTGACTTCACGTCGCGTCCGGAACTTCCAGCGGTGATCGTCGACGAAACTCCCACTCCAACCCCCGACATCAGGGACACGCTCGCGGATATCCCGCCACCTCCTCCTGTTCCGGACCAAATTCTACGCGGCGGTTTGCAGGGAGACCGTGCCGAGCCAGACACGACGGTCATCACGCCTCGAGTGGAAGTTCAACCCACTCGCTACCTCTTCAACAATCTTGCGCCAGAGGCCCTTGCCGCATCCCCCGTCACATCGCAGGGAAGCCAAGATCAGAAGAGCTACGATCCGCAATACTTCGCGCCGGAAACGGAAACGATAGAGGTCGCGTTGCTGGATAATGTTATCAGCACGGACACAGAACTTCCCGTAGTTGCCGGAGTATGGCAGCCATTCTATTTCCAAGGTCGGAAGCTCCTCGATGTCGGAGACAAGCTTGTTGGGACCGCTGCTGCCGGCAAGAAACGCGATCGGCTCATTGTCAATTTTCATAAGGTCATCCTCAAGGATGGGCGTTCCTACCCGATTAAAGCCATCGCTCGCAACGCAGCGGATGGAAGTGTCGGTATCCCCGGCAAACAGGTCGGTAATATCATGCTGCAAGCGATTGCGCCGATTCTCCTGGAAGCTACTGCGAGCTTCATGGACACCTTTAAGGAACGCGTCCTCGTTGGTTCTGGCGGCGTCCAGGACGGCTTCGAGACTGCCAGCGGAGGAATCCAGAACACCCCAACGCTCGGTAATGCCGGCATCGGCGCCGGACAAGGCGCCCTCGACAAGATCAGTCAGCTCCTAGCGCAGGACCTCGAGGAAAATCGTCCGTATCTCGTGGTGACTGCTGGAACACGAGCTCAGGCGTTTCTAACGGCCCCCTTTGATAGCGCCACTCCTGATTATGGACGTTAAACCCTTCCTCATTCTCCTAATGCCCCTGCTGCTGCTCGCGTGCGCATCGCAGCATGGCGATGATTTGGTGTTCGTTCCGGATACCGTCGTCAGTGGGACAACTTCCTCAGGATCTTGGATGACCATGCGTGAGGCCAAGGCCTCTGGACGACCGTTTGTAGTTGTGACTGACAATTCCATCGCGACCGTCGTAACGGGCGATCAACCGGAGGTGGATCGATGAACGTTGCCCGTTTTGGATCCACGCTGCTCGCGGCTCTTGCGGTCGCTGGATTTGTTTCGTGTGCTTCGACCTCAAAGAGGCCCAAGCAAGGAGGAATACCGACGAAGCCGACTCAACCTCCGCCTCCAAGCCTCAAAGACAAGAATCCGGTGTTTATCCTGCCACAACTCGTGACGGGATGGGTGAACGAAAGCGGCGATGAGACGACATACCGCGGCGGTTACATCACTGCATCCGTCGTTAAGCCTGGCTATTGGGCGACGCGCGAAGAGGCCGAGCTTGCCGGATTGCCATTCATCACTCCGGATTCCTCTGCGGCGATCGTTCCTACTCAGCCATCCGCTAGGGATGGTCAGCAAGAAATCAACTCGACGGTAGTCGCGCAGAGGCTCGCTGAGGCAGGTTTGGGCTCTCCGCCCACACGAACCGGTTCTGCACCCGTGGATACGAGCCTTGGAAATCAATTGCCCTCGCCTTCGGTTGAATCGCAACCCCCTCCCCCGCCGCCTCCGCTTCCAACTCCGGAGCCCGCACCGGTAGTGACACCGACACCAACGCCTGCGCCGACGCCCGTTCCAACGCGAACTTCATCGGCGCCGCCAAAGGTGGGTTTCTCCGATAAGACGAACGAGCTTCTTATTTATCCGGGCGGCACAGATGGACAGACGCTTTCGGTATCAACGCCTTTAGGGCCGGCTGTTCTGAATTATACCGGCGGGAAGCTGAGGGTCACCTACCAAGGCCGGCAGGTGACAATCGAACAACCGAAGACGGAGCCAGCACGGCTGCACCTCTCTCCGTAACTATGCCCATTGCGCTCGCCATCATCTACCTCGGCGCGATCTACATCGTGCCTCTGCCGGCTGGACGAAAGTTCAATCGGTGGTTGAGCTGGCTGCCCCATCGGTTGCTTGTCGAGCGCACGCCCCTCCGCGTTATCAGCTATCAGATCTGGATCGTCGCGCTCGTCGGCCTCGCCATGCTGGCAGCTTTTCTTGAAGGGCAATGGGGGGGGTTGATCAATTTCGTTCTCACGACGCTGCTTGTTGGCTTCACCCTTGATTGTTTCTGGATGCGTCGGGGTGAGACGCATCATGAGAGGCGAGATGCGTTTCTCGATCGCGTTGCAATCGGCCCATTCCGGCATGGAATTCTTGTCGGGACCGAAGCGAGCCTCATAAAGCTCAGTTCGCTATCGCGCCCACTTGCTGAAGACCTCAAACAGATCGGCATTGAGGGTTTTCGGCTTACTTCCGGCCGTTATCTGCCGGGCACCTTGCCGGAAGGCATTGCGTATTCCGAGATCCCGACTGAAGTTCATGATGCACTGCTGGCCGTTTTTCAGCACCTCGAAGGATTGGTCGAAAAGCAAGCTCAGGACCTGCTTGACGTCAGGGCCGACCTCGAAGCGGCTAACGCACAGGTTTTAACCCTCGAAACCACGGTCCAAAGGCTTGAAGAAGCCCGCGACAATCTACAGCAAGCGCTGCAACACGCCCGCCAGACTGCCGAATCGCCTTTTGCTCGCAGCTTTGAAACGACGGGAGCTGAGGTGAGAGCCCTCCTCGATCGTATCAATAACATCACCGGCGGAACGCACAGAGACCTCGTCGAGCAAATGCAGCAACGCATTACGCTCACAGCGCCACAAACAAGATGACCACCGCACCCGACACTCTCGCTTTGTTCAACTGGATCGCCGAAGCCGTTCATCCGAATGGCACGCGCTTCATCTTTGATCTGCCCGCTGAAGCGGTCACCGCTGTTCCGATGGAGTTTGGACCATCGGAAGCAGAAATGCTCCGAGCGTTTGCCGCGGACTTCGTCGTTATCGGCTCTTACTTCGGTCTGCGAAACGTCTATTCAACAACGGCCGCCGCGATCGCAGAGTCAGATACTCCCAGCGGTGATCATTGGGCGACAGCGTGGACGGGATGGGAAATCATTATGGCGGAGCTCCGATCACTTGGGATGCAGGCGCGTGTCGATGGGGATGTGCTTTTTTCGTCTCTCATGCATCTTTGGGCGCTCAATACAGCCGCTCAGATTGTGTCGGTTGTATTTGCGGATGCGATCCTCACACTCGGTGGCATTCCCTTCAAGGATGATACCGGGATCATCGACCAGGCGAACCAGGTTTACCTTCTATCGAAGCCCGCTGCCGACGAGCTCGAGGAGCATGTCGGCAATCTATTCTCCCACCTCGCCCAATGCGCTTGATCGGCGACATTCGCTTTGCCATGAACCAACTGCCGAACACGGTGGCCGCCGCAAAAGCTGCCGTTGCGGCCGGGTTCGATGAGATAGCCCTGTCGGCCGTTTTCGCACCTCCCTTTGATACGCATCGCGAGCAGCTGTTTTGCTGCCCTCTCATGGAGGAGTATGACCGCCTTTCGATCGATGACTACGCGTTATGGGTGCGCACTTTCATCATCGATCGAAACTACCAACGCCCTGTGATGCTCGCCGAGCTAATGGGTGAAGCGGGTGCGTCCCGATATTGGGTATTCGTGCGATGTCTTCCTGAACAACGGAAGTCGGCAGTCGAATTTCTCCGCAGTAAATCACTCGCCCCGACCGTGTCGGTCTTTGAGAAAGGCGATGCCCCAGTAAAGGAGGGATGCGCGGATACAACCGGACGCGCCGAGTATGCCTACTGTCCAAGCACGACCGCATCAGTGATGTCGCTGATGCGAGGCGTGAAGAACCGCACCCTCACCTATGGGCGAAATAGCCTTGGTGAATATCGGCTTGTTCCCGCGCCTTGATATGGATCTGGACGAGGCGTTCAACCAGACGGTGATCATTCCGTGGAATACCGCGGCGCGGAACGTGGAAGACCCATGGAACGCCCCCGCGTCCGTGCTCGAGTCATGGTCGAAAGGTCTGTATTCAAAATCGCCGCTCGATCGATTTGTCAGTGCGGTTGGTGTATTCCGTTGTGCGAACGGCGATGATTATCGGTTCGAGGCGACGCGAGCTATAGCTGAGTCCGTTTCTGAGGTTCCGATCTCCACCGCCACCCTCATCGACTTGTTACTTTGCGGGGCAAGGCCCCCTGAAGACTTTCTACTTGCTCTCTTCACGGCAGAGATGCCGCATCCATCGGATCGTTTGCTTGGGCAGTATGTCCGCTTCCTGAGACATCCGGGCGTATTTGTTCCTGATTATCCCTTGCCGTGCCCGCTGGATTTTTTTTCCAGCCTAAACCCAAGAGCCGCTGATGCTCATCCGTTGGGGAACTACGGTAAGTGGGGTGATGCGGTCCTGGCTTTCAAAGATCCATCGTCGTCGGCGGAGCCGGAAGGATTATCATTGGTGGGGCGCGCGCTGAGCTGTGACCAGAGCGCCACGGATGTTCGTCGAACTCTCGCTGATTCGTCGTTTCCTGCGGAATGTATTCCGGTCTTTCTTGATCATCCTGTCCTAACTGTCGGGCCCGCGCCGCCGTTTGACCCGGTGAACCCTTCGGCCCGTGCGATCCGCTACTTCCTCAGGCCTGACCCTGTCTGTTCGCTCATGAGATTTTTCAATCCGTTGCTGTGCAGCCCATGGCTGATGGACGTGGTTGTCCCGTGTGAGGATCCAGGCCTGCTATGTGCAGCCGGAGTCCTCGGAGCTCCGATTTCCCTTCTTTCACTCAACTCGAGCGTTAAACTCGGCGACGCCCTTCGCGAGTATTTGAATACGCACCCCTCGATTTACCTTGCGGGGTATCTCGCCTCCAATGAAAGCGATCCGACAAAATTTGTGGCAGCGTTTCTACACCAGTGATGCCGTTTTCCGCTGGCCGCCGTTTCTGATCGACCTTGCGATGGAATTCGGACGCGACTGCGATCCCGCTGATTTGCTGAAAGACCCTGACTTCATCGCGCGTGCGAAGGAAGCTTGCATGGGGCGGGCGATCAAGCGAATGCCCAGTGGATTTAATTGGGAGACGCTGGCCGATTTCTGCTCGAGTGAGCACGCCAACGGCTTCGACCATTTTGTCAATGTCGAAACGCTGGAGCAACTTAACCGCATCACCGCCGGTGCAAATTTTGATCGGACCGGCCGCGGTTTCAGCGAGGAGGATATGAAGGATTATCGACAGATAATCGTCGAGGCTCTTGCCGTCTTCATTCACAAATTCGATCCGAACGCGGGAAGGGATGGCGGCTCCAGTGGATTTGAAGCTTTTCTCCACATCTACCCGCTCAATCGTGCGGCGAAGGTCCTTAAACGGCTCGTCTACACGCGGCATCTGCTATCGTTGGATCAAGCCGCACCAGGTCGCGGAGACGGTGATGGCTCCACGATGCGGGAGGTGCTGGAGTCGTCTTGCCCGGACAGGATGACCACCGCACCGCCATCGAGTCCGACTGGCGAGGTTGATCCCTCGAATCTGTTCGAGATCATCAACGTCGCAGAAACTAAGGTGCTCTCTGAGTCGCAGGCAGCGCCGCTTTATCTGCTGTCGATGACCGGCGCCAAGAGCGTGAGCGAGGCCGCGTCGTTTCTGGGGATACCGCTTCAAACAGCGTATCGATGGCTGAACGATGTCTGTGACCGCGTTGTTGAAGAGGTGCAGCGACTCGTCGCTCACAGCATGGGCATGGATATCGACGCCACAAAGCGCGAGATCCTTGGTTACTTCTTCGGCCTCAAAAAGAACGCAAAGGCGGCTACGGAGACGGATTTGAACATGATGCTCGCCCTGCTCGGTTGACGATGACCGGCTATCGGCGCAGACCTTCTAAAATGGAGAACACTCAGGCCGATGCCCCTTCCCACATGAGGCGGCTTGATCGTCTTGCGGTTCACGAGGCCGTAAGGCTACTTCGAGCAATCTCTGAAGAGGAGAATGGGCTTTCGACTCCATCATCCACCGGCACGAACGCACATTGCGCGTCACGCGATCACGCCCACAAAGCGACAGGCAACACTGAAAGCCTATCAGTTCGGCCATCGGACAAATACCAGGTAGAGCGGGATGGAAAGAAGCTACCGGGGGGCGGGTATGTTCGGTGCTATGGGGCGTGCGGTTTTAGCGGCCGTCTCAGCCAATATCTGCTCGCGGTCGGGCCCGAAGGGGCGGCGGAGCAATTTTGGACTGAAGGTCGCGTCACGCGGATTTGCAGTGCCCTCGAGAAGGGAGAGCCACTTGAGTTGGGTTGGCTTGAATGGAAGCGTTCCGAGGGCCTTCCCACAAATGGCTTCATCGCCCGTGATGGAGCTGTCCGCCCTGTCACCACGGCGACGAAGCAAACATACACTCGCTTTCTGCGTGCGTGTTCCTGGTTCGATAAGACTGATGAAGCTGCCCTCGCAAAGGTCTGCGACAAACGTCATTGGTCCCCCGATGTTGCAAAGGACGCCGTTGCAGGAGGGATTCTCGCTGCCCGCCCGAGCTTCGACTACAAAGACGATGTTGAGCTCATGTTTGCGTATAAGGGTTTCTTCCCCACGCGCTATCATTCCGTTCGTCTCATTAAGACTCGCCTGCTTGAACGGTCTCTCGACGAAGCGCCGTTAAGTCGTGAAACCTACCTGAATCCCTTTGCGGAAGGTGTTCCGCTTGCAGACTTTTCCGCGACCAATGTCTCGATTCAGCGGACGCCCTGGCTCGCGATCGTGGAGGGTGAACCCGATTCCTTTGCATGGCGAACGATGCGCCCGAATGACTCAGTGATCTGTGCCGGCAACAACCATGCCTACCGTCGTCTTTTCGACATCATGCCGATGCTTCGGCTGGATGGGAGGAATGTTCTGTATGCCCTCGATAAGGATGTTCGGAACGGGTTTTGGAACAAGGAGCCGCACGCTGATTTTGCGGTGATGAGAGCCTTGCAGGAGCATGGCGCTAAAGTCCACATCTGGATTTGTCCAACTCCGAAGAAGGGCACCTTTCAGCACAAGGACCCCAATGACTTTCTGATCATGTCGAGAGGTCGCGTGAATCCTCTCGATTACTGCCTCGAGGTGGATGCTTCAAAGGCAACTTCGTTGATCGACGCGACCACGAAGCTTGGCTTGAAGCCGAAACCACCCCTTGAGGAAATCATCGGCCGCTTCGAACGCGGTTTGGGTGACTGTCGCACGTTGCGACACGAGAATACGAAGACCGAAGCGCTACGGCGTTAGCGGCCCATGTGAATGCCCTGAGAAGGCTGCCGGGCAAGGATGACCTCGCTCATTATGGACGCCATCTTCGACATCGGGTCCGGAGCCTTGCCGAAAATCGTGGACGGTGCCTGAGCGATCGCGGTGATGACCGGGTTCATCATTTCCGCGGCAAAGCGGAGATTGGGGCCCATCACGTTAATTGAAGAACTCCAAAAAGTCTGGATTCGCTGAGCTGCGGAGATGAAGTCCGACTTGAACCAGCCGGCCACGAAACTGCCGATCGTGTCAGAGGCAGGGGGAGTATCCGGAGCCGGCTTGATCTCGCGGTAAACGCCCGCTTCACGTTTGTCGAGGGTCAGCTTTTCAAACGACGTCGGTCGTTGAAGGTGTAATCGAACGGACCTTGCGAGATTCTTCATGGCTGCCATAGGAAATGATGAGCCTCGATTGGAAGATGGTCAACCGAGGAAATGGGATATCCAGTAACGCCTATGGGGTAACGCTGATATCGTGCTGCTCCCTGAGACGGAGGAATCGAGAATGGCGTAGACGTCCTTCGTGAGTGAGGTTGTTGAATGCAATCTCCACCACTACCGCAGGTTTGACCCATTGAGCGCTTTGGAATTTCTCGGCACGGCCCCTGCGCGTTCGCGGCAGATTCACGAATGGCGTCCGTCTCTGCCGGTAAGGCCGTAATGCGTCGAGAACGAGGCGGCGTGATCTCGGAACGAAGCCCGCACGGACGGACCCGACCATTAAGAGTTCACCTTTCACGAGGCGCCCCACTAGGAGCTCGTCGAGGCCAGTTGAGCCGGGTATGTATCCACCGACGAGGAAATCATCACTGGGCTGCACCTTGTGCTTGAGCCATGTTCCTGGCCGCTCACCCGGTTGATAAACGGAATCAGCATGCTTTGCCATCACTCCCTCGAAACCGTGCTTAGCCACCGCTTCAAGGAGGACATTCGGGGACGCAGCCAGGATGGGAGAAAGGTGGATGTAGTCCGGAGGCGCCATAAGGATCTTCTCCAGTCTTTCTCGCCGAGCATTGAGTCGTTCACCGGTGATGTCCCTCCCGTCAGTGGCGAGGACATCGAAGGCGAAATAGTGAACCGGAGCTTTATTTTGACCGGTCCGCTGAAGGAGATGGAAAACATGCCGGCCAGTGTCGTCGAGGGCGACCGCCTCCCCATCGAGAATCAACCCGTCAGCGGCGAGATCACGCAGCCCCTCGACGATCGTTGGAAAGCGATTCGTGAAGTCATGTCCACGACGCGAGAAAAGGGTGATTTGCTCGCGTAACTTATGAGCTTGGATCCGATATCCGTCGTATTTGATTTCGTAGTTCCAATCCGAACCTGACGGCAATGAAGTTGCTGCGGTCGCCTCCATTGGAGGGTAAAATCCCAGCTGCGGTTTCGCCTTTGGCATCATTCGGGGTCTTCGACGAATCAAATGGGTAGAGGGTGAGGCAGGTGGAGCTTGAGGCGACTGGTTTTGAGATAAGCGGTGAGGCGGAAGTAATGGAAAACGCGGAAGCCGCGGGCGATGCGTTTGGCCATCTGGAGCAGGCCGTTGACGGCTTCGATGGCGGCGTTGGTGAGGCGGGTTTCCATGAAGGCGATGATACCCTGAAGGTGGGTTTTGATGGTGGCAGCCAGCTTGCGGAAGGGTTCGAGTCTGGAACGAGCGGCCCAGCCGCGCCACCAGTGCAGGGAGTCGATGTCGGAGTCGGCGAGCACATCCTGGAGGGCTTCGCGCAGAGCGATGGCGCGGCCGATTTTGGGATAGTCCCGGCAGAGGTGCTGGCGGCGGGAGAGTTGTTCCGCGGAGCGGGTCCACGGGTTGCCGCGCAGGCTCCAGAGAGAGCCGGAGAGGTCAGCTGAGTTGCGACCCAAGCTCTTGCGCACCTCATCGCATGCCTTGCCGGCCAAGGCCATGAGATGGAAGCGGTCGAAGACGATGCGCGCAGCCGGAAAGTTCGCCTTGGCCCCGGCGATATAGGCCGCGCTCATGTCCATGACGACCTCGCTGATCTGGTCGGGACTGGCTCCGTGAGCGGGCATGGTCGCGGCGAACTCGGCCAACGCCCCGGCCTGACGGCCCTCGACCATGAGCAGCAACTCGCTGGTATCCCCATCGAGCACGACGGTGACGTAACGATGGCCGCGACGCGCGCTCGTCTCGTCCACCAGAATGCGGCGCACCGCGCTCCAGTCCCGCGCGGCATGGGCACCCATCACGTAATGGTCGATCACCCGCCAGAGCCGCTTATCGCTCTCCCCGAGATGCCGGGCCGCCGCCGAAACACTCATCTGCTGGGCCAGCAGCATGATCATGGCCTCCATCATCAGCGTGAATCCACTGCCGCCTCGCGCCCACGGCACGCTGACTTGAAGAACCCCATGCTCGGCGCAACTCACCCGCGGCACCCGCGCCGCCAGTTCCGTGCGGTGCTGCCAGAAATCCAGATGCCTCCACTTCTTCTCCACGGTGTCATGCACCGGGCAGGAGGCCCCGCAGCTCGGGCACCCAAACCGGCTGCCGGGCTCGAAATCCAGCTTCAAGCGCAGCTCCCTCCCCGCCGCGTTCATTTGGCTTTCCACCACTTTCCAGCCGCCCGTCAGCCCCAACGCCTGCCCAAAGAGAAGGTTCGCTTCCATCCCTCATCCTGTTCCCCCCGAACCCCCGCCTTCAAGTCTCCAACCCACTCACTTCGTCGAGGAGCCATCATTCGCGATTCGGTCCACTGGCCGAGTCCGGCTGTCTCGTATCTCCGATCACAATCGTTGCTCGGATGGAAACCGTTAAGATTTCGCTGGCCCAGTTGCTCCTCTGTTCGTCCCAAGAGCTCGTGCTGATCCATAAACACGGCCAGCAGGACGAACCAGAAGACAACGAATATGCGTTCCGTCAGCAGTGGTATCGGGCAATGCCTGGTCTTACGGATCGAGAGGTCCGCTTCACCTTTTCCATCGATTTCCGGGGACGTCGCTTTGAGCTCGGAGTCTGCCGCTTCTACCATCACAACGGAGAGCTTTACCGTCTGACATTGGTTGATCAGGACGGTGCTCGAGTCCGGCGTAATGGGCCGAAACAACGCGAGGTCAACTTGCTGGCAGTCGTGGGTTACCTTTGCGGGAAATACTATCGAACGGCTCCAAAGGCTCTCAATTATCTGATGTATGTCCGGGGCAACAGCGACGAGGTTCCGATCCAGCGCATTGAGTCGTTCTCGATTGAAATGCCAACGGACTCCGAGGTTGAAGCATTCCTTCGGGAGCGCTTGGTCTCCCTTTGTGATGCCCTCGACAATCCGAAGAGTGCGGAGCGTTGCGACATTGATCAACAGCATACGGTTGGTCCCGACGCACGTGGATGCCTGTCCGCTCCAATGCCGTTTCGATTGCAAACGGCACCACCGATTCGCCATGGAGCGGGTGTTCCCCGGAAGTGCATCGATTGGTGTCCGGTGCGCCATCAATGCAGGCAGAGAGCTGACTACCTCACAGCGAGCGCATCGGTCCTCACGGGAGTCGAATTGCGCTAGGCCACCCCTTCCGGGTTCGCAAACGAGACCTATACTCCCTCGATGAGAATTCCAGTTTCGACACTCGCTTCCGGGGATACCTTGGCGTTGCTCGTCAAAAAGCTACCCGCCAAGAAGATCCAAAACCTTCGTCGCTCCCTCGAATCCCACGCACTTAACGGGGAAGGCACGGCTGGACAAAAGTCCGTTACGCTCAAGCGTATCGTGCTTCAGAACGACGGTCAGTCCCCCCAACTCCGTGCTGTCGTAACCGCTCGAGATTGCGAATCACTGCTCGAGTTATTTGCGTCGACGATGAGTTCCGATGACGCGTGCAACCTCGACGCTTTGCTGTTTCGGACATTGATTCAGACCGGCTCAGGAGATTCTTCAGGGGAGGATATCCAATTTGCACTCCCGGCTACGCTCCCTACGCAATCGGCGAAAGATATCACCGGTTCGCTCGATGGAGCTTCGCCAGATTTCGTGAAGACCCTCAAATTGGATCTCGTAAATCTCCTTGTGGGAGCACCACAGAAGAGGCCTTCGAACCCGGCTCTTCGCGGCGATCTTATCGCCGATTCAGAGGGCTACGGGCTCGTTTTGGATGGGTCTTCCGCGCATACGCTTGTGCGGGAGTGCCTTCATGCTCTGCCCAAGAGTCAGCTGGCAAAGGTCGATACCGCCCTTACCGGACTGATGATGGCGCATGTCTAAACGTCGGACGAATCGAAGTCTCAAGGCGTCTGATCGCGCCCTACTCCAGCACGTCCACGCGTGGGGTATGGGCGCGGCTCGGCCTCTCGCGTCGATCCTTGGACTAGCCTATAGCACATGCACGTATCGTCTACGGCGGCTCCGTAAACTGGGGTATATCGAACCGGTTGGATATGCACGCGTGCCCACCACGGACTCAGCGATGCTGCTCTACTATCGGCCTGTTCTTACAAAGAAAATGATATCGGAGGAGTTTCTACCGAGGCGCCGTCACCTCGATTTTTCCACACCCTCACGCTACCAGACTAGCCCCGGTAGGTTTCTTCCGGCACACGCTTTGTCATCATTCCTGCATGCAGAGTGGGTGACTTTTGTCCTGCGACATTTCGGGAAAAGTCCGCGGATTATTCCCGAATTTATTCTCCGCTTTGGATTGGGTTGGTATGGCGGCGGCACCCCTCCACGGCACCCCTCCCCTGTCATCGCAATGGTTCCAGACTTCCTGCTCGAAGTTGACCAGGTTGGAGTTCACTTCGAGGTGGAATTAACCGTGAAGAAGGCCCGCGTTTATGAACAACAGCTTCTCCGGCTCCGTCCTGCCAACCGCTTTGTGATCTATCTCGTGGCGGATGATGCGATTGCCGGCAAGCTTCGGATGCGACTTCCGCAAGGGCGTCCGAATATCAATGTTGTCACCACCGGCGATGACGCAGCGCTTTGCGATTGCCTAGCCCGCGCTGGCGTTAGCGGGCTTTTGTAGTTCGTTTGACGTAACGCTCGACGATTCGCGCCGACCTTGTAACGAGCCTTCTACGGGCGTCGTCGATCGTTAAAGGAAGAGAAGTAATTCCCGTCTGAACCTGACACGGAATTCGCAGCATCAGGCATTTTCGCTGATCGTTGTGGAGACGAGCGATGCGGTCTTGAACCGTCGCAATGAGATAGGTCGCGTCCACGTGATCCACTTCCTCAACCCCTCCGATCACTTCCGCATACGTCATCCCTTCATAGTCCCCGCCCGCCGGTTCATCGAGGGAAATCGTCCGTGACAGAGCCGCACCTACCGTCTCTCGAGGAACGTCGAGCATCTTCGCAAGCTCATCGTTTGACGGTCGCGGAGCCTGTGCCTGGTCGCATTCCAGATAGATTTCCGAGATGCGTTTGCGGACGAAGAACGTGCGTTTCGGAACCTTCAGCGGCTCCTCCTTTTCCATTGCGCGCAAGGCGGCCTGCCTGAAAGACCAGGTCAACGCGGTGAGCACCCCAGCGCCCCGGTCCGGGTCATAACGCTCGATAGCAGCAGGGATGATCAAGATCATTTCGGAGACCAGATCCGCCACGGATAGAGGTGTCCTGCCGTGATATTCGAGAGCAATTTTGTGCATCATCGCTCGGTGCCGTGACACAAGAACGCCCACGATTTCACCCAACTGTTTCGCGTATTGTTCCCACTTTTCCCGGCCACGGTCGTTGCATTTGTCCACCGCTTCGCGCACCCGATTCCAGTGCGTGGAGTTAAAAAGACGCAACGCGTCAGCGGTCATTGCGTCCCGAATCTCCCCCAGTTCCGGGGATAAAGTTGCGACGCTGGCGATGAGTTCCTTGGGGGTAATCCGGCGCTGCCGGGAGCTTTCTTTGAAGGTCATTAGCTCCTGAATCGCCGCTGCACGACCGGCACTTGTCGCTAAAAGAGCCTCCCGTTCCGATCGGATTATGGACTGTCCCAAAGCGACAACTTCCACATCGGAGAGCTCCGAATAATCGTTCATTCAAGAGGGTAGGAACCCTCTCGACCATCAGCAAGAGGCCCGGCGAAAAATCCGAAAATGGATTTTTCAAAGTTTAGCATCTTGGGGGGGTAAGATGCTAAAGTGAACAAAAATCCGTAACAGAGTAAAACATGGGGTTTTTGGCGTTTTTCAAATCGGGGACTAATGTATCTCGGTAGGTGATTGTAGGTTTTCGCGGTTGGGAACGGGAGTCGGGTCGGTTTGGTATGCTGGATGCCAGGGCCAAAGCGGCGCTCCCGCGCGTGTCTGCTGCTTACCCTTCCGGCTTGGCTCCGCATCAAGTGGAAGCTGCCGCTTTCCTGGTTAGTCGGTTTGGTTGCTTGCTTGGCGACGAAATGGGTCTCGGTAAAACTCGATCGGCGCTGGCTGCGGCCTTACTTGCCGGCGGGCGTGCGCTGGTGATTGCCCCTGCCGGTGTCCGGTCCGTTTGGCGTGCGGAGATCCGCTCGTTTGCACCGACGGTAAGCGTCTCGATGCCGACCACGCCGTCGGAGGTTCGTGCGGACACTGCCCGCATTGTCATTGTCGCCTATTCGCAGCTCGCGAAGCTCTCCGGGGCCCTTTGCGCGGCGCGGTTCGAGACAGCCATTCTCGACGAGGCACAGTTCGTGAAGAACGCACGCGAGAGCCGACGCGGCAACGCACCGGACACTCATCGCACGGCACATGCCTTTGCCGCCTGTCGGACGGTTCGCCGCGTCTACGCGTTGAGCGGCACGCCCCTACCATCCCGACCTCGCGAACTCTTCAACCTGCTGCGAATCACGCGGCATCCGTTGGGCCGCCGCTTCAAGAGCTTCGCGTATCGCTTTTGCGGCGCCGAGCGCACGGAGTATGGGTTCAAAGCCGATGGTTGCACTTCCCCGGACACGTTGGCTGCGAACCTGACCGGCTGGTTGTTGCAACGTCGAAAAAGCGATGTCCTGCCTGAGCTGCCACCGAAGCGTGCGGTTGCCCGGAAAGTCCGTCTGAGCCCGGCGGAGATGACGGCATACCGTCACCACTGGTTTGCTTACATCACCGAGCGCATGAAGTCGGGCAACTCCGCGTGGCTTCGTGGCCACCAGATGGTCAAGATCACCATTCTCCGGCAGCGGCTGTCCGAGCTGAAGGCGGCAGCGGCGCTCACCCTCGCCCAGAGCGTGGAGGGCAAGGTCGTCCTGTTCACGTCATTCCGCACCACCATGGCGGCAATGGTCGCCCAAATGCCGAAGGGTTCGTTCGTCGAGTATCACGGTGGACTTACTGAGAACGCGCGCGCAAAGGCGGTTCAGAAGTTCCAGAACGACCCGAATGTGCGTTTCTTCGTGGGATTGCTCGAAGCAGCAAAGACCGGCATCAACCTGACGGCCGCTCGCACTGCGATCATGGTCGACCTTGGCTGGGTTCCCGCGGATATGAAGCAGGCGGAGGATCGTATTCACCGCATCGGTCAGACCGAGCCGTGCAAAGTTTTCTACCTGGTTGCGCCAGACACGATCGACGATATGGCGCTGGCCATCCTTGCCGAAAAACGCCGCGTCACACGCGCGGTTCTTGAGGGCGGCACTTGGCTGGCGAACGATGTCTCCGAGACGGACATCACCCGCGAACTTATCGCTCGCTTGGGGCGAGTCCCTGTGGGTTCAACGAATGCGCAGCATCAACCCGGACTGCTTTAGCGGGGGCCGGTGCCGTTGCAGGACTGACGTTGGCAGCGACCCGTGCAGCACTGATCGCGGCCCGGATGACCGTGACGATGCGAACGATGTTCCGTAACCACAACGGCCGGTCCTGTCGCAACCGGACATAACCCCGCTCGGCGACATCCACGATGCCCGGCAGGTCCTGAAAGATGTTCCATTGATACCTCATACGGTTACTACTGCGGCGCTCACGTTTTTTTCTCACAGGTGCGCTCTTTGATGCGTATCTATCCACGTGGCTCTTCGCTTGGCAGCATCCTACAGGTTGTGGCTCCGGACTTCGGGAGTAACCGTTGCTGCACCGGTGAAGGGTATCCCAAGAAACCGGACTTGTCACCTTGGCTTTATCCCTGAAGCCTCCAGTTCGGATTTTTCCGCCGCACTCATTCGGGTAACACGCACTGACGGTCCCGCAACCCGTCGCTTTGCCTTGATACACCCTGCCCGGAAGGATCCACCCCCGACACTTGCCCGCTACGATGCGTATGCCACAGAACATGGCTGGCACCGCCGGCAGTGGTTTCCCGTCTTCACGGAAGATCACGACGTTCCGCTTCGCCTGACTGCCGGCATCGCCCTTTACGAGTGGACTCCGGACGGAGGCTTTCCGGCCGTCGAACAGCTCACGTTCGACACTCCGCTACTCAGCATTCCGCGCGGTATCGACCGGCGTGAGGCACTGACACGCTTGCTGCTCCGGACCTGCACAGCACCCGGCCAGGGGGTCGCTGAATTCTTTTCCACCGATCACCGATTCGTCGACCAATGCCTCTCTGCCGGCCGCTACCCCATCTTGGTCACCGCTGATGAGGACGCGTTCGTGCGCATCCATCAGTCGCTAAACACGACGCCGCTTTTGCTCTGACTGAGACTGACGCGACGGGTGCCCATAACCTGGACCCCTTGGCGTTTTGCACGGGATACCTATCCTTACTCATGCCGAACGCCTCAACGGACTGTCGCACCAACCCACTCCTCGTTGTCGCACTCTCCCTTACCGCCCTCGTCTGCTTGGTCGCCTTGGGTGCCATCACCTCGACCGAGCGTCGTGCGGCTCGTGAGGAGCTTTCCACCACCGCTACAAAGCAGGCACAGCATCCATGAATCCCACCGCACCACCCGTCCCTTTTGACATTGGCCAGTTGGCTGACCTCGCTCTTCGGTTGGGCACTCCCGGCGCTGTCGAGCTCGTCCGCACAATCGAGGCGGCGGGCGCTCAACTAGCACGTGGCATTGCCGCGGATCTTGGCGTTTCGAGTGGGGCATGTCGCCTCGCTGATGGGGCTTTCGTTGCCCTCCTCCACGAGAGCTTCGAGGGTCAGGCAATGCCTGCAAAGCTCGCCGAACTGGCGCCGAGCGCACCATGGCGCATCGCGCCGGCACGAAGAGAAACGCCGCCACCTTTGCCGAATACGGGTCGGACCTTTTACCGCTCGGTATACGAGATCGAGGTTCTCTCAGACGGCATCCCCGGTGAAGCCCTTGTTGATGGACTCCAACGTCACCTTGACGGTGACGGAATGTCCGCGGAGGCCCGCTTCGTTGGTTCTGAACGGCTCACCGGTGGCGAGTTGGCTGTCCACCTCCGAGAGATATCCGCATCACCCTCGGCATTCGGTCTCGACAGCTATGGCAATGAGTTGCCGGCAGTATTACCCGTGCCGTGATGGTTTGGCTCTCGAGGAAGCTACGCGCCTGCGGCGCCCATGGTCGTCGCGCGAACTGACTCACGGCCACGGTCCATCAGAGCATGACGATCGCTCCGCGCCATCGTGGCTCCCCACCCAAGGCGGGGAGCTCGCGCTGTCACGTCGCTAGACTGGCCGCCCCTGCGCTGGCCCACCGCGCGAGCACGCTTCGGCCGAGGCCTTCGCGTTCGACCTCGCGGAAGCAAGCC
>CALGTD010000059.1 GCA_937901895.1 uncultured Spartobacteria bacterium | reverse complement strand
AAAATTGGATAAGTATCACCCCGCCAGTGGGGTCAACATTCCATGCTTAAACACACTTCAATGGTCGGCTGCGCGATGAATGCCTCAACGAGCATCTCTTCACCAGCTACCGCCACACCAGGGAGATTATCGAAGACTGAGAAACGACTATAACCTGAACCGCCCGCATACCAGCCTCGACGGCTTAACCCCTTACGAGTTTGCAACCTGGCCCAGAGAGGACCAAAATATGAACAGAGCTAACTTTTAAACGCGGACAATCAGGGGAGCAGGTCATTTTTTTTAGCACCGTATGGCTTGGTCGAGACGACAGTCTTCGGAACAGTTTGACAAGATAGTGACTTACGAGGAGTTGCAGCCGAACTACACCGTTTTGCTGATGCACGTGGTTAAACTCAAACAGAACAGGCACCGGAACGTGGATGCTTCAGGCGACAATCAAAGACAAAGCTCGTAATTTTTTCCTCAAGAACGGTCAGCGCGTCCCCCGCGAGGACATCCTTACGGACTGCCTGTTCGGCGGGCTTCGCTACCTACCGCCAGAGAAAGCAACTATTTTTCTCCGCTGGGCGCTAGGTGAGGTCATCTCTTCGCAGCATGTCGTATCCGAGATCAAATTATGGCCGAAGGAAGAATGCCGTGAGCCCGACGCCAAAGTTGTTCTTCAGTCCCGAAACATTGAACCGATCACTATAATCGTGGAGGCTAAATGGGGTGCAAACCGTCTTACTGCTGCGCAACTTGACGACCAATGGCGAATTTTCGGCGTCCCTGCCAGTGGCAGTGTTTTCCATCTTCTCCTACTGGAACATAGGAAGAGGATCGCATACTTGGCGTTAGAAGGTGCCCCGCTTGAAATAAGGAGGCAGCGGATACTGGTGACATGGGCCGATATTGCCGCACGCTTGGTCCATCGGAACCTTGCACTTGGGACGACGGAGACGAACAACTTGGCCTCGGACATAGCAGCGGTTCTGCAGCACTCAGGACAGAAGCTGTTCAAGGGCTGGTCGAAGAAGGAGCAAGTAGCGCCCCTCGAACCCGGTCCCCTTTTTCATTCTGCACAGCCGTGGTGGCAGCTTCCAGAAAGGGTTGTGAAAGCCTCCACTCCTATGTTTTTCCAGAAGTGAGGCGTTACGATGAGCGATCAGGGAAGAAATGCACTTGCAGCCGTGAGCGTCATGCGCGCCCTTGGAAATGAAATCGAAGAACTGAAGTCAGAGATTTCGTCACTACTCCTCGACAATATCTGGCCGAATGGTCTGGAGTTTTCCGGCGATGAAAGCGAAGCGGACCTAGATCTTTTTGGTGAATCGAGTAGTGGCTGGATCATCGATGGCTGGCACTGGACTTTCCCAGCAAGACGACAGGCTATACACAAGCGCACAAAGCCAAAGGCTGCTGGCGAGCTTGCGCTAGCTGTTGATCTTGGACACGCTGGCTGGATTGCCTCCGACGTTGGCTTCCCTGTCTTGATTGTGACATGGGCGCCGGTGGGAGATAGTTGGGGCGGGCATTTCGGGGAGTCTGAGTTTCTTCCCTTCGCCGACGAGACCGTTTGCCTTGCAGACAACAAGCTCCTGATTTGGACCGGCGAGGAGGGACTCGTTTCCACAGAAAGCTTGCAAGAAATCGCCTGGATGTATGCAATCCCTCTGTTTTCAGTTAGCGATCGCAGGAGGATCAGCGACTTCATCCTGACACCCTTCGCTAAAGCGATGTCGAAGGACTGGAGAAAAGCGCTTGACGAGGTCCCCGCCATTCCGTTCGCTGCCAATGATACGAACAGGCTCGCACCTACAGCTTCCCCGATCACGCACCAACCTTCTTGAAGGCGCAACACGGGCTTCCGGTGTTTCGTAAACCCGCCTCCCCCGGACCGGTTCCAAGTCTCCATAGGCGAATGAATGGGGCGGGGATGCGATCGATCCGCAGTCGGCGCTATATGATGATGTTGATCTTCCAGGTGGAGACCTGTCACGCAGACCAGAGCAAGCCGCGAAGACACCGCTCGACTGCCGGCTCGCTTGCATCGATGACAAGCGCTGTGTGGCGTTCACCTACGTGAAGCCGAAGAAGGAATGCTGGCTCAAGGGAGCAGTCGGCACGCCCAGGTTTGGCAAGGGCATGGTATCGGGACTGAAGAAGCTCGAGACGTTCGCTCCCGCCAAGATCATAAGCTTGAACCACTGATGGCGCCTTTTTTGGGACATGCGAGCGATTCGGTGGCGATGGCGCGGCCTTGGTGCTTAGACAGTTATGATCATGGTTTATTCAGATGCCCGCGGCGAGAGCCCTCAAAATCTCGGGGGTAGAAATCCGACAGTATATCGCCTTCGCTTGAAGCCACGAATCTGATGTTATTTCGCTTGCACCTGATCGAATCCTCGGTCACGCTGAGATAAATCAGTGCAAATCATCTTCTGGACTTTAGTTGTGACCCCGAACATCTTTGAAACTAGCCGGACGCTTCGTCGCATCGAAGAAGTCATGACTGACTTGCTGCTTTGTGAGTTGCTAGGAACAAAGCCGAAACTCGTTGCTGATCTGTGCGCGCATCTGGGCCTACCGGCTTCCAGCCGCACCACGAGCATCCGGAGAAGTGTGCACGAGACGTCTTTGGGAGAAACTGACGTCGAGGCGGTTCTCGACGTCGGTAGTGAGAAAGTTGGTCTACTCATAGAAAACAAGGTGCGAGCAGTTCTCATGCCCGATCAACTCGGGCGCTATCGGCGCCGGGGTGAAGACGGGCGCAGCAGAAACTTGTGGGACCGCTACTTCGTCGCAGTCTTCTCTCCCGAAGCATATCGCGCTTACATTCCTCCTGAGGACTCGGTCGTCGTAGATGGATTTCTAACCTACGAGTGGCTCATCGCTTGGTTGACGAAGGAGGATCCAGACCAGAACGCTTTTAAGATCCATGTGCTCAGCGAGGCCATACGCGATGCCCGAACAGGCTACGTCAAACGGCTAGACAGTCGGATGACCAACTTCCATCAGTCGGTTTATCAAATAGCCGCCGGTGAGTTTCCAGAGCTGCGTATGGCTTGGCTTGAGCAGGCTGGTTACGACTCTTCCATCATTCATCTTCCCCATGCCCTGCCTGCACGAGGAGACTCTCTGGTCATGAAGATGAAAATGGGGACTGTGGAACTCCGTGTTGAAACCCGAGATCCAATTGGCGCCGAGCGAGCGCTCAATGCCCTGCTACCTGAAGGCTGGCGCACAACGCGAGCGAAGGGATATGCAGGAGTTGAGATCGCAGTCGGCGTTATAGATGCTACTCAAGACTTTCAGCTTCTTGAACCCCACGTGAGGCGGTTCCTTCTTTCACTGAGAGATCTCCATAGCTTCTATCACCAGCGGGAAGTAGCGGACGTCATTGAAGCCAATCGCGGTGTTCGTCCATCGCGGGCTAAAACCACTCTTGGCACAGCGGCATAGCGACTGGGACTGATGCAGCACTCATACTTGTTTCACATATCGGCAGACGGATCTCTAAGTGAGATGAAGCCTCAGGCATACGACAATGAGGACCACATACAACGTCTTCTCGCTGAACACCCTGAAATCCTCGGAGGAGACTACCGGGGTCAGGAACCTCGAAGGTGGGCTCTTGTTCAGCGCGAGGTAGCAGTCCCCGATGGCGCCCTCCTCGACCGGCGATGGTCACTTGACCATCTTTACGTCGATCAAGATGCGATCCCGACACTCGTCGAGGTAAAGCGTAGCCGAGACACCAGAAGCCGACGTGAAGTCGTTGGTCAGATGTTCGACTATGCTGCGAACGGCCCTGCCTACTGGTCCATTAGTGAGTTGCGCCAAGCATTCGCCACTACTCACGCGGCAGTAAGCGAAGATGCTTCGGAGGCGCTTCGCATCAAGCTCGGTCAGGAACTGGACGAGGAAGCGTTCTGGACCACGGTGGAGCACAATCTCCGAAGTGGTCGTATCCGATTGATCTTTTTGGTGGACGAGATGCCTCCAGAACTCCTTCGAATCGTGGAGTTTCTAGCAAAGCAGCTTCGCACCGCGGAGGTTTACGCTGTTGAAGTGCGCCAGCACGTTGGCTCGAGCGGTCAGGTTCTCGCTACGAGCATTTTGGGGCAATCGCAAAATGATGAGCAGAAGGTGGCTGCTGGTCGAAGCAAAACCCCTCAGAGCGAAGAAGAATGGTTCGCCACCTTCATTGAGCGTCAGGGTGAAGAAGCGACGAAGATAGCTCGGCGCATCTATAGCTGGGCAGAGCAGATGGATTTGGCGCCATTTGTAACTAACGCTCAGTCGCCCTCGCTAGGCTGGAAGCTCCTGGAGAATGGCTCAGCTCGCTATCCTCTTTTTGTCACGGCAGCAGGCAAGGTTTATACATCCCTCTCATATCTCTCCAGCTCACCCAAATTTGAGAGTGATGATGCTCGTCAAGCATTGGTGGATGCGTTTCGGGAGGCAGGACTGCAATTTACACTGTCGTCGCTACGCGGGGACGTTCGCATCCCCATCGAAGCGCTTAATGAACCGGAAGAAATGCAGCGCTTTCTCGACGTTATTGCCTCCGTGGTTAAAAGCATGCAGAGCTAACCCGCTAGGCACTTATCTGAACCGGCCTGCTCTGCCGATGGTAGCGGCTCCTTGATCCAGAGCTTCCATCAAGCTTGTGAGACGCTGGCGTGATGCCATGGCCGCTAAAATAGATGCCGAGGTCCTGTCCGAGAAGAGCCTCAAGGCACTCTTTGTAGCTTGGCCGGAACGAACCGACGAATAGCTCGCAGAGAAGAACCGGAAGATCCTGGGCTTTGACGATCTGGAGGTCGAGGAGCAAGCGTTCGCCCATGCCAAGATGTTCAGAACGTCCACCAGGCGCTCAGCTTCTTCCTCTCTTGGCCAGCACTGAGTGAAGCTTCCAAGCTAATACTGAGGCGCAAAATCGAATTAAATGGTGATCTATACGAACTGCTGACGACGGCTGCTGACGACGGCTGCTGACGACGGCTGCTGACGACGGCTGCTGAAGCCCTAGCTGAGACAGCCTCTGGCTGCAACGATTCTCCTACGCTCGATGATCGACTTCACGCTGAATAATGCGCGCTTAGAAGCACGCGGCTCGGCATCTCACCGAATGCGGCGCGTTAGCATGTCATGTGGCTGACTTCGGTGACACCGCGCCTCACGAGGCCTATGTTGCTAATCTGAAACGTAGACATGGGAGGAAGCAAGGGGTTTGAGCGATGTCGCCTTAAGCGCATGAGGCTAGAACGGCATGAAAGAATGACCAGACCAAGCTTGGAGATCATCTCAGGCTATTGACTGCGATTGGTATCTCATCTCGGAAACATTCATGCAGCCGAATCATCGCATCAACCATGAAGTCAATCATACCTGACCACTCGCTCTTGTCGAAGTAGTTTCCGGGCGTCTCGCAGAGGATCCTACATGGCTTACTGCCTTCCATGTCGTCCCAGGTCAGGCTACCGCCAAACCTCGTCTCGAAGTGGTCTCTGCGCGCACGAAGTTGCTCAAGAAGCTGGTGATTAAGATCGGCACGAGCCGTGTTGATATAGACTTCAACTCGCGCACTTCCCCTTGCGATCACGAACGAAAAGATGATGCCGCTTACACCTGATCCTACGCTGATCCACGTCTTCGGCCCCGGCGAGATGCTTCTAAAAAGCTGACTCCGACTATTCATCGCCGAAAGCAGCTTGGACCAGAACTCACGGCGCAAGACATAGCGCGTTTTCTCTGCCTCCAATTCATTCACCTCGTCCTGGGCTTTCGCCGCTAGCCCGATCATGAAGTCTTCCGCATCTTTGGTTGGAATAATCTGCTCAACAGTTAGAAATAGATCATCTCCCTGAGCGAAAGGCGTCACCTTGAAACACTGTATCCTCAGTTTAAAGCTCGATAACCATAGGACGGTTGACGTGACTTCTTTACGGAAATTCGCTGCGACGAGCATGATCCGCTGCGTGACGCCCTTATTTAATGCAACGTCCTGATACTCATCTTCTTCAAGAAAACTGCACAGTTGCTCTTCCGCACTCAAGCCGGCAGCGTGACGATCCAGGTAGGACTGATAGACGTTTTTGATGTCGTCCTTCGTCAGACGTGCGCAGTAGGATGCGTATTTCAACGCCTGCCAGGTTACATCGCGTCCGGTGTCATCGAGCTTGTTCTCGATGATTACCAATGATCCCTGCTTATCGATCGCGAGAAGGTCGAGGCGTTCGGACGTGTCTGAGAAGCCTGCAAACTCTTTTTGAATGATGAGCAAATCCTCCCCAAGGGCGTCAGGCTTATTGGCGATCCACTCCTGGAGATGCTGACGCTCCTTAAAACCAAGTTCTAAGAAAGATCTTGGTGCAAGCCTCTCAATCCGGTTGTCACTTTTGTCGATCTTAAACAATGGCTCCTCCTGCGATCTCGGAAGGATTGCCACACCCAAGTTAACACGCTCTGAGCAACTCCAGGCTAACCGGAAGCTGAGCGCAACTTAAGGAATAATACCTACGGTAGCCGATGTCGTTGCCATCATGGCTAACCATTATCGAAGACCCCGCTGCGGGGGTCAGTGATTGCCTCGGCATGGCAGGCGCGCGATGGTTGGGCCGAAGACTCTACAACCGGCAGCGTGTTATTAAAATGATGTTGAAGTTGATTCGAAGGGACGCCAGTGCAGTTCGGCGATTACATTGTGTATGTGGACGAGAGCGGCGACCACAGCATGACCTCAATCGATGAAAACTATCCGATCTTCTCGTTAGCTTTTTGCGTCTTCAAGAAATCTGACTACGTTCGAGTGGCCGTGCCGGCTATGCAGGATTTCAAATTTCGTTGGTTCGGGCATGATACTGCTGTGATGCACGAAGCAGATATTGTGAAACGACGCGGCCCTTTTCATTTTCTTCAGTATGACAAGTTGAGAGACCGTTTCATGAACGATCTCACAGACGTCATCGAGCAGATGCCCATGACCGTGATATCGTCGGTGATACGCAAGGATAGGCTAAAACGGAGATATGCACGCCCAGAGAACCCCTATCAGCTTGGGCTTCTGTTTTGCATGGAAATGGCCCACGCCTTTATCAAGCACAACGAAAACCATGATCAGCAATGTCATATCGTCTGTGAATCTCGCAGCCCTCGTGAGAAAGCTGGACGAGGAAAAGAGGATGCCGCGCTCGAACTTGAGTTCAGGCGAATAGCAGCCGGCGATCACTACCTCCAGGGCGGCAGAGAAGAAGCTAAAATGCCATGCTTTGATATTGTGTTCGCATCGAAATTAGCAAATTCCACTGGGCTTCAAATCGCTGATTTGATCGCCAGACCAATAGGCCTCCGCATCCTCAAAGGCGACCAGCCCAACCGGGCATTCGATGTAATAAGCCGGAAGTTTTGGAAAGGGCCAATCGGCCGTAGTCAGTCGTTCGGCCTCAAGGTCTTCCCATGAAAAGCGAAAGGCCCCGGTAAACCGAGGCCATGACGCCGACCAGGAACGAACCCCAATCCATTTGCACTAAATATAATGAACTCACCGGAAAAGTCAAGAAGATTCAACCTCTTGTGGAGGATCTGGTTAAGTGCATGTAAAGACTCCGCTATCGACAGCGGCGGTTGGGAAGCGCCATATAGTGGAGGAAAAATTTGATAAGTATGGTTTCGATGACCATAGGCGGCGGTTTGCGGCTTGGGCTGCAGTCACGGCTGCGCGGTCGTCGCCAAACTGCCGTTTCACCAGAGATCAAGGCGTCCTGATCATCGAGCGCTCGGGTCTATCAAAGCTGATGGCCTGGCAAGATGTTCCAATAGCTGATGATTCTGATGGAACTCATAGAGAGCTAAGAGAGGCAGTCTGCAAGGCGGCCGGCTGTATCCTGGACACCACGCCAGAGAGGTTTACCAATGGCGTCGCAGCTAAACTCATAAACGTATACTTGAAGTGCCTATTCCTATGCGGGCCAGAGCCTTTGCGCGACGCCAGCATGCAGGAGAAGGCAAATGCTCTTCATCCGCCGATAGATCGCTTTCTGCTTGGCAACCTCGCCGTCAGAAACGTCGGCGGGCGAGCATGGTTCTGGCGAAAACAATCGCGGATAGGATGGTCCAATTTCGGTTCCGAAGACTATCAAAGGACCATCGACAACATTCGCGATGTGACGTCCGGCGCCTTGTGGACCATCGAGCAATATTGGCTGATGCCAAGCCGCAGTGCCGCTGGTGTGGCCCAAACCAATCCAGAGACTGGCGACGGAATCGGAAAGTAACCGCGGCTGCCGGTAAAGCCTTGCGGTCGAAGGTTCACGATGGCGGAGAGGGTGGGATTCGAACCCACGATACGGTTGCCCGTATGCCGCATTTCGAGTGCGGTGCTTTCGACCACTCAGCCACCTCTCCGGTCGATTCTGGTCGGCGCTCTGTGGCGCGGGCTGTCTCATAGCGACGATTGGTGGTGCTGGCAAGAGGCCAATCTCACTCATCTGCATCCATTTATCTTGACAGCTGTTTGTTCGTCGCGTATCGGGACAGGCAAGTGGGAGTAGAAGAGATTCCGTTCCCTCTGCTTGCGCTTTGGCTTCAGGCCGTTGCGCAGTTCACCGGCAGATATCCCCGAAGATTGTTCTTCGAAAACCCTGCTCAAGTCCGACTGATAAAAAGACGGCCGCCTTGCCAAAGGCAGAGCCGGAACGAACATGAAAGGATAAAAAATGTTCGCAGTCATCAAGACCGGCGGTAAGCAGTACCGCGTGGCAGCCAACGACGTGCTTACCATCGAAAAGCTGGAAGCCGAAGCTGGTTCCGTCGTTGAATTCAACGAAATCCTCGTAGTCGGCGTGGGCGCCGATGCCAAGATTGGCGCACCTTTCGTTTCCGGTGCGACGGTCAAGGCCGAAGTGGTCGAGCATAACCGCGGCAAGAAGGTCCTGTCCTTCAAGAAGCGTCGCCGCCAGAATTCCAAGCGGATTCGCGGCCATCGCCAGCACCACACGGTTGTCCGCATCACGGACATC
>CALGTD010000058.1 GCA_937901895.1 uncultured Spartobacteria bacterium | reverse complement strand
CCCTTCGTGGTCACGAGTGGCGGGGGGGCGGTTCGGGCGGGGGGGGCGGCTTTCAACGTTCGCAAACGCGATTCCGCGCTCGAGGTTCTCGTCACCGAAGGCCGTGTTCGCATCGACGATGCCCGCGAAGGAAGGTCGCTCCTGCCGTTGTCCACAGCAGACGAACCTTCGCTGCTCGTCGCGGGAGAACGGGCGATCGTGCCATCGCGTTCGAACACGCTGGAGGAATATCCGCTCACGGCTCTGGTGGAGAAAGTCGACTCGACGGTGACCCAGCGCACGCTGGCGTGGCAGGAGCGACGCCTGGAGTTCGATGAGACGCCGCTGGCGGAGGTCGTCACGGAGTTCAATCGCTACAATCTGCGGCAGCTCGTGATCGCCGACCCGACCTTGGCGAAGAAAAGATTCAGCGGCACGTTTCGCGCCGATGGTTATGAGTCTTTGGTGCGACTGCTCGAGACGGATTTCAACGTCTCGGCCTGGCACACGGATCGAGAGATTGTTCTACGCGCGGCGCGATGAAGGTTCCGGCGGTCTCAGGGCGCGACCGGGCGGTCGGCGAGTGGAAGGACGCCCGCATCGAAGACCGCCCGGAGAAGCGGAATCTTTGTATTGAAGAGCTGAATACCAACCGGCTCTGGAGATTCCCGTTGGCGGCGATGTGGTTTCACCTCCTCCGCCTGGTCTTCGGAAGTTTTTTGGAAAGGCGTCTAGCAGTTCCATGGCGGTCGTCCGTCTACCCAGGTGCTCCCTTTTCCTGGAGCTCCTTTACCCCAACGGAAATGTCGCGCTTTTTCAGAGTTACCCGGCGCAGTGGTTCGCCTGGCGGCCGGTCGCAATCCGTGGGGCTGCGAACGCTGGCCTGCGTGGGTTTTCTCCTCACGGCCGACCTGCAGGCGGCGGAGACGGTGCGGCGCACGTTTTCGATCACGTCGGGTGATGCGAAAAGCACGTTGAAGCAATTTGCCGCGCAGTCGGGCGAGCAGGTGTTGTATTCACCCGACGACGTTCGCGGCGTTCAGACGAAGGCGATTTCGGGAGAGCACGTTCCGCTGGCCGCGCTGAAGCAGATGTTGGCGGGAACGCGACTGCGTGCGCGGCAGGACGCCAAGACGAAGGCTATTTCCATCGTAGCGAAACCGGGTTCGAGAGATCCGCCGGAAGAGCCCCCGGCCGGCCCACCTACACCCATCGAACCCAAACCCCCTTTAGAGAAAATGAAGAAATCTTTTTCTGCGCGTCTCTCCGCGCTGCTTGCCGCCCTCGGAACCTCCATTTTGACGGCCCAAATCGAGCCAACCTCGGACGATCTTTCGTCCCGCGAAGAGCCCGTGGTGCTTTCCCCGTTCTCTGTCACCTCCACCAAAGACTATGGCTACACCGCCGCCAATTCGCTGGCCGGCGGCCGGATGTCCTCGCCGCTGCAGGAAATGGCCAGCTCGGTGAGCGTGTTGACGCGGGAGTTTCTCGACGACATCGCCGCCACGGACCTTCAGGCCGCGGCCAACTATTTCCCCAATTCGGTTCCCGGAAACCCGGCGAGCATGAATGACTATAGCGTGAGCCTGCGCGGTTTCCCCGGCGGATTTCTGTATAGGAATTATTTCATGAGCTATGTGAATCCGGACAGCTATATCACCGAGCGACTGGATTCCGCACGCGGACCCAATGCGCTGGTGTTTGGCGACACCAAGGCGGGCGGAGCGCTCAACCTTTCGACGAAGCAGGCCAAGTTTCGCAACTTCGCGCAGCTTACGTATCGCCACAGCAGTTACGGCGGATTCGGCCGGACCACGGCTGACGTGAACCTCAAGCTGAACGACCACATCGCGGTGCGCGGAAGCGCGTTGTATCAGGACGAGGACGACTGGCGGGATTTCACCTACACGAAGCGCAAGGGGGGCTTCATCACGACCACATGGAAGCCGTTCGAACACACGACGGTGCGGATCGAAGGAGAGGTCTACCGACAGAATCAGTCCTCGCCGTGGCTGGGCTCGGTGCTGAGAGACAACTACGGTTCGTGGAACCAGCTCACGACCTACAGCGCGGCGAACGAACCGATCGTCGCCGGCTCGGGCACGTCGCGACTGGGCGCCAATTACAAGGTGTTCATGCCGGGCACGGGGCTCAACATCGTCGATTGGACGGGTTTCGCGCAGACCGCGGGAACCGGCTATCAGTTGGACATCCGGCGTCCGTCCCATCTTCCCCCGACAACCCCCGTCGTTCCTTATCGCGCTTACAATATTCGTTTGGGCGACGGAAACGACGTCGAGCTGAACTACCGCACCTACGCCGCCTTCATCGAGCACCAGGTGGGCGATAATCTCTTCCTCGAAGTGGCGGGCAGTTTTGCGCGGCAGCGCCGCGAGCAATACCAGATGGCGTCCGAGGGGGTGTTTCTGGACATCAACAAGAACCTGCCGAACGGCTCGCCCAATCCCAACTTCGGCAAACGCTACACGGAGACGGGACAGTTTTCGTTCACCACGCAGGAGAACACGCTCTATGAGGCGCGTGCGTCGGCGGCCTATCTGACGAATCTGGGTTCCTGGTCCGAGCATCGCATCCTGATCGGTGCCGGTTATCGTCGGGATCAATATCGCGACTACACCAAGCAGATCATGCAGGATGTGCCGGGCGCGCGCTTTCAGAATCCGTTCGTCAACCCGAACTCGTTGCGGATGCGCATCTATGAAGATCAGCGTGGCATCGATTTCGAACTTCCGACGGGAGTGAAAATGGGAATCTGGAACTCCTTCCCCGGCGAAGACAAGGACCTCTACTCGGGCCAGATCGCGGCCTCGTCGAAGTGGTTTGAGAGCCGTCGATTGGTCACCTTGGTCGGCGTTCGCCACGACAAGCTGCGCAAGAAAAGAGTCACCGCGAATGCCGATCCGTCCGACGGCCACTTCACGAGCTACAACGATCGTTTGCCCGGAGATGAGTTCAAACCCGTGGTGTCCACCTCGGTCGGGGCGGTGTATCGGTTGACTTCGTCGATCTCGCCTTACGCGGCCTATTCCGAAGGCTATGATACGTCGAACGTGGGACTCCTCATGGATCCGACCACAGGTATCCCCAGCGTCCCGCTTCCGGCCAAGGAGTCCAAAGGCGTCGAGTTCGGCCTGAAGTTCTCCTACCTCGATAACCGCATCAACGGCTCGATCAGCTACTACATGAACGAGCAGACGAACGACTCCAACACGGGCGTCTCCTTCCCGCGGAACGAGATCAATGCGCTCTGGAATGTCGTCGACGACGTGGCGACCAGTCCGCGACAGATACCGACCAACCCGTCGGAGGTGATCGATTACAAAGGCACCGGCGTTGAACTCGAAGTGACGGCGAACCTGACGAAAAACTGGCGGGCGCTGTTCAACATCTCGTTTCCCGATACCGAGCGCCAAGGCGGCTACTCGCGCACAATCGAATACTACGACCGAAACCGGGCGGAGTGGCAGGCG
>CALGTD010000057.1 GCA_937901895.1 uncultured Spartobacteria bacterium | reverse complement strand
GGAACGTGCGGCGGAACGTGCGGCGGAACGTGCGGCGGAACGTGCGGCGGAGAGTCCTGCGCCGGAGGTGGGATCCGTTTCGGCGGAGTCCAAACCCCCGCTCGCGGTCCAGGAAGCCTCGGAGGAGGTCGAGCGTTCCCCGATGCGACGCACCACGCTGTTAGACTCCATGTCCCATTTGGTCGAGGAAGGCTTCAGCCTGTTCGGGCCTCCTGCGCCGGGCAGTCGCGATCCTTTGCGACTAACTGCCGGGGTGCGTGCCGGATATGACGACAACGTGTTCACGATGAACACGGACCCGCAGGGGAGTGGGTTTGGGTCGGTCTTCGGAACTCTCGCCTATAGCTTTGGAACGGAGCGGCTGAAAATCAATTTGGAGCTTTCCGGTGGCGTGACCTATTTCGACAACCGCGCCTCGGACCCGACAGACTACAACGGTGGAGGCGCCATCCGTATCGAGTATCGTGTGTCCCGGCGTCTCTCCATGAACGCGATGGCGTCCGTGCAGTATCTGTCGCAGCCGGATCCGACCTTGATTGGTAACGTTTCCCGATTCGCGGGTGACTACACGGTCGCCACCGCCGGTTTTAATGTTTCCTATGCCATCCGTCCCAGGTGGAGTGTCACGGCGGGATATCAGTTTCTCGGGGTGGAATATGCTGACGAGGCGATCAATCAGAGCCTCGGATTTTATGATCAGAATTTCTCCCTTTCTCTCGCCTATCTCGTGAGTCCGCGGGCTTCATTGGTCGTCGAGTATCGTTACAATCCGCTTCTCTACTACGAAGTGGATGAAGGGTCCGACGGTCATCTGCTCCTCGTTGGTTTCGACTATTCGATCAGCCCGAAGGCGATCTGGACGCTGCGTGGTGGCGCGGAGGCCCGGTCCGTGCGGGAGCCGATCGAGACGAGTGACTCCTCGTATCTCGGGCCGTTCGTGGAGTCGCAGTTCATCTACAGTTACGCACCCAATTCCATGGTCGCCCTCAATCTGCGCTATGGAACGGAGCCTTCCGGCGTCTCGAGCATTGCGATCCGACAGACCTTCCGCGCATGGGCCAGCATCGAGCACGCATTCACGGGGCGGCTTACGGGAAGCGCTGCGGTTTACTGGCAGAATGACAACTATGACCTTCCCGGGGACGTGAATGACTTTTCCCAAAGCATCCTGACCGGAACGTTGGGGCTTCGGTATAGCCTCGGACCGTCGTTTGCGATTTTCGGACGCTACGAGTATTCTGCCGTCTATTCCGACATTGAGTTCAACGAATACACCCGCAATGTGACGTCGCTCGGTATGGAGCTCATTTTCTGAGCCACGTCCCGGGCATGGAATTGACATCTTTTCCCGCAACCCCTACATAGCCGACTCCCCGCAATGGCCCAGCAAACGCAATCCTCGGAGCAGCAGCTCCATTTCTTCGACTACTTTCGGGTCGTTCAGGTCCGCTGGCCGATCATCCTGCTTGTTTTCCTGCTCGTGATGATCGCCACCGGCACGATCACCTTCCTGATGCCCAAGGAGTATTCCTCACGGGTGCTGATCCAGGTGCGGCAGGATGCGGAGTTCGAGATCTTCCAGCAGGGGGCGAAGGGAAAGTCGTGGGATCCGCGATTCACGACGACGCAGTTTGAGATTCTCCAGAGCAAGGAAATCCTCCAGCCGGTGATCGACAGGCTCGATCTCGCGCAGAAGTGGGCAAGGGAATACGACATCAAGTCGAAAGAGACGGTTTACAGAAAGCTCCTCAAGATGATGTCCATCCGAGAGGTGCGAAACACGGACCTAATCTCGGTTTCCATTCTCAGCCGGGACAAACAGGAGGCGGCGGACATTGCGAACGCGATTGCCGATCAATATCAGCAGGCGCGCATCCAGGAGCAGGAAGCCTGGACGAAGCGATCACTGGCTTCGCTGGCCGAGGAGGTCGAGAAACAGCGCCGGAAGACGGAGATGCTCCGTGAGCAGGCCGCCAAAATTCGTGAGGAAAAGGGCGTTTACGATCTGAATCCGGAAAGCGTCGAGGATCCGATGCAGGCGATGGACCGGGTGCTGCTGACCGTGGAAGAGCAGGTGAAGGAGCAGCGGTTGCTCACGGCTGCGGCGCGTGCCCGTTACGCGGAGCTCGAGAAGATGGAGGGCGACCAGATCATGCGGAGCATTGCCACTCTGAAGGTCGACGATCAAACGATCCTTCAGATTCTGCCGCGCTGGCAGGAGTCGGCCTCCGAAGAGGCCCGGTTGCGGAATGCCGGCTATGGAGACACCCATCCGATGGTCCGCGCGCAGGTGGCTGCAAAGGAGGCATTTGGTCAGCAATTGAAGGGGCAGATCGATAACTTGAAGTCCGCGCTGGCTTCGGAGGTTGTCATCGAGGAGCAGAAGCTTCGCGAACTCGAGGAGGAACTCGAGGCTGCTCGAGAGGAACAGCAGGCAGCCAAGTCGAACGCATCCGCTTACTACGAAGCAAAGGCACTCTACATCCAGGCTCAGAAGGTCCTCGAAGCGGCCGACACGCGCTACTGGACGCAGATGATGGAGCAGAACATCCCGATGAACCCCGCGGTGATCTGGGAAAAGGCGGAGCCCGCCGAGCGTCCATCCCGTCCCCGCATCGTCCTTAACATGGCGCTGGGTGTGTTCTTCGGTCTCGTGCTCGGTTTCGGCATGGCGTTCTTCATCGAATACCTCGACACGAGCGTGAAGACGATGGAGGACATCGAACGCTACTTTGCGCTGCCCGTGCTCGCCGTCGTGCCAAAGGGCACCGGCGTTCTCATGGACATGCCGCCGGAGGCGCCGGAGGCGGAACCGTATCGCATCCTGCGGACGAACATCGAATTCAGCCGGAGTGGTCCTTCCTCAAACGTGATGACCCTCGTCAGTGGCGGACCGGGCGAAGGCAAATCGACCACGCTCGTGAACCTTGCCTACGCATTCGCACAGGCCGGGTCGCGCACACTGGTCATCGATGCGGACCTTCGCCGTCCGCGTCAGCATACGATCTTCAAGGTCAGCAACTCGAAGGGACTCACCGATTATCTCTCGAAGGACGTGCCATTCGACGAGCTGGTCATGTCGACGAAGGTGCCGAAGCTCGATTTCGTTCCCAGCGGACGTCTTCCTGCCGGCGCGATCGCGATGCTGGCTTCCCAGCGAATGGCGGACCTCATCGAAGAGGTGCGGGGCCGCTACGACATGGTGCTCATCGATGCTCCGCCGATCCTTGGCGTGAGCGATTCCTCGTTGATCGTGCGGGCGGTGGACATGACGGCGATCGTCATCCAGCACCGGCGCTTCCCGCGCGCCATGCTGCTCCGCGTGAAGAACGCCGTGCTCAACGCCGGAGGCAACCTTCTGGGCGCGGTGCTCAACAACGTCGATATTCGTCTCGATCAATACTACCAGTATCAGACGAACTACTACGGCTATCACGGTGACTCGCCGGACGAGGAGAAGACCGCGTCCGCAAAGTCTTCCAAATCCCCTGTAGCCGCCAAGTCCTCCCGTGGATCCCGTGATGAGTATTAAGAAGTTCCCCGTTGTAACGGCTATCGTCCTGGCGGCGCTGCTGGCTGGCCCCGGTTGCGCATCGAAGAGCGAGGTTCGCAGTTTTCCCACGCTTGCCGATGTGCCGTCGGACACCCAGATCGAGCAGAACATCCGCCTGCGCGCCGGTGATTCGCTGGAAATCCGCCTGGGAGGCGTCCCGCTCGAGGAAATCAACTCCGTCACCGGCACCTACACGGTGGATACGCGCGGTTTCGTGAACATGCCCGGCATCGGTCGTGTCCGTGCCGCCGGGCTCACGCAGGATGAATTCCAGGACGCGGTCGAACAGAAATACCGCGAGCAGGGTGTGTATTCCTCACCGACGATCACGGTCAGCGTGCCGATGATGAATCGCTTCGTGAATGTCGGCGGCGAGGTGAAACTTCCCCAACGAATTCCCTACACGCCGGATCTTACGGTGCTGGCGGCGATCACCGCCGCGGGTGGATTCACCGAATACGCCGCGCAGACCAGGGTGCGCGTGTATCGCGGTGGAAAATTCGACGTCGTGAATCTGAAGTCGGTTCGCCGTCATCCGGAACGCGATATCCCGCTGCATCCCGGCGATTCCGTCGAGGTGATGCGCAGCTTCTTCTAGGCCGTCGCGATCAGCGAGCGGTTGTTCCAGAAATAGCGGGCGCCGGAGTAGACGGTGAGCACGGTCGTCACGACGACCAGTGTTCCGCCGAGCCACTTCCACGTCGGATCAATCCACGCGAAACGTTCCGCACTCCACTCCGAGAGCGAAAGCAACAGGAGGAAAAAGATGATCGTGGCCATCTGCCAGCCGGTCTTGTGCTTGCCGAGCTTCTCCGCGGGGAGGACGACGCCCTTTGCGCCGGCGAGCAGTCGCAGGCCCGTAATCAGGAATTCCCGCGCGATGATCGCGATGACGACCCATGCGGGAATCGCATGAAAGGGAATCAGGCAAATGAACGCGGCGGCGGTGAGGACCTTGTCTGCGAGGGGATCCATGAGTTTGCCGAAATCGGTGATCCACCCGTGCCTCCGGGCAAGCATGCCGTCGAGATAGTCGGTGAAACTCGCGAGGAGGAAGAGCGCGAGCGCCGCGGTGCGACTGAATGGGAAATCCATCGAGAGGCACGCGACGAAGAAGATCGTCAGAACGAGGCGGCCGATGGTGAGTTTGTTCGGGAGATTCATCAGGCGGCGATTCCGGCGGTGTGGAGCGTCGGAACAGGATGCTTCCAGATCGGCGCGAGACGCTTGAGATCCTCGATCATTGCGCGGCTTGCGGTATAGGCCGCATCCCGGTGCGCACACGCGGTGCGGAGAAAAAGGGATGTCTCGCCAGTGGCGACGAATCCAATGCGGTGAACGAGCCGGCATCCGAGCAGCGGGTGCGCCGAGGCGGCCTGCTGGACGATGCCGCGCAACACGGGTCCGGTCATTCGTGGATGGCAGGTGTAGTGGATCCCGGAGATGGATTCACCATTTTCCGTGGGACGCACCACGCCCCAGAAGTCAACAATGCCTCCGCACGCCGCGGATTCACCGGGAGGAGGTGCGGGGATCGGCAGGTCGGTGACGGTGATCTCGCAAAAGTCCACGCGGGAAGTTTCGGATGTCGCGCTCCGATTATCGAGTGCGAAGGCGGGAATTCTCCAATTTGGACGGCGCGACCGAAATCCTCTTTCCATTCGGCAGGCGAAAATCGAGAATTGCCCATTCAATGAGCAGTGACATCGGTCTGATTGGTCTCGCCGTCATGGGTGAGAATCTCGTGTTGAACATGGAGAGCAAGGGCTTCTCCGTGAGTGTTTACAACCGCACGACGGCGGTGACGGAAAAATTTGCCGAAGGAAGGGCGAAAGGGAAAAATATCCATCCGACGAAAACGCTCGAGGAATTCGTCGCGTCGCTCGCACGCCCGCGCAAGGCGATGATCATGGTGAAGGCCGGCGCGCCCGTGGACGCGGTGATCGAGCAGCTCGTGCCGTTGCTCGAGGAAGGCGACATCATCATCGACGGCGGGAACTCGCTCTGGACGGACACGCAGCGACGTGAGAAGGCGCTGCGCGAGAAGGGCATCCACTATGTCGGAACGGGTGTTTCCGGCGGTGAGGAGGGTGCGTTGAAAGGCCCGTCCATCATGCCCGGCGGCTCAAAGGAGTCGTGGGACGCGGTCGGACCCATCTTCCAGAAAATCTCGGCGCATGTGGACGGAGAGCCCTGTTGCCGGCACATGGGGCCGGACGGCGCGGGCCATTATGTGAAGATGGTCCACAATGGCATCGAGTATGGCGACATGCAGCTCATCTGCGAGGCCTACGCGATCCTGAAGGCGACGATCAATCCGAGCGCCGACGAGTTTCACGAGATTTTCGCGGAGTGGAACAAGGGCGAGCTGAACAGCTACCTCATCGAGATCACCGAGCAAATCTTCGCGAAGAAGGACGAGGAGACGGGACTTCCGATGGTCGATGTGATCCTCGACAAGGCAGGTCAGAAGGGCACGGGCAAGTGGACCGTGGGCAACGCCGTCGAGCACGGCGTGGTTCTTTCTACGGTGAATGCCGCCGTCGAGGCGCGCATCCTGTCGTCCATGAAGTCGAAGCGTGTCGCTGCGAGCAAGGTCCTGCCTGCATGGAACGCTCCCGCATTCAGCGGGGATCGGAAACAGCTCATCGCCGATGTGCGCGACGCACTCTATGCGAGCAAGATCGTGAGCTATGCGCAGGGCCTCGACCTGCTCGCAACCGCCAGCAGGTTCTATGACTGGAACCTGAACTTCGGCGACATCGCCACGATCTGGCGCGGCGGCTGCATCATTCGCGCCGTGTTCCTGAACCGCATCAAGGAAGCCTACGAGACGAATCCAAATCTCGAGAACCTCATGCTTGCACCGTTCTTCACGGACGTCTTCGCAAAGGCGCAGGCGGGATGGCGGCGTGCGATCGTTGCCGCGGTCGAAAGCGGTGTGGCCGCCCCGGCATTCACCGCGAGCCTCGGTTACTACGACAGCTACCGCTCGGAGCGTTTGCCGGCGAACCTGCTTCAGGCTCAACGCGACTTCTTCGGTGCACACACCTACGAGCGTGTCGACAAGCCGGAAGGCGAGTTTTTCCACACGAACTGGACGGGCCACGGCGGAACGACGACCTCGAACAGCTATACGGCCTGACCCGCAGAGCGACGAAAAATGACCACGAAGCCGATGCCCAGCCGATCACCCGGGCGACGCGTCGGTTTCGTGGTCGCTCTTGTGCTCGGCATTGCTGCCATCGCGGTGTGGTGGGGGTTTCCCAGTATCACGGCCAGGATGGATCGCCAACGGATGACGGAGTTACTGGCCGACATGCGATCATTGCAGCAGGCGATCTCGTTGAAGATTCTAGACGACTCGCAATCGGGGACCGGCAGCTACGGACTGCCCGCGGACATCGGGGCAAAAACAGCGAGGGCCTATCTGGAACCGCTCGTGACGGATGGCTATCTGGAGAGGGCAACTCTCGACCGGATGCTGGAGCGCATTTCGGTCGTCAATGTGTCGAAGAGCGATCCCGCAGAGACGCCATTCCTTTTGGATCTGCAGGAGGATGGCGACGTGGTGAAAGCGTTCGTGGTCTTTCGGCTGGGAGGTGGCGGTGGAGCGTTCAAGAGGGAACAGGATTGGGAAGCTCAAGAGGCGCTTCTTCCAAAAAGAGAGCCACAGATTCTGCCAAAGGAGTAGCTGGAGAGAAGGCCTGTGGGCCGGCTCAGCTCGAGAACACTTCGCAGCATGCGCGTGCGGTGTTCGTGTGAACCCGGACGACCTGCGAGGTGTCCTTCGTGTATCCGCCGGCGAGATTCCATGCGAGGGGGATGCCGTGGGCTTTCGCAAACTCGAAGACCCTCCGGTCGCGGGCCGCGAGATCCGCGTGACCGAGATCCAGCGGAGAGTAAGGGTCATCGCGAAGCGGGTCGGCACCGGCCTGGTAGAGAAGGATGTCGGGTTTCCCGCGTTCGAGGAGGAGCGGCAGGCTGCGATCGAGAATATCGAGCATTTCCCCGCCGATGCAGCCGTTCGGCAGGATTGCTTCGCGGTGGTTCGGGCCGGCAGGGTGATGAATGACGGAGACATCGCGTTTCGACGCGTTGCCCCAGTAGTCGTTTCCGTAAATCGACAGCGCGAACATCCAGTCGCGACTCTCGGCGAGGGTGGCGGTGCCGTTGCCGTAGTGAAGATCCATGTCGAGCACGGCTGCGTTGCGAATCCGGCCCTCCGCCCGCAGACGCTCAAGCGTGATGACGAGGCCGTTGAAGGTGCAGAAGCCCTCTCCGTGGTCGGCGAATGCGTGATGGAATCCGCTGACCAGTGCCGCAGCAATGCCGGTCTTGAGCGCGGTGCGCGCGGCGGCGAGCATGCCGCCACTGGTCAGGCAAACCGAGGGAAGCAATTCCGGAGACCACGGAAATTTCTGAGATTCCGCAAGGGAGCGTCGTTCTCCCGTGCGGACGGCTTCGACATATTCCGCGGTGTGAACCCGCAGCAGGTCGTGGTCCGAGACCGGTTCGGGTTCGCGAAGGTCGATGCGCGGATTGTCGCGAAGCTCGTTCGCGACAAGACGGAACTTCCGAATCGGCATGATGTGGTTGCCGATCGGAGCTTCGTAACCCGGATGGAAATAGACCGGAAGTTTCATGGGGCGGCGGTGGGGGGAACGAGACGAACGGTCGCGTCGTCCGGGGGGAAACGTTCGAGGTTTTCCCAGAGAGGCTTCATGTCTTCTTCACGGAACCCGGCGCCATACATCCGGTAGAGGCTCGTGGCGATGCCTCGAACCGCGGCTCCATCGAGCGATTTACGGAATTCTTCGCCGACAACTCGCACCAGCAGGTTCAGTCGAAGCGGGCGCGGACCACCGGTGGCGTCAATCTCCTGCGCTGGACGGAAATCGGGTTGAAGGAAGGAAACGACGGACGGGTCGATCATGCGGTATCCCGACTTTTCGTAAGCGGTCAACCGGATGGTGCGCGCGACGTCCGTGGCGTCGAGCGGCTCCATTTCCGCCACGAGGATGATGGGGCCTGTCCGTTTTTGGGAGGCCAGGCAGGCTCGGGCGGTTTGCACGGGCAGCGCGCGCAACCAGCCCGCGATGCCGGATCTCCGCGCATCCGGGGCGACGAGGTTGTGCGACATGTGAACGACCGCGGCATCAAAATCCGGTCGCACGATCGCGGCGTGGTCGCGCACGCCGACAAATGCGCCGTCACGTGTAACGAGCAGGAGCTGGTAGAGGAGCGAGCAGCCATTCACGAGGCGGGAGGGATCCCACCTCATGCGCTGCGCGAGAACGTCGGCGGTTTCGAGTTCGTTCTTTGCACCGAACTCCTCCCACAGCGCGTCGAACGCCATGCGAAACATCGGGTCGTCGATGCTGCGGATGTCATGCAGCTCAAAGCCGGACCAATCGCCCGTCGCACTCTTTGCATCCCCGGGGGCGAGGTCGGCGGGGATCATCCACGGCTTGAGCATGTAGTGATGCTGCTGGGCGACGCGATGGCGCGCAAGTCGGGATCAGGGCAGCGCGGCTTGAATCCAGAAAATGAGTTGGGGATAGACGCGATCGACCTGTTGATCGGGTTGCCGGGGGTCGATGCAATCGTGGGGAACGTTCCAGTCGGCCGGAAAGCGAAGATTGCCCACCTCGGCGTTCGGTTGCCACAGCGCGGCGAGGCGGTCCATGCGCGGCAAATCGATTGCCGGGTCGGTGGGACTGGCGATGAAAAGAATGCGTCGCGTGGCCGGAGCGGAGCTGCGCGCCTTGCGAAAGACTTCGAGACCGAGCCACATCGACTCGCCGATTACCTTCGTGGAAAATCGGGGGTAGCTGAACGGACTGCCCGGCAGGTTTTCCTTCGCGGAAGGATCCCACCACACGAAGACATTTGGAGCCCGGAGCAGGAACCGGGTGAGAGGTGCGATGGCGAAATCCGGCGTTCCCTGCGGCGCGAAGAAGGGTGCGATTGCCACCGCGAGCGTGATGTCCTTGCGCTCCTGCGCCAGCCACGTGGTGGTCACCGCATTGAGCGAGAGCCCGACGACAATGATCCGGTCGCCAAGACCGCGAGCGATGTCGACGGCGTTGCCGGCCGAGGCGACCATGTCCCGGGCCTGGAGCTTTGCCTGATCGGGTGTGAGCCGGTCGGTCATTCCATGGAACGGCAGGCGTGGGATGAACACGTTCGCGCCGCGCTCGAAAAGTTTCAGGCCAAAGTCGCGGAACTGCGCCGGGCAGTTCGTGAGGCCGTGGAGCAGCACGTAGACATCACGCGTGCGGGTGCCGTGATCGAGAAGGATGTCCCGGCATTCTGGACGGACTTCCCCGGGATTGGCGGCGATGCGTTCGGCCGCTGCGCGTTTCGCGTTGTCGAAGTTTCCGTAGGGGTGCGCCTCGACCCCGGGAGACGGACGGAAAAGCGGCAGAAACGCCGCCGCAAGCATCAGGATGGCCACTGCGGCTGCGGCTCCCGCGAAGATACGAAATACGATGCGGGAGACGCGCCGGCGTTGCATCGGCCATGGGTAGCGCCGGCGCGTATTCGCGTAAAACCGAAAAATGCCGCAGGTCACGCGCGGAGCGGCCGTAGGCACCACACCGCCACGAGGAGCAGCAGCACGAACCCAGCGGCACACTCCGGGGGTTCCGGAACTGCCGTGATCGTCATGATCCAGCCGTTCACACCGCCACCTGCGAAGTTTGCGAAGTTGGAAACCGTGTTGATCCGGAACGTTAGAGGTCCGTCGTAGAGCGAGTAGGGGGTGCCGCCGTAGTGGACGGATCCGGATTCGTCGGCAATGTAGAAAAGGAATGTGGCGGCCTGGATCTGACCGAGAAACGCCTCGTTGCGGTCCGTGAAGAATCCGCCGAGGAAAACATCCGAGGGAGCGATCGCCGGGATGTTAAGGAAGATGCCCACCTCGTTGTTCGCAGTGAGCGGCTCGGTGAAGGGAGTGAAGCCGGTGAGGTGCAGCAGGTCGTTGCCACTCGCGGCCGCATTGGCGTAGTCGGGCGGACCGAGCAGCGTGAACTCAAACGCGAAGTCGAGTCCGCCGGAGGCGTCGATGGCGGTGGCCGTGAGAATGCCCGTGCCGATTCCAGGCTCGATGGAGCCGGATCCCGATATGGTGCTTGTAATGCCGTGGCCTGAGAGAACGGACGAGGCGCCGAGACGGACGCCGGATGACGATGCGATATTGCCATTCACCTCGAGACGACCGGAATGCACCCAGGTCGTGCCTGTGTAGGAATTGACACCGTTGAGGATGAGATGTCCCCCACGTTGCGGTGGGATTGCCCACGACGCGGAGTGCCCAGCCCTCGTCATTCATCATTGCATTGAGCTGGGTCATCACGGCGTTCGTGCCGAGAAAGTTCATGAAGTTGAAACCGTTCTCGACGTCGATTGCGGAGTTGTTGCCGAGGATGGCGAGTTCGGGAGCGCCGTTTGGATTTGTCCACGCCGCGAAGACCGGACCGCTGGAATCGCCGCTCTGCAGCTGAACCTCGGTGCGTGTCGTTCCGAAGTAAGCCTCGCTGCCGCTGGATACCGCGCCCACAACCGTCGTGGCACCGATGCGTGGACTCGCGCTGCCGCTGTCCCCCCGGCCGTAAACGAGGATGGGAAGGTCCACGTAGTTCGACGGTGTGTCGGTGGTGGAGGAGTTATTGAGATCCAGCACGGCGTAACGGACGATTTCGTGCGTGGGGGAGATCGGCGCGGCGAGCGTGCCGAGCGAAAGGTCAGGCCCCGGGTCCAGGGGCACACCGTAACCGGTGTTTTGCATGGACTGGCGGGCGAACGATGAAACCTGTCCATCTCCGCCGAACAGGGCGATTGTGGAGCCGCCGGGAGAATGCCGCACCGCGATGTAATGTCGGGGGCTGAGGAACCCGAAGCTTCTCTGCGGATTTGAGGCGTCCCAGCCGACGCCGGACCAGTCGTAGCCTTCGCCGACGAAGGACGGATTTGTATTGGGAACCGGGTCCAGGGGGTATCCGCCGGAGAAGCGGTCGTTGATGCTGGCGGAATAGCCGGTGATGGTGAGTGCGTGCGACGCACACACAAATGCGCTCGCGAGAAGCGTGATGCTGGCGATTTGGATCCGCATCGTGGGATGGGATGATCTACGACGCTGCGTTGCGTGCGTCAAATTTCCGCACCTTGCGCACCTGGAGAAGAAGGGAACCCATCGCCACCAGCCAGCCTGCGATCGCGGCGAAAATGCAGACCGCATACCACCAGGGCGGAGTGAAGCGAAATTCCACCTCGCCGCCGTCGGGGGCGAAGACCCCGGGAAACGCGGCCGCGACACGAACCACATCAGCGTCCCGTCCGTCGATCGTTGCGCGCCAATCCGGATGCCAGGCTTCACTCAGAACCACCCAGCCCGCGCCTTTCGGAGCGGAGAGCGCGAGGGAGCCGGGGTGCTCCGGACGAGCGGCGGAAAGCCTGGCCAGCTTTGTATCTCCGGAAACCGGTGCTGCAGTGATTCCCTCCGGCAGCGAGACGGTGCCGTAGGTGCTCATGACAAGGGCGTGCGTGGATTCGTCGATTTCCGGCGGATGCTCGAGGTCGGTGCCGGGTCCGGCAAAGGCGGGATAAAGCGCGGACGGGTTTTCGAGAACGGCGAAGTGTTCGTTTTCAAACGCCACCGGCCAGATCGAGCGAAGCCATTGCTGGATCTCCGGCGTGGTGCCGGGGTCCGTCTTGTCGACGAGGATGTGGGAAACGCCGGCGAGGTTGCCGTAGGCGGCCATCGCGGGTGCCGATTTCCAGGCGGCGGAGTGGAGACGCGCTGCGTCGCGGGCCATGAAGTTGAGGTGGGCAGCCTCCGTGACGAGCGGCCGGCCCGACAAGGGCGGCACCTGGAGGTAGAAATAGCGGCCGGACACTGCAAGCACGCGGCCCGGCAGCGGACGCTCGCGCAGGAACTTTTGCGTTTCGGCGAAGTCGCGTTGAATTTTCGCACCCAGCGAGCCTTGGGAAAACCGGCTCAGATACGGCGAGGCTTCCAGCATCCCGATTGCGAGGGCGATCCCTGCTGCCGCGCGCCAGATTCCCAAAGGAAGCTGTGTGATCGTGAACTGGATGGCCAGTCCACCCGCGACGCACCAGGGGACCGTGCCTCCGAGGATCCAGAACGAATCCGGAGCGCGCAGGTCGCGGAAAACCGGAATCAACTCAATGAGTCGAAATCCCGGCACGAGATACCACACCGCCAGCGCACCGGCATAGAACACGCGTTTCGACGGATGCGCCGGGAGGAGCCACCAAAGCAGAGCCGCAGGCGCTCCGAGCGCAAGCCAGTGAATGGGAAGCACCCAGTCGCGGAGTTCGTGCGCCTGCTCCAGAAATTCAAAATGCCCCTCGAGCACATTGCGCGGACCGAAGGACAACCAGAACATCGCGAGCGTGATGCCGACGAATGCCTTGATGACGCTGACACGCCGCCGGTCCTCTTCCGGCACGGACCGCCAGGAGCGGACGACGAGGAAGGCGAGGCATGCCAGCGGCAGCAACCCGAGATAGTAGCCACCACGGCTCACCCGGATGCCTTCGGGCATTCCCGCAAAGAGCTCGCCGCTCCGATCGAACCACGAGGTTGTGGTGCGCGCGGAGAACGTCGCCTGCCATCCGTCGAACGGACCGAGTTCGAAAATCGTCATGAACCGCGATTCCCGCACGAGAGGGAGCAGGGGCAGGACGCCGAGCAGGAGCGTGATTGGAGCGGCCCACAGAAAGCCGTAAATGAGGTTGCGGCGAAGCTCCGGTCGCGTTGCGTAGAGCCATCCGCCAAAGATCGCAAGCGGGACGACGAGCGTGGCGCCGATCTTTGGCCAGCAGAGAAGCGCTCCGGAATACGCCATCGCGAGAAGCTGCGCGTCGAACCGCGAGCCGCTCTCCGCGACGCGCGAAAGGGCAAGAAAACAAAGCGGGACGAGCGGATACGCCGCGACGATGGTCATGTGCTCCTGCCAGCCCAGTCGCGACAGAACCTGCGGGGAAAGGAGGAACAATGCGCCCGTTGCGAATCCCGCCCAGCCCGAGCCGGAGAGCCGGCGTCCCAACGCGTAGGCGGCAAGTCCGCCAAGGCCCATCAGGATCAGGCCGACGACTTTGAACGCCGTGATCGTGTCGAAGAAGATTGTGCCTGCGGCGTAGGGAAGCATGCCCGCGACGTAGCTCATCATCGCCGCGCCGCTGTAGCCCGAGAGATAGCCGGGAATCCACCAAGGGATCCCACCCTCCTTCCGAACGAGCTCCAGGAGATAGTCGAGTTTGCCCGCGTAGCCGACGAGTTCCTCGTTTGACGGAGGCAGGGGAATCCACATCGCGCCGAGCATGGCGAGCACGACGATGGTAAATGCGAGAAATGCCGGGAGCGGGGACAGCTTCATTCGGACAGGGATGCAGACTACGGCGAATCACGGTGCCGGGACGAGCCGGGAACGCAGGTGCATGAGCATTGGGGCAGATGCGGTGGACGATTCGAGCGGCGCTGATGGCTGTTTTTGTGCATCGTCTGCCGGATGAAATGGTTGCGATTCGCCATGTTCGGCCTTGCGGGCGGCGCTCTCTTTGCGGCGGACCGGAGATTGGAGCCGTGCCGCATCGAGGTCGTCGAGAAGGGAACCGGCTGGCCGGTGCCGCTTGTCGAGCTGCGAACGACGAACGACATTTTGTATGTCACGGACAACGCGGGAGTCGTTGCGTTTGACGAACCCGGACTGATGGGACGGGAGGTGTGGATGGGCGTGAAGTCTGATGGCTACGAGGTCCCGGAGGATCATCACGGATATCGTGGCGTGCGGTTCACGCCACAGCCGGGCGGCCGGCATCGGATCGAGGTCGAGCGAACGATCATTGCAAAACGCCTCGGCCGGCTCACGGGCGAGGGAATCTTCGCGGAGAGCCAGAAACTTGGCGAACGTCGCGACTGGAAGGAATCGGGTGTGATGGGGCAGGACACCGCGTATGAGATTCCCTACGGCGGCCGGAGGTTCTGGATCTGGGGCGATACAAGCCTGCCGGGCTATGCACTCGGGCTTTTCCATACGACCGCGGCGACAACGGCCCTGAAGCCGCTCGAAAAATTCCAGCCGCCGATCGCGGTGGAGTTCGACTATTTCCGGGACCCGAAGGGGCGGTTGCGCAATGTCGCGGAGATGGAAGGCGATGGGCCGACCTGGGTCAGCGGGCTGGTGACCTTGCCGGATGCACAGGGGAAGCTGCGGCTGGGATGCGTGTATTCGAAGGTCGACAAGGAAATGGTCACCCACCGCATCGGAATTGCCGAGTGGAATGACCGGACCAAGCGGTTCGACTCGATCGAGACGATCTGGGAGAAGGACGTGGATGGCCCGAAGGAGGAACTGGTATGGCCAAACGGACATCCACTGCTTTGGAGGGATCGCAGCGGCAAAATGTGGGTCTACTTCGGCGACGGGTTGCCGGCGGTTCGCTGCCCTGCGACGTGGGAGGCCTGGAAGGACCGCTCCACCTGGGAGCGCGTGAATCAGCCCAAGACACTCACCGCGGCGGACGGGAGCGGAGATGTGGAGGTGACAAAAGGCGCGGTGGCGTGGAGCGATTTTCGGAAGAAATGGGTCGCGGTGTTTCAGCAGAAGTTCGGCAAGCCGTCGGTCTTTGGAGAGGTCTGGTATGCGGAAGGAGATTCGCCGGAGGGGCCGTGGGGACCGGCGGTGAAGGTGCTCTCACATGCGAAACAGACTTTCTACAATCCGCTGCTGCACGTGGACTGGACGCCGGCGGGGTCTCCCATCCTGCTTTTCGAGGGCACCTATACGAAGACGTTCACGGATGCGGAGCCGACGCCGCGCTACGAATACAACCAGATGCTTTACCGGCTGGATCTCGACGACCCCGCGCTTGCCCCCGCGCAACGCTGACGCTCAAGGAATCGTTGATTTCGGGAAGAGCGCGGCATCACGTCGGACTGGAGGCAGTTTTTCGCGACCGCTTTCGCTTTCCGGGTGAAGTCGAAACTCCATGATCTCCCGAACCTCCCCTTTCGTTGCTGCCGTTTCCTGCGCGGCGTGTCTCATAGCAGCCGCATTGCCCGGACGTGCCGGTGGGGACTGGTTTTCGGACTGGCCAGAGGGCACGTCACCGAAATTCGTCGGCACCAAGGTGGCCGAGCGGTTTCTTTCCAAGCTCGCCACGCGAACCCCCGCACCGGACAAGGAGATCCGCTATCCGGAAATGGTGACGTGGTATGGGGCGTTGTATTTCGCAAAAGCCAGCGGACAGCCGGAATTGACGAAGGCTTTGATCGAGCGCGCCGTTCCGTTGCTGAAGGGCGAGAGCCATCAGATTCCTCCTCCCGATCACGTCGATCGAAATGTCTTCGGTGCGCTGGCCGCGGAGATTTATCTGCAATCCGGGAACCGGCTTGCCTACGACATCGCAAAGCGATTCGCGGACATTCAATGGGAACCCTCGGACGAAATCGTGGAGAAAGGCGACGAGGGCAAGGTGAAGCAGGAGGGCCTGAGCTGGAGGTATGACGCCCTGGCGAAGCAGCATCACGAGGAGGGCTTGAGCTGGCAGACGCGTTTCTGGATCGACGACATGTATATGATCACGATGGCGCAGGGGCAGATGTTCCGCGCCGCGAAGGAGCGCAAATATGTGGATCGTGCGGCGAAGGAGATGGTCGCGTATCTCGACAGGCTCCAGGAGCCGAACGGACTCTTCTACCACGCGCCGGACGTGCCGTTTTTCTGGGGACGGGGCAATGGCTGGATGGCGGCGGGAATGGCGGAACTCCTGCGCGTGCTGCCGAAGGACAATCCTCAACGGGCACGAATCCTCGAGGGATACCGGAAGATGATGGCCACGCTGAAGGAAACCCAGGGCGAGGATGGGATGTGGCGTCAGCTTGTGGATGATCCTGGTTCGTGGCCGGAGTCGTCCTGCACGGGAATGTTTGTTTTCGCGCTGGCGACCGGTGTGAAGGAGGGCTGGCTGGAGGCCGACATCTACGGCCCCGTCGCACGTAATGGCTGGATCGCTCTCGCCGGATACGTGCACGGCAACGGCGACGTTTGTCAGGTCTGCGTGGGAACGAACAAGGAGAACAGCCGCGACTACTACCTGAAACGCCCCCGTTCCCTCGGCGACATGCACGGGCAGGCTGCGGTGTTGTGGAGTGCTGCGGCACTGGTGCAATGAGGATCGCAGTTGACCAGTGCGAGGGAATTCCGTTCAACTCCCGGCAGCTATGAAACTCGCTGTTGCCTCCGGTTGTCTCGTCGGAATTCTCATGCTTGGCGGATGCTCGACGACCCCAGCGAAGCGCACTGAAAACATCGAGGCGCTGTTCAAGCGCGCGGACAAGTCCGGCGACGGCCGCGTCTCGCGTGCGGAATACGAGGATTTCATGATTGAGGAGATGTTCGCTCTCTACGACGACAACGGCGATGGGATCATCACGGAGGAGGAATTTGTCGCGGATGGCGGGACGGTTGAGACGTTCCGCAAGCTCAACCGCAGCGGCTCCGGAAAACTCTCGAAGGACGAGGCGATGAAGAGCCGGTTGATTCGTGATCATGTGGCAGCCCCGTTCGACGAAGCTGACAAGGATGGCAGCGGCTACGTGACCTGGGACGAATTCAAGGCGGCTCTTGAGAAGCGTCGCGCCTACGCCCGCGAGGGGTGAGGGCCGTTTGCGCCGGGCATCGTGTGTGAATGCCGCGGTCCGGTGAGCGCGGATTTATTGGTCCGCCGGTTCTCGGACGCTGAGTTGCGTGCCGATGCGGTCGGTGGAGCTCGCCGCGGTCAGTCCGCGGCGAGGAGCTGGTTCACGATGCTGGCCAGCGATTCCTGCCGGGCGGAGCGGGGCTGCGGATCCGATTGCGCGGCGATCGCGTGAAGCTCGGCGAGCGACGAATGGCCGGCCTCGATGCGGCGCCCGAGGTCGGAGTTCCAGCTCGCGTAACGCTCGCAAAGGGCCTCTGCGATCCGGCCGTCGGCACGGATCGCCGCCGCTGTTTTCAAGCCAAGTGCGAAGGCGTCCATCCCGAGGATGTGCGCATGCAGAAGGTCCTCCGGCTCGAACGAATCGCGGCGGCGCTTCGCGTCGAAGTTCAGTCCGCCGGTCGTGAATCCGCCCATCTCCAGCACTTCGAGCATCACGGCGGTCGTGAGATAGATGTCCCATGGAAACTCGTCGGTGTCCCAGCCGCAGTTTGCCGTGCCCTGGTTCGCGTCGATGGATCCGAGTGCGCCGGCGGAGCGCGCAACACGCAGTTCGTGTTCCATCGTGCGGCCGGCCAGCGTCGCGTGATTCGTTTCGATGTTGAGTTTGAAATGCTCGAGCAGATCGAACTCCCGGAGGAAATTCAGACACGCTTCGGCGTCGGAATCGTATTGGTGGGTCGACGGTTCTCTCGGCTTGGGTTCGATGTAGAACTGACCGGCAAATCCGATCTCCTTCTTGTAGCTGACGGCCATGTGAAGGAACGCGGCGAGGTGCTCGCGTTCCCGCTTCAAGTCGGTATTCAGCAGCGTGGAATAGCCTTCGCGACCGCCCCAGAACGTGTAGCCGAGTCCGCCGAGCTCGTGGGTGACTTCCATCGCCTTCTTCACCTGCGCGGCGGCGGCGGCGAAGACGTGAACATCCGGCGAGGTCGCCGCGCCCTGCGCGTAACGCGGATGGGAAAACAAGTTTGCCGTGCCCCAGAGCAGGCGGCGTCCCGTCTCGGACTGGAGCTGTTTCAGTCGCGCCGCCACTTCGTCGAAGGCCTTCTCCGTTTCCGCGATCGTGCGGCGTTCGGGCGCGACGTCGCGGTCGTGAAAGCAGTAAAAATCGATGCCGATTTTTCCGAGGAACTCGAAGAAGACATCCGCCCTGCGCAGGGCGTTTTCCGTGGAGTCGGAGCCATCGTCCCATGGCATCAGCGCCGTGCCGGAGCCAAACGGATCGCTGAGCGGGTTGCGCATGCAATGCCAGTATGCGGCTGCGAACCGCAGGTGCTCACGCATGGGGCGGCCTTCGACGACCGCGGATGGGTCGTAGAATTTGAACGCGAGGGGATTCTTCGATTTCGGCCCTTCGTAGGGGATGGGGGGACCCTGGAAGCAGGACATGGGAAAACTTTACGACGACGGCACAGGCTTGCCATGCAAAAGGACGCCGGATGTAGGATGCGACATGATCGTTCTCGGGGTCGATTGTGGAACGCAGGGCACGAAGACGCTGGCCCTCGATGTTGAAACGGGAGCGGTCCTCGCATCCGCGCATCGCGGTTACGACCTCCTGCCTTCCACGGAGCCCGGCGTGATGGAGCAGAATCCTGCCACGTGGCGCGATGCGGCCGATGAGACGATCCGGGAGGTGCTGGCCGCGCTTGGAAATCGAAAGGATGCCGTGCGTGGCATCGGCGTGAGCGGGCAACAGCACGGACTCGTCGTGCTCGATGCGGCGGGCGAGGTTGTGCGGCCGGCAAAGCTTTGGAACGACACGTCGACGGTGGCGCAATGCGAGACGATCCACCGGCATTTCGGCGGAGCGGATCGGGTGATCGAGCTGGCCGGGAATCCGATGCTGCCGGGATACACGGCTCCCAAGATCTTGTGGCTGCGGGAGAACGAGCCGGACAACTGGCGGCGGGTGAAAACGGTGCTGCTCCCGCACGACTACCTGAATTTCTGGCTCACCGGGACGCCGCGAATGGAATACGGCGACGCGTCGGGAACTGGAATGCTCGATGTGCGAACGCGCGAGTGGTGCACGCCGATCGTGGAGTTTCTGGCGGATGATCTCGCGGAGAAACTGCCGCCGCTTGGGTTGTCCCGGGAACCCGCCGGAGAAGTGCGGGGAGATCTGCTGCGGAAATGGGGGCTGTCCCGGGAGGTCGTGGTGAGCGCGGGAGGCGGCGACAACATGATGAGTGCGATCGGGACGGGCAACGTGCGTCCGGGTGTTGTCACAGCGAGTCTTGGCACGTCGGGCACGCTCTGCGCGTTTGCGACGGCCCCGGTTGTGGATTCCGCCGGAGAGGTGGCGGCGTTCTGCGATTCCACGGATCACTGGCTTCCACTCGTCTGCACGATGAACGTCACGCTCGTGACCGAGGCCGTCCGGCGGATGTTCGCGTGGGATCACGGGGCGTTCGACGATGCGGTGAATTCCGTAGAGCCCGGGTGCGACGGCTTGCTTCTGCTGCCGTATCTCGTCGGCGAGCGCACGCCGAACCTTCCGCGTGGCTGCGGAGTGCTGCATGGATTGACCGTCGAGAATTTCACCTCCGCGCATCTCGCGCGGGCCGCGATGGAGGGAGTGACGTTGGCGCTGGGCTACGGGCTCGGACGGCTGCGGGAATTGGGGATTGCGCCGACGGAAGTCCGGATTACCGGCGGCGGAAGCCGAAGTGCGGCGTGGCGGCAGGTCTGTGCGGATGTGTTCGGCGTGCCGGTCGTCGCGCTTGCCCTCGGAGAGGGCGGGGCGTTGGGAGCTGCGATGCAGGCGGCGTGGCAATGCACGCCCGGTTCCTCGCTCGAGGAGATGGTGGCCAGAATCGTCGTGTGCGACGAGTCGACGCGCGCGACCCCGGCCGAAGGAGCGTCGGAGCTCTACGGCGATCTGCTCGAGCGGGCGACGCGCCTTCGCCACGCGCTCGTGGCGGGGCGGCTACTGTGACTTCGATGTCCCGTTACGGGAAAAGTCGGCTCACCGGGAGGTTCGCCCTCCCGGGGTGTTACAGCGCCGGCGCGGCCTTGTGCCAGTCGGTGGATTGCTCGTAGGCGTGTGCGATGCGCAGCAGTTGCGGCTCCTCGAACGGCTTGCCGAGGAATTGCAGACCGATCGGAAGCTTTGAACCGTCCTGTTCCCCGAATCCGCACGGAACGCTGATGCCGCAGATGCCGGCGAGGTTTGCAGCGATCGTGAAAATGTCCGCGAGATACATGCGAAGCGGATCGTCGGTGCGCTCGCCGAGTTTGAAGGCGAGGTCCGGAGACGTCGGGCAGACCAGCGCGTCGCACTGGGCGAAGGCATTTGTGAAATCCTGGCGGATGAGCGTGCGGACCTTCTGCGCGCGGAGGTAGTAGGCGTCGTAGTAACCACTGGAGAGCACGTAGGTGCCGAGGATGATGCGGCGTTTCACCTCGCTGCCGAACCCTTCCTCGCGCGTGCGCTTGTAGTGGTCGAGCAGGTCCTTTGGCGCGTCGGCTCGATGGCCGTAGCGGACGCCATCGAAGCGGGCGAGGTTCGCCGACGCCTCGGCCGTCGCGATGATGTAATACACGCCGACGGCGAATTCCGTGTGCGGCATCGAGACTTCGACGAGCTCTGCGCCGAGTGATTCGCACTGCTTGATGGCAGCCTCCACCGAGGCGCGGACCTGCGCGTCCATGCCGTCGACGAAATATTCCTTCGGAATGCCGAGCTTCACGCCCTTGAGATCGCGGCCGAGAAGGGCGGTGCAATCCTCGACCGGTTGATCGAGCGAAGTGGAATCCATCGGGTCACGGCCCGCGATCGCATTGAGAATGAGTCCGCAATCCCGCGTCGTGCGGGCGAAGGGACCGATCTGGTCGAGCGAGGAGGCAAAGGCGACGAGGCCGTAGCGGGAAACGCGGCCGTAGCTCGGCTTCAGTCCCACGCAGCCGCACAGCGCGGCGG
>CALGTD010000056.1 GCA_937901895.1 uncultured Spartobacteria bacterium | reverse complement strand
CGTGCCGGTCGCCCGCCTCGCCGCCGCCCAGGCTGCGATCGAGGAGAAGCGCGCCAGCAAGCCCGCTGCAAAGGTCGCGAAGAAAAGGAAGTAAACTCGCACGGCGGTGAAAGCCGCCACCCCCCCGGGGATTTCCCTCCCGGCGGAAAAACGCTCCGGTCGCGAAAGTGGCCGGAGCGTTTTCTTTTCACCGAAACTTCACTTGAGGCTGCGCGCGCCCGCCGTTCATTGGGCGCCATGCTCCGACGCCGCACCTTTCTTCGAAACTTGATTGGCGCAGGCGTGCTGGGCGCGGGCACCCCGGCTTATGCGCACCTGCTCGAGCGCCACTCCGTTCGCATCGAGCTCGTCCCGCTTGATCTTGGACTGGGACATCCTCTGCGGATCGCTGCGATCAGCGATGTTCATTTCGATCCCCTCTTCGAGACGGGTTATCTTCGACACATCTTTGCACTGATCGATGCCGCCGAGCCCGACCTCGTGTGCCACCTCGGCGACTACGTCACGAGAAGCACGAAACGCTTCGACGAGTTCGCCGCGCTGGCCGCGCGAGTCCAGGCACGCCTCGGTTCGTTCGCCGTGCTCGGAAATCACGATCAATGGTCCGACGACCGGGTGATCGTTTCCGCCCTCGAGTCCGCAGGTGTTCGCGTGCTGCGAAACGAAAGCGTGCCGATCCCGGGAGTGTCCGGATGGCAACTGGCGGGGCTGGAAAGCTACTGGGGCGGCAGGCCGAATCCAGCTGCCGCGATGCCTGCGGAGGCGGACGTCCGGTTCATCCTGCTCGTGCACGAGCCCGATCCGTTCGACATCATTCGCGATCCGCGCGCGCGGCTGCAGATTTCGGGGCATACCCACGGCGGACAAATCCGGGCTCCGTTTTTCGGGGCGCTACGGCTGCCTTCGTGGGGCCGGAATTACGATGCCGGCCTCTTCCGCGACGGGGACCGCCACCTCTACGTGACGCGCGGCGTGGGCACGGTCAGCATCCCGATGCGCTTCCACTGCCCACCGGAAATCACCCTCTTCGAGCTGTCGTAACGCCCCGGCCGCTCCGCGGAAAGGACGAGTCTACTTCCGTGGCCGGAATTTGTAGGCGAACACCGCCCGGACACCATCGATATTCCAAACCTCCTTGATCCCCACAACCCGGGAACGGAACCGGGCTGTCCCCTTGATTCAAACAGGAATCGCAGTCGTGCCCTCCTGAAATACGGACTTGTCCTTGTATCGCAGCAATTTGCCCCTGAATGAATAGCGGCCCTTTCCCCTGCCCGGCGAGGCTCCGGCGGCCTATGCCAACAGCGAGGACGAACGAAACGTGCGCCGGGAGAAGTTCAGATCCCGCTGGATGATGGCGCGGTTCGGCACCACGACGAGCACACTCCGGAGTTCCAGTTCCCCTCCAATCCCGTTCTTTCTGGCGCGAAGTTTTCCGGAGGACCGCCCTCTGACCGCCGCGGCTGGAGGCTGGGAAAGAACCAATTTCCCTTTGTATGTCCCGTCGAATCTTTCGAACGAACCTTCCTTGGCCTTCTGCGCAAACGCGTCAGCGGCCGCAAGGCACAAACACACGGCACCAAGCACCCGTCGCGCTGCGCGAGTGCCAAATCGACGGCCGGGATTAATCCCAGACTCCACCCCGCACGCCGACGCGCGCCCCGATTCGTTTTCTGCTGTGCGAATTTTCATGGCTTCTCCTTGGAGGTTGATGTGCATCGACGCCATCCATCGGACTGGAAGCAGGTGTTGAACGCGGACCGGATCGACAAAATGCCATTCGCTCAAGGTCCACCGGACCTTGAAACGGAAATCCCCCCCTCCGACGTCCCACGCACCACTTGATTCGTCATTCGCATGGCTGACGCCACTTGACTCGGGAGGTCTACCGTAATTTACGGCGCCGAACAAGCAAAATGCTTGCAAACAATCTCATGCGAGACCGCGAACGGCGGAGTCTCCGTCGCGATAGCTCATCCATTTCCGGTAGGGTTGGAAACGCAGGGATTCCGCCGCGGGCTTCACACGCTCGATCAACGCGAGTTGCTGCTCATGGGTCATCGGCTTGTAACTCGCCGCGATGCCCGCATTCTGCCGCAGCTGGGCGTCGGAACGCACGCCGCTGACCACCGTGGTAATCGGCTGGGACCACGAGAACGTCAGCCCCTCCTCCACCGTGATCAAGCCCGCTTCCACAGGCTGAAATCCGCCCGCGAAGGTTTTCATCGCCAGCGGAGCGATGCCCTGTTTCACAACTTCCGGGAGCACGGTCTCCACGAATCCACCGCCGCTGGCCTCCACCGCGGACACCGGAAACTGGCACGAATCGAACGGATACTTGTGGGCAAGCACCGCCAGATGCACCTGCGGGTTCGTGTGCCCGGTAAATCCGACATACCGGACCTTGCCACTCTTCTTCGCCTCGGTCAGGGCCTCGACGACGCCTCCCGGAGCGAAGCCTTTTTCCACCTGCTCCATCGTCGCGACCGCATGCCACTGCCAGAGATCGAGGTAATCGGTTCGCAGCCTCGCCAGCGACTCATCGAGCATCCGCATCGCCTCCTTGTATCCGCCGTCAAAGTGCGTGCAGACCTTGGTCATCACGAAAAATTTGTCGCGACGCCCGTCGATCAGCTTCCCCATCAGCTCCTCGGACGCGCCGTCGTGGTAGTCCCAGCAGTTGTCGAGAAAATCGATCCCGAGTTCCTCGGCGGTATCGATCATCTTCGCCGCCTCCTCGTCGGACGCGAGGCGGAGCGCATGTCCGCCAAGCGCGAGCGCCGAGACCGTGAAATCGTGCCGGCCGAACTTCCGTCGGGGCACCTTCCATTCGCCCGGCTTCGCCTGATTTTCCTGGGCGTGGCTTTGCGGCATTTCCGCGCCGCCGATTGCCAGGCCGGCACCCGCGAGGCCAAGCCGTTTCAAAAACTCCCGTCTCTGCAAAGAGGAGTCGCTCATATCGCTGATTGGTTTTCCAAGACCAGACTCCTCCGTGCATGGATTCGCAATCGAAAAAACCACGCGTGTGACAACCTTTGCGCTCTGGCGTAATGCATTTTCATGCAGACGCTCGAGATCCCGCTCAACGTGCCGGATCTCTGGCAGCAGGACGCCGTGCGGGCGCTCCGCGCCGGACGGGACGTGATCGTCGACGCGCCAACCGGCGCCGGAAAGACCCGCATCTTCGAGCTGTTCGTCGAATCCGGCGACGCCACGCGGCACGGTCAGGCGGTCTACACGGTTCCAACGCGCGCGCTGGCAAACGACAAATGGCGCGAATGGCGCGAGCGCGGCTGGCGTGTCGGCCTCGCGACCGGAGACCGCACGGAGCAGGCGGATGCGCCCGTGCTGGTGGCGACTCTCGAGACGCAACGGGAGCGCATCCTCGTCCGGCGCGCACCGGCGTTTCTCGTGATCGACGAATACCAGATGCTCGCGGATTCGCGCCGCGGACTGAATTACGAGCTCGCCCTCGCGCTGTCTCCAGCCTCGACCCAGCTTCTTCTACTGAGTGGCAGCGTGCGCAATCCCGGCGACGTCGCGGAGTGGCTGCAGCGCCTCGGGCGCGATCCCCACCTCGTGCGCGAAAGTCAGCGGCCCGTTCCGCTCGAGGAACTGCCGGTGGAAAATCTGCCTCGCGTTCCGGTGGAGGGATTCTGGCCGCGGGTCGCGGTCGGCGCGATGGTGGCGGGTCTTGCGCCACTGCTCATCTTTGCCCCCCGCCGCAAGGAGGCGGAACGAATCGCCCGCAAGATCGCGGAGGCACTTCCGATCGACGACGGCATCCCGCTCCGGCCCGAAGCCGAACGCCTGCTCGGCCGCGATCTGTCCCGGCTCATCCCAAGGCGCGTGGCATTTCACCACAGCGGACTGCCCTACGCTGCACGTGCCGGCTGGATCGAACCCCTCGCAAAAAACGGCCATCTCCGGGTGATCGTCGCAACCACCGGCCTCGCCGCCGGGATCAATTTTTCCGTTCGTTCGACGATGGTTGCCAACACGTCGTATTTCGACGGCCCGTTCCAACGAGAGCTCCGATCCGACGAATTGCTCCAGATGTTTGGCCGCGCGGGACGGAGGGGGCTGGATGAAAAGGGAACCGTTCTCACCGCGCATGGCAGTCCGGGCCTGCACGATGGCGCGCCACGCCGGCTCCGCCGCGTCAACGAGCTCGACTGGCCGACGCTGATCCGCGTGATGGAGGAGGCGGACGCGCATGGCGAATCACCGCTCGAGGCGGCCGCCGCCGCCGGAGACCGGCTTTTCAGCCGGCAGAAGGTGAACGCCGGATTCGTGCATGCGGAGTCCGCTCCGGAGCCGCCCAATCGCTTCGGACCGACCCGCGAGGAGTTTCTCGATTCCCACGGGGAATGGCAGGCGCTGAAGACCGCGAAATCCGTGGAGACCCCGCTTGCAGACTGCCTTGCCCGGCATCGCGACAAATGGCTGCCCGCGCTTCGCATTGCCGCAGTGGCGGAAAAATTCGGCCCGGGCCGTCTCTGCCGGCTGCGGAATGACACCGGCTTCCGCTACGGAAAGGAAATTACGATCGGCCATCCCGCAGACTCCGCCGGACGGATCCGGCCCGCGGGCTGGATTCAAAAGAAGCTCCATCTCGCGAAGGACGAAACCTTTTCCGAGGCGGAGTTTCTGGACCATGTCGTCCCCTTGCTCGCGGGCGGATTCCTCGGCGCGGCACCGCTCGGTCTGGTGTCCCGCGGCAGCGCGGTTGCCCTTCAGCTCGATCCCGGAACGATTCACATTCCCGCACTCGTAGACTCCCTGCAGCGTCCGCTGCTTGATCCTCCGCGTCGTCGTGTCGCTGTCGCCGCGGAAACGGGCTACACGACGGGGCCGGTTCAATTTCAGCCTCCGGCCGGATCGCCCGCGCATGCATGGCGAAAGCTGGGGCTCGTCGATGAAAATGGCCGGCCCACGGCACGCGGACGCATTTTCTGCCGGTTCCAGTCCGGCGAGGGACTGATGATTGCGGCGGCGTTGGAGGACGAGTCCTACGACGTGACGGAGATGGTCTGTCATCTCGCGAATCTCCGCGGCGGGCATCGGTTCGCGGATGCCGGTGGCGCAAGCGGCCGGCTCGCCGTCGCAGCGCGCGCGGCCTACGGACACGTTGACCACGAAGGCTACCTGCACGCCGGACTTTGTCCGGGGTTCGGAGAGGGAACCTGGGAAATCCTCGAGCACTACCAGTCGAAAGGCGCGGCGGCTCTCGCCGGAACCGAGGTGTCCACGGGCGACGTGGAGCGGGCCTTGCTGGAGTGGCGCAGTTTGCTGCGGCATGTCGTTCACGCGCCAGCTCCGGACGTGCCGAGATGGGAGGAATTCGTCGCCGCCGCCCGTGCGCAACTGGGTGCTCAGCCCGCTTCTCCGGATGCACTGCCGGCGCTTCCAGCCGCGGAGCGGTCCGTTCGCCTCCGCCCGCCGACCCGCTAGTTCACGACGCGCACCGGCGTGCCGAGCGGCGCGTTTTCGAAGAAGGCTTCAGCCATGTGATCGGGGAGGCGGATGCATCCGTGCGAATCCGGAAAGCCCGGCAGATAGCCGGCGTGAAGGCCCACCCCGCCGTGAATGCGCAGGAAATACGGCATCGGCGCCCCCTGGAATTTCGTGCCGGGCGGACGCGGATCCCGAGTCACGTCGACGTTCTGCACAACGGGATATCCGGCATCGTTGACGTAGTCGCCGTAGAGATTTGAGCGGTGATTCTTGTTGCGCTGAATGACCTTGAACACGCCCCGGGGCGTCGGATTCTGCGCGTTTCCGCTGGAAATTGGCGTTTCCCCGACAAGCTGGCCACCCTTGTAAAAATAGGCCTTCTGCTCCGAAAGGTTGACGGTGATCGACGGAGATCCGGACACACCGTCCCCTCTCCAGTAGGCCGTCCTTTCCGCTTCGCGCGCCTTCGCCCGACTGGATGGCACCGTGACCACCCGTCCGTTCGCACCGAGGAACATCGTCGACTCATCGAGCGACCGGACGGTTGTGGAGCCTCCCTGCCGCGTCGTCTCGCACGCGGCAAGCGCCACGACACAACCAAGCGGGAAGAGGAGCTTTCTCATCGGACAATCCGGACCGGCGTCCCCTTCTCGACGTTCTCGAAGAAAATGGCCGCCATCTCCGGCGGCATCCGGATGCAGCCATGCGAATCCGGCACTCCGGGCAGGAAGCCCGCATGCATGCCCACTCCGCCGACGATCCTCATGAAATGCGGCATCGGGGCGCCCTTGAAGATCGCACCCGGCGGCTTCGGATCCTTCGTCACGTCGACGTCCTTCTGGATCACGTTGCCCGCGGCATCCACATATTCGCCGTAGAGGTTCGAGTAATGATCCTTGTTCTTCTGGATGATCTTGAAACTCCCCGTAGGCGTGTCGAAGCCCTCACGTCCGCTCGAAATCGCGGAAACGCCGACGAGCTTCGCTCCCTTGTAGAAATAGGCCGCCTGCTCGGTGAGGTTGATTGTGATCGACGGCGGACCAGACACACCGTCGCCATCCCAGTAGGAGTTGGCCTCCGCCAGCGTGGACGCCTTGCCACGGCTGACAATCTCGTGCCCTCCCCCCAGATAGCTTACCGAAGTGCTGGTGAGTCGGGTGTCGTAACCAGCACATCCGACCAGCACGGCGGCCGCGGCAAGGGAAAGAATCGTCGGGAGCTTCATGCGGTCTGTCGGGCGCGAGGAATAAATGAAACGGCCCGCCCGCCGTCAAGCACTGCGGATGACGTGACGACGCCGTTGCGGCAATGCCTGCCAATTGCTAGCGTGGGTGGTAATCACACCCATGCCTACTTACGAATACGAGTGCGCCAAGTGCCATAAGACGTTCGAAATCTTTCAGTCCATGAAAGACGAGCCCTTGAAGACGTGCCCGGACAAAAAGTGCAAAGGGAAGGTCAAGCGACTCATCGGCACAGGTGCGGGCCTGATTTTCAAAGGCTCGGGGTTCTACATCACCGATTACCGCAGCGAGGGCTACAAGGCCGCCGCGAAGAAGGAGAACTCTTCGAAGTCCTCCGGCGACAAGCCCGCGGCCTCGAAGAAATCCGATGGCTGACACGGGTAACGGCGGGGCGGCGATTCGCTGCACGGCGTGCGGATTCGAGAACAGCCCGCTGATCCAATATTGCCAGGATTGCGGCGCGAGGCTCGATCCCGCCGCAACCGTTGCAGTGTCCGCCCCGGCCTCCAGACCCGTCGGACCGCCCGTCGTTTCACTTTCGCAGCCTCGCGTCCCGGCTGACCCGGCGCCTCCTCCGCAGGCGGCGGTCCCGAAATCGGCTCCTCTTCCGAAAAGCAAGCCGCGGACGCGGGTGGAGTTTCCGCTCGCGACGATCATCATCGTCCTTCTGCGCACGATCTTCTACGGAGCGCTCGCCGCCGTTGTCATCCAGCTCGTTCGCAAGCCGGCCGCGATGCCACCACCGGCCCCGAGATTGCAACCCGAGGTGGCGGAAACCGCCCGACGAAAACTGCAGGAAAACGCGGAGACGGGAAAGCCGGTGCAAGCCCCCTGGGAGAGCGTGAACAGCTACCTCGCGACGGTGCTCCAGCCCGGCGGAGACGGGAGTGTGAAATCCGTTTCCTTCTCGCGGGCGGCGGTCGCTCCCAACGGGGACGGGTTCTCGCTGTTCACCGAGCGAAAGGTATTGGGGCTGCGGCTTTTCTCCACCATTTCCTACCGGCCCGTGAGTCGTGGCGGCGGCACCGGTCTCGTCGCTACAGGGGCGGCCGTCGGCCGGATTCCCCTGCCGGAATGGGCGGCCGGGCTGGTCGAGTCGTCGCTCGGAGGACTGGACATCGCGCTTTATTCGGAGCTGGAAAACCTTCGAAATGCGCGGAAGGTGGAGATCGGCCCCGACGCGGCCGTGATCCAGTTCGCTTCGCCGTGATTCGCAAAACCATTGCCTTCCTCCTGCCGATCGCCACCACCTTTGGCGCGGCTCTGGAGATGCCCAGACGCTCGGTAAGCTCCTCCGAGCAGTTTGTGGTGTATGCCGACAGCGGCCCGACCCGATCGAAGATCGCCATCCGGGCCGAGGATCTCAAAAAGGAGTTTCTCGATCTTCTGCAGGTAAAGGAGAACCCCTGGAAGGTGCCGATCATCCTGAACATCGGCGCACCGCCTCCCAACAAGAAGCGTCCGCCGAAATCACAGTTCGGGGTTTATGAAGGGGACGCCGAGACCGCGAAGATCCAGATCGACGTCTTCGACCTGAGCCACCTCGATTCCTCGGATTTCGATGCGCAAATTCTCACGGCGGTCGCGCTTGAATACGCCTATCGGAATACCCCCATCCTCGCGGGCCGGTCCTTCGAGATGCCGCCACCGTGGCTGGCGGAAGGGGTGCTCGAACGCCTCCAGGCAAAACGGGGTGGAGTGAAAGCCAGCCTCTACTCGAGCCTCCTCGCCGGAGGGAAAACTCCGAAACTGGAGTCCTTTCTCGACACCGACCCGGCCCGGCTGGACCCGACCTCGCGCGCAATCTATCGCGCGCAATCCGCGGCCTTCATCGAGGCGCTGCTTGATCTACCGGAAGGCCGCAAGGGGTTGCGCGAATTCCTTTCCGCCCCGCGCAAGGCCCGCGGCGCCCTGAATGACCTGCCTGCTGCCTTCCCCTCCCTGCAGAACGATCGGGAGCAACTCGGCCGCAAGTGGCTGCTGGCCATCGCGCGCGCCTCTGCGTCGAACCGCGTGGATCCTCTCTCGACCCGCGAGACCGCCACCCAGCTTGCCGAGATCCTTGACGTGAAACCACTACCCGACCCGAAGCATCCCGAGGTCGCCGCAATGTCCGGCCCCTACGCGTTGGAAACCATCGCCCGCAGCCAGGGGGGGCCCTTCATTCTCGCGCAAACAGCCGACAGCCTGCTGCGCCTCTCCATCCGTGCCCATCCCCTCTACAAACCCGTGGTCGACGAATATCTCTCCATTGTCCGCGAACTGGCCGCGCGTCCCAAACGCCGTGTCGACAAACGGATCTCCGCCGCCGAGCAGATGCGCGCGGCGCTCACGCAGCAGACGACGGAGATGAACGACTACATCGATTGGGTCGAGGCCACCCAGCTCCGGGAGGAGAACGAGGATGTGGCCGCGGCGGTCATCGAGGTCGAGGCAATCCAAAGCCCTCCACCACGCACAGACGCGATCACGCGATACATCGACGCCGTCGCCGAACGCGGGTGGTGAGCCGGTCCGCCATTCCTCGTTGCGCGGCGCCGGAAGCCGCTTATCATGCTTCCGCCATGTTTCAACTCACGCGGCGGGAGCGAATGCTGGTTGCCGGCATCCTGCTCGCGTTCCTCACCGGACTGGCGGTCAAGCACTACCGCTCGCAGGAGGGCAAGGCGGATCTGGGATCGAAATCACCGATGCAAAACGTTAGTTTCAGCGAAGCCCTCGACGGCATTATCGCCCGGGATTCCCGCTACGACCGGGAGGCCTATTCCTTTCTCCGCGATGCGCTGGAGTTCACCATCAAAAAACAGCGCAAGACCCGGAAGGAGGAACCCCTCGACGTTCCCGCGGCGGAGCTGCTCGACGGATTCCGTCTCTACGCATTGAAGGAATTCGGCCCGATGGCCCCGACCGTGCTCGGATACTGGGGCGTCCGCTCCTGCGAGGATATCGGCAACCTCGTCTTCAATCTCGTGGACGCAAATATCTTCAGCAAAACCGAGCAGGACACGATCGAGGCGTTCCGCAATGGGTTCGCGTTCGAGGAGGCATTTGTCGCGCCGTTTCGGCCCGCGAAGAATAATTTGAGCGAATCCAGCCCTCCGTGTGTCTCACGGGGTTCATGAGGGCGTTGTTTTTCTCTTCCGGTATCATGGCATTGCTCGCAACGACGGGATTCACCCAGACCGCTCCATCGAATCCCGCGCTGGACGAAACCCGGGTCTCCGTGCCGTCGCTGCCGGAATCGACCGCCCAGATTTTCACCCTGCCAAACGGTCTGACGATCATTGTCGACGAGGACCACTCCGCGCCCGTGGCCAGCGTCCAGGCATGGTGCGAGACGGGAAGCATCGACGAGGGCAAATGGATGGGTGCGGGACTGTCGCACATCCTGGAGCACATGCTCTTCAAGGGCACCGACACGCGCCCGCCCGGCTCCATCGCGCGGCAGGTGCAGGACCGCGGCGGATACATCAACGCCTACACGTCCTTCGACCGGACCGTTTACTACATCGACACGCCGGCCGAGGGGGCTTCGGAGGCCGTTGACATCCTCGCGGACGTGATGGTGAACGCCACGCTCCCTCCCGAGGAATACGAAAAGGAGCAGGAGGTCATCCGGCGCGAGTTCGCGATGGGATTCGACGATCCCGACCGCGTGAGCTCGAAGCTGATGTTTGCGACCGTCTTCTCGCAAAGTCCCTACCGGCACCCGGTCATCGGCTACCTCGACATCTACAACAAGCTCACCCGCGAGGATGTGCTCGCCTACTACCGCGAGCGCTACGTGCCGAACAACATGTTCTTCGTGATCGTCGGCGACGTGGACACGCAGGCGGTGCGTTCGCAGCTCGAATCGTTCTTCGAAAAGCATCCGCGCAAGGCGCTCGCGCCCGTGTATGTGCCGCATGAACCACCCCAGGTCGGCGCGCGTCGTGTCGAGGAGGAATTCCCCACCAAGCTCACACGCTTGAGCCTCGCGTGGCCTCTGCCTCCGATCACCAGCCCCGACACGCCCGCGCTTGACGTGCTGGGCTACGTCCTGGGCGGCGGGGCCAGCAGCCCGCTCAATCAGGAAATCCGGGAAAAGAAGCGCCTCGCGTTCCAGATTGGCTCCGGTTCCTACGCGCTCGACGACGGCGGGCTTTTCGCGATCCAGGCAATATGCGAGCCCGACAAACGCGGCGAGGTCGAGAAGGAGTCCCTCGCCATCCTTCAGGACGTCCAGACCAATGGGATCTCCGATGGCGCCATCGACAAGGCACGCAACGCCCTGCTTGCCGGCCAGCTTGGCGCGCTGACGACGGTTCGCGGACGCGCCGCCGACCTCGGCTCCAACTGGCTTTACGCAAGAAACCTCAACTTTTCCCGGGACTATCTCGAGGCGGTGAATCGCGTGACGGCGGCGGACGTGCAGCGCGTCGCGAACCAGTATCTCACCCCCGAGCGATTGAATGTGATCTCACTCAATCCCACGGGAACACTCGCCAGGGAAAAGGCGGCTGCTCCTGAGGCTCGGGACCTCGAGATCAAAAAATACACCCTTCCGAACGGACTGCGCCTGCTTGTGCGCGAAAATCCGAAGGTCCCGCTCGTCTCGATGTCGGCCGTTTTCAAGGGCGCGCTTCTCGCCGAGACGCCGGAGACCAATGGCATCACCGCCGTGATGGCAAGGGCGATGACCAAGGGCACAAGTTCACGCACCGCCCGCGAGATCGCGGAAACGATCGAAGGCGTCGGCGGTTCGATTGACAGCAACTCGGGCAACAACAGCTTCAGCATCTCGGTCGGCGTGATGAAGCCCTACCTCGCACTCGGCATCGACCTGCTCGCCGATGTCGTGAAGAACCCGAGCTTCCCCGAGGCGGAAATCGAAACAGAGAAGGCCGCGCAGATTGCAGCCATCGATGCCGACGCGGACGAGCCGATGAGCGTCGCGCGCGATCTGCTTCGCGCGAATCTTTTTACCGGTCACCCCTACGCGATGAAGAGCCTCGGCTCTCCGGAGGCTATCGGCAGACTCGACGCCGCCCAGCTCCGTGCCATGCATGACCGCGTCGTCACCGGAAAGAACGGCGTGATCACCGTCTTCGGCGATGTGAACGCCGAAGAGGTCTTCGAACTTGTGAGCAAGGCCTTCGGAGACCTCCCCGCGGGCGATGGTTCCCTGCCCGATCCGGCCCCAGGCGCGGCGCCTGCCGAGCCAAAGAGCATCGCCGAGTCCCGCGATATGAGCCAGGCGGTCGTGATGATCGGATATCCCGGCGTGAACATGCACAGCCCGGACCGGGTTGCCGTGGAACTCATCGACACCGCGTCCAGTGATCTCGGCTCACGGTTCTTCGACAGCATCCGCGAAAAGCTCGGCCTCGCCTACTTCGTCGGCTCCACGCAGTTCATGGGCCCCGAGTCCGGCGGATTCGTCTTCTATCTCGGCACGGACCCCGCAAAGGCGGAAAAGGTGCGCAGCGTCTTCAAGGACGAGATCGCGAAACTTGCCGCCGAAGGTCTGACTCCCGAGGAACTCGCCCGCGCGAAGAAGAAGCTGCTCGGCGCCGAGGCGATCCGGAATCAAAGCGATGCCGCGATGGCCCAGGTGGTCGCTCTGGATGAATTGTTCGGTCTCGGCGCGGACTACCACCGCAAACGCCGCGAACAGATCGAAGCGGCGACCCTCGAGCAAACCCGCGAGGCGGCGAAGAAGTATTTCGACACGCCCGGGAGCGTGGAGGTCGTTGTCGCCCCCGGCTCCGAACCAAACCCCTCCTGAGCGTGGAGCACCCACGCCAACCCCTACTCTTCCATGGCAGAAGTCCAGCGCACGCAGCTTTCCGGCGAGATCACGCAGCGGTTCATCGAGTTCATCATGATGCAGTCGCAGCAGGCTCAGCTTTTCCTCGGCCGCATCCCGAATCCGCAAACGGGCAAACTTCAGCCCGATCTCGCGGTTGCACGCATGCTCATCGATCAGCTGGAAATGATCCGCGAAAAGACACGCGGCAACCTCAACCACGAGGAAACCGAGATCCTCGGCGGCATCCTCTCCGACCTGCAGTCCGCCTACGTCCAGGCGCAGACGGGCGGCGCCGGGTCGTAGACGATCTCCGCTCTAGAGCGGGCAGGTGAACTGATACGTGCCGGACCCGATCGAGAGATAGGCGTTGCCGTTTTCGACGCGCAGTGGTTTGACAGACGGCACCTCACCGAGCGGCTTTCCGCCCTCGCGGATGCCCGCAGGATTGGACGTCGGAAGCACCACGGTCGCCGTGGAGCCCACAGGGACGACGCAGTTGACCGAGAGCGATCCGCCCGTCTTCTTCCATCCGCAGGCGGCTGTTCCGCGGATCGTCTCCAGTCGGGCCTTCGCCTCGGTCAACCCACCGCCAACCTGCGGTTGAAAAACAATGTGCCGGTAGGCCGGAGCGGACGGATCGAGCCCGATGCCTGCGAGCGAACCAAACATCCACTCCCCACACGATCCGAACGAGTAGTGGTTGAAGGAATTCATGCCGACATCCTGAAATCCCTTGTCCGGCGTCCACCCATCCCAGCGCTCCCAGATCGTGGTGGCGCCCTGCTTCACCGAGAACAGCCACGACGGAAAGCTCTCCTGCAGGAGCAGCTTGAATGCGGTGTCCACATGCCCGGTCTCCGTCAGCACCGGCAGGAGATAGCTCACGCCGAGAAAGCCCGTCGAAATGTGATCGCCCTTCGCCTTGATGTCCTCCACAAGGTATCGGGCTGCAGCGGTCCGCAGCTCGTCGGGCACGAGATTGAGTTTCAACGCCATCGCGTAGCCGGCCTGCGTATTGGCGCCAATGCGACCATCGGGTTTCACGAACCGCTTGATGAACGCCGCCTTGATGTCCTCGAAAAGCCCGCGGTATTTCGCAGCGTCGTCCTCCCGGCCAAGCACCCCGGCAATACGGGACACGAGATCGGTGGAATAGGCAAAATAAGCGGTGCCGACGAGGTCCTTCGGCGTGTCGGCGTTGATGGAGAGCCAGTCGCCGTGATCGGCGCCGCGGTCACGATCGCGGATCAAATCCGTGCTTTGCTCGCGGCACCATTCGATCCACTTGACCATCCCGTCGTAGTGGCGCTCGAGCACCTGCGTGTCGCCGTAAATCTGGTAGATCGTCCACGGACAGATCACGCCTGCGTCACCCCAGCCGGGGGCTCCCGCGATGTCGATGATACGCGGCGCCACGTCGGCATACCGCCCGTCCTCGAACTGCGCGTCCGTCACGTCGGTGAACCATTTCGTGAAGAACGCGGCGACATCCGCATTCATCGTCGCGGTGCGGATGAACACCTGCGCGTCTCCCATCCAGCCCAACCGCTCGTTGCGCTGGGGGCAGTCGGTCGGAATGCTCAGGAAATTTCCACGCTGTCCCCACTCGATGTTGGACTGCAGCTGGTTGAGGAGCGGCGACGAACTCGTGAACGTCCCCGCCTTCGGGGTGTCCGAGCCAACGACAATGCCTTTGACGGCATCCTTCGACAGCGTGCCGGGAAGTCCCGACAGCTCGACATAGCGGAAGCCATGGAACGTGAATCGCGGCTCCCACACCTCCAGCCCGCCGCCCTTGCACACGTAGACATCGGTGGCCAGTGCGGTGCGGAGGTTCTCCGTGTAAAGGGTGCCGTCCGGCTTGAGCATTTCCCCGTGACGCAGCGTGATCTGCGTCCCCGCCGGTGCCTTCACCGCAAGACGGATCCAGCCGACCATGTTCTGCCCGAGGTCCACGATCCACTTGCCCGGCTCGGGCTGGGTAATCTCTTTTGCCGGCAATTCCATCAAAACGCGCACCGGCTCCGACGGCTGCCAGTCCAGCGAGCGATCGGTCCGCTCCTCCCGAACGCGAACGGCCTGCCACGAAGTGTCATCCAGACCGGCGGACGCCATGCCCGGCACCTCCAGACGGGCATCATAAATTTCGCCCATCAAGAGATCGGAACCGAGAATCGGCCCCGCGTGCGCCTTCCACGTCGCGTCGGTCGCGATGATGTCCGTGGTGCCGTCGTCGTAGGTGACCTCGAGCTGCGCCAGGAAGGCCGGCTTCGTGCCGTAGAAGTTGTAGCTCCACGCAACGTGGCCGCAATACCAGCCATCCCCGATCATCGCCGCCAGTGCGTTCGCCCCTCCGGTCAGCGCATCGGTCACGTCGTAGGTCTGGTAGAACACCCGCTTGTTGTAATCCGTCCATTCGGGGGCAAGCACCCGGTCTCCAACGCGCGAGCCGTTGAGGAGCACTTCATAGACTCCCAGCGCGGTCGCATACAGCCGCGCCCGCGCGATCGGCTTGTCCGCAAGCTCGAAACGCTTTCGGAGAATCGGCACCGGCCTCGGAAGGAAACTTCCCATCGATCCCCACGGCCCTTCGCCAAACGGACACACTTCCACCGCTTCCGCCCATTCACTGGATTTTGGCTCAGCGGCCGCGGTGGCGGCCTGCCAGGAACCATCGGTCACGACCGCCTCCGTTTTTCCGTCTTCAAACGTCAGCAGCAGCTTCGCGCAAAGTCCGGCTTGACCGCCGCGATTCGTCGCAGAAACGGTCAGCACATTTTCTCCGGACTTCAGCACCGGCTTCACGTCGAACGTCTGAAGCTTCCGCCATCCGTCCTTTTCATCGAACGCTCCGACCTTGCGTCCATTCACCGAGGCCTCGAACGCGTCGTCGACGGTAATGAGCAACTGCGCCTCCTTGATCCGGGAAGACGCCGGAATCTCGAAGCGTTTCTGGAAATGGCGGGTCCCGTCCGGAGTGGAAACCTTCAGGTCCGCCCCCTCCTCGGCGCTCCAGATCCAGGCCGCACCAAAGAGGTTCCTGCCGCTCGCGACGTTGCTGGAGATTTCCGCAGGGGCCTCCACCCACTCCGCCTTCCAATCATCGGACTCGAGCAGGCCCATTTCCCACGCCGCCGGTTCACTCCACGGTGACGGCACGCCTTTCCCATCCCAAACGCGCACCTTCCAATGAAGCCGTTGCTTTGATTTCGGCTCCGGTCCGGAATAGACAATATGCGCATTCTCCGCGGACTCCACCTTCCCCGTGTCCCAGAGATCACCCTCGTCCTTCGCAAGGATCTCCGGATCCGACGCGACGAGGATCTGATAGCCGGTCTGCGCCGCGCCGCGCTCCGAAGTCCGCACCACCCAGCTCAGCCGCGGACGGGTCTGATCCATTCCAAGGGGATTCACCAGATATTCGCAGCGCAATGTGTCGACCTTCCATTGGGTCGCATCGGCAAAAACCAACGCCGGCTGGGTGAATACGGTCAGGATCAGGAGGAACTTCAAAAACTTCATTTTCGATTCGGGAGGCCCGGTCACGATCGATGGAGGGAATCGATCGATCCGGCGATGGATGACACGGATTGGAAAGAGCGAACCTCCTGTCGGAAAGTGTCGCTTCATGTGGGAGTATCTGCGATCGGCACGGGTTTCAACCAACTTTCGCCCGGAATTCGCTCCAAATCGGAAATTTGGGGGACGCGCGGGCCATGAGGTGCGGCACGCCTTCTCACAGAAATTCGGAATTCCCATTCCCGGCAGACCGTGGATTTTCCGTTGACAACCGCCGCCCTTCGGCCAGTCTTTTGCGCAACGTAGAACGCGCTCCAGTCCGGCATCCGGCGCTCCCTCGATCCGCATTTCGTCTGGAGCAAGAGTCCGTTCAACACCCTCACGGCGCGGCCGACCGTTTTCGCAGACGGCCGCATCATTCGTAGAATCCGTAATCGAGAACCATGGCCGGCCACAACAAATGGTCGAAGATCAAACGCACGAAAGGCGTCCTTGACGCGAAGCGGGGAAAGATCTTCTCCCGACTTTCGAAGGAAATCACCGTCGCCGCACGGCTCGGAGGAGGCAACCCCGCCTTCAATCCCCGCCTCCGCGCAGCGATTCAGGCTGCCCGCGCCGAATCGATGCCCAATGACAACATCGAGCGCGCGATCAAGCGCGGCACCGGGGAGGCCGATGCCGCCGTCGTCGAGGAACTCATTTACGAAGGTTACGCACCCGGAGGTGTCGCCCTGATTATCGAAGCCGCGACAGACAACAAGAACCGCACCGCCGCTGACATTCGCTCCGCCATGTCGAAGAACAATGGCAGCCTCGGCGGTCCCGGCAGCGTGGCGTTTATGTTTCGCCGCAAGGGGCAGATGACGGTGCCCGTCAGCGCAATCGACGAGGACCGGCTGCTCGAAGTGATTCTCGACGCCGGCGCTGAGGAGTTGACACAGGAGGAGGATCGGTTTTTGATTACTACACCTCCCGATCAGTTGTATTCCGTCGCGGAGGCCCTCAAGACTGCGGGCATCGAGCCCGAGTCGCCGAAGCTCACGTTCATTCCAGGGAATACGGTTGCGGTTACCGACGAACACACCGCCGCCCAGGTGCTCAAGCTCTGCGACGCGCTCGACGAACTCGACGACGTGATGAACGTCCACGCCAATTTTGACATTCACGAAGACACACTGGCCCGACTCTAGGGCCGCCCATCGCGATCCACTGCGGATCCGCGCCAACACATTCCATTTTTCCAATGACTGAGGACACCGAAACGCCCGCTGCCGCCCCCGCGGAACCCTCTCCTCCTGTAGAAGCCACCACGCCCGTGGAGACCACGGCTTCGGAACCCTCCGCTCCCACAGAGGCCAACACGGAGGCCGCCGCTTCGCAGGATTCGCCCAGGGGATCCCGCAGCGAAAAGACGCGCCGTCCACGCCGGGGCCGCAAACCGCGCCGCACGAAAGGCGACAAGACGGAAAAAGGCGACGCCGCGGGTGACGAGGGAACCGCCCCCGCGTCCGAGGAAGCGCAGTCTCAACCGCAGGCCGGATCCGAAACCCCCGCCTCCGTGGAGACGCCGTCCGCACCACCGCAACCCGCCGAACCTCCCCCTCCCCCCGTTTACGCCGAAGGCATTGTGGAAGTTTCGGGCAAGGGCTTCGGATTCCTCCGCGAGCCTAAGCGGAATTTCACCCAGTCGAACAACGACGTGTTCGTCACGCCCGAGGTCATCCGCAAACACAACCTGCGCGACGGAATGTGGATCAAGGGCGAGACCCGCCGCGGACCCCGCGGACCGCAGCTCTTCAAGCTCACCGAGCTCGAGCATGAGGATCCCGCGAACTTCGGTGACTTCCCCGTGTTCGAGGAACTCACCACCGTGAGCCCCAACCAGCGCATCAAGCTGGAAACCACCTCCGATCTCTACACAACGCGCGTGATCGATCTCATCGCGCCGATCGGCCGCGGCACGCGTGGACTCATCGTCGCCCCGCCCCGCACCGGCAAGACCACGCTGCTTCAGCACATCGCTGCGGCCGTCGCGCAGAATCATCCCGAGATCAAGCTGATCATCCTGCTTGTGGACGAACGTCCCGAGGAGGTCACCGAAATCCGCCGCACCTGCCCGACCGCGGAAGTGATGGCCAGCTCGAACGACTCGGACAACAAGACACACACCCGCATCTCCCAGCTCGCGATCGAGCGCGCCAAGCGCCTCGTCGAGATGGGCAAGGACGTCTTCGTCCTTATGGATTCGCTCACCCGCATGGGCCGCGCGTTCAACAACGCCCAGGGCGGTGGCGGACGCACCATGTCCGGCGGTGTCGATTCCCGCGCGCTGGAAATCCCGCGCAAACTCTTCGCTGCCGCGCGCAACACCGAGGAGGCCGGTTCGTTGACGATCATGGCGACCGCGCTCATCGAAACGAACAGCCGCATGGACGACCTGATTTTTCAGGAGTTCAAGGGCACGGGAAACATGGAGCTCGTCCTCGGCCGTCTCATCGCCGAGCAGCGCATTTATCCGGCCGTGGATATCTTCCAGTCGGGCACCCGCCGCGAGGAACTCCTCCTCCCACCCGAGGACCTGCACAAGATCAACGTCATCCGTCGCGGACTCGCCGGCCACAAGCCGATCGAGGCGATTGAGCGCCTGCTCTTCTTCATCCGCAAATACCCGAGCAACGCCGAGATGCTCAAGGGTCTGCCGGGCTAGGATTGCAGATCGATAGCTGGCTCCTGGCAGGACGCTGGAAGATCCGCCGGCCTCACTCCATCTGCACGTCGAGCTCGAGGATGCCGACGCAATAGCCGGGCTGAGGCCTCATGTGCACGCGCACCGCATCGATGGTAATCGGCGATGCCGGGTGCACGATGTTGATCTGGTCCTTCTGCATCTGGTAGGCGTCTGTCGTGTAGAGTTTCAGCGGCTCCCATTTGCCGGACTGCCGGACTTCGACGTTCCATTCGCGCGGAAGTCGCACGCCCTGGGAGTCGTCATACCAGTAAACCCCGACGCTCCGCAGGCGGCCGGGTTCTTTCAGTTCCGCTTCCACCCACTGCGCTTCGTCCCGGTGATCCCAGCTCGTCCAACGCGGAACGGACGCATCGTCCGAAGCCTTCGCTGCCTCGAGATCCGCGATCATCGCCTCGATGGAATCCGTGCCGTGCGTGTGTGAAGCGGAAACGCGTTTGAGGGGGCTGTCCGCAAGATCGCGAGTGAAATCCACCGTCTTCGCCTCGCGGGGCAGCCAGACCTGCATCGAGCCCGATCCGCGGTTGCTCCACGCATAATACGGGATCATGGTCAGCTCCGACGGCTTCCCTTCGGTCGGCGTCACAAGCTGAGCCGCGGGAAACCGGATCGCGACAACATCCCGGCCCGCGATGGACAAGGCGGACGTCTGGATTTTCCCGGACGCGGGAATGGTCGGGAGATAGGCGTTCAGCACATTGCCGGAATTGTCGGGGTGCTCCGCGCAATACACGAGCGGTCCACGAGTGACCGCCACGCGACCGATATTTGCCTTCACCCGCTCGTCGCAACCGACGAATCGAACCGGCATGGGAAGATTCAACGAAACGTGATCCCCGGGCTTCCACGTCCTGCGAAGAACGGCAAACCCCTTCTCGACCTTCGCAGCCACGGGCTCGCCATTCACCACCACCTCGAACGCAGGATCGGCGCCGTCATTGACGAATGGATACAGTCCGCCCGGCATGAAGCGGTCGCCGGTCCATGTCGGAATTCTCAGCCGGACGGCAAACTCCGCGGGGCGCTCCGGCGAAATCACCAGATCGACTTTCCCGTCGAAGGGATACTGCGTCTTCTGCGAAATCTCGACCGGTGTGCCGGCAATTTTCACCGTCGTCCGGCTTCCGATGTAGTAGGCGACGTAGAGGTCGCTCGCGTCGGCGGCATAGGTCATGCCGGCCACCTGCGGAATGAGCCGCGCGAGATTCGTCGGACAGCACGCCGTGTAGAACCACTCCGCGCGACCGGAGGCCCCGTGGTTGAACGATTTCGTTCCCCGTGTGGCGAGGGGATTCACGTAGAAGAAGCGATTCCCCTCGAAGTTCACGCCGGCGAGCACGTTGTTGTAGAGCGCGATCTCGGCGACATCGAGGTAACGGCCATCGCGCAGCGCGAGAAACATCCGGTTGCTGAACAGGACGTTTCCCACCCCGGCGCACGTTTCATCGTAGGCGTCCTCATTCGGAAGCTCGAACGGCGGACCGAATCCCTCGGTTCCATGCACCGCGCCGAGGCCGCCGGTGATGTGAATGCGCGTGTCGACGATGTTCTGCCAGATCTTCTCGAGAGCGCGCCCGTATGCGGGATCGGACTCCAGCCGGCCCACATCCGCCATGCCGGCATATTGATACGTGGCGCGAACCGCGTGTCCGACCGGCTCCGTCTGTTCGAGCACGGGCGCGTGTTGCTGGGCGTATTCGGCGGAATCGGTGCCCCTCGCATCCGGCCGATAGGTCACTCCGCGAATCTCCAGGAACCTGCGCGCCATCTCGAGGTAGAGCGGATTGCCGGTGTGCTCGTGCAGCTTCACGAGGGCCAGCTCGATCTCCTGATGTCCGGGCGCCTGATTGACCGGCCTGCCGTCGTTGTATTTTGGATCGCCTTTGAAAAACACGCGGTTCACATGCCGGGCGCTCTTCTCCGCAATGTCGAGCAACTGCCGCTTCCCGGTGGCTTGATGATAAGCGACAGCCGCTTCGTAGAGGTGGCCGACGTTGTAGAGTTCGTGACTGTGGGCCACATAGCCGTAGGGCCGGTCGCCCATGCCGTCGCCTTCGGTCTCGATGTTTCCGATGATGTGCGCCGGATAGATGTAGCCGTCGGGCGTCTGAGACTCGCCGATGATTTCCACGATGCGATCCATCCGCGCCTCGAGTTCGGGATCCCGCTCGAGCTTCAGCAGATAAGCGGCACCCTCCATGACCTTGAAGAGGTCGGAGATGTTGAAGCGGTGCGGCGCGGGGGGATTTTCGAGCGTTTTGCCATCGAGCACGTCGGCAGCCGCCTGCAAATAGTCCACCGCAGGCTGGGTCCTTTCCAGCGCGATGGGAATCAGCACCTCCCGCTGCGTCTCCAGCCTTGGAAGCCAGAATGCATCGTCAAGCGTCACCTTGTCGAATGGGACCGCCTGAAGGAACGCAGCGGCCGTCGCCGCCTTTCCAAAAAACACCCACCCCGTCACGAAACACGCGACGCGAACGTGAACTCTTCCAGCGAATGGCGGCGACAAAAACATCATGGTCGGAGCGGCGCAGCAGCGTCGCTCCCCGGGGGCAAATACGCAACCGTGGCGGATATCGCCAGGAGTCCTCTTTGCCGAAGAGGCTCTCAGGACCTCTGCCGCCGCCTTGCGACGAAAAAGGCGCCCGCGCCCGCCGCCAGCAAGAGTGCAAGCGAACCCGGCTCAGGCACCGCGCTGAAAATTTCGGAATTCGTCGCGTCCGCTCCGAGGCCGTAAAGGGTGGAGACCTGCTCGTCGCTCAATGCCCCCTGATAGATCCGGAAATCCTGCACTGTGCCCTCGAGTCCGCGGTCGCCGTAGGGCGCCAACCCTCCGATGCCCAGTTGCGTGAATGTCGACAGGTTGAACGGCTGCATCTTCAGCGTGTCGAGCGACACCAGGTTCACAAGCGCCCCGTTCACGTAGACGGTGCCGATGTTCAGAGTCGAATCGAACGTCGCGACAAACTGGTAGCTCTGGTCGTCCGTGAGATTCGGAACGTTGACGCGCGCCTCGGGTTCGCCACCATTCTTGAAAGCCACGCTCGCGATTCCGCCGGAATCCCCGCGGTTGGGGGTTCCGATGATGTAGCTGTTTGTGGAGCCGTCGCTGAAGGAATACAGCGTCGTATAGACCAGCCCCAATTCATCGAACGTGAACCACGTCTCGATGCTGAAGCTGCCGGAGAGCCCCGCGACCGCCGAGGTGGGCAGGGAAAGTGCAGGCGCATTCACTCCGCTGCCGGTATTGGCCAGCGGATTGAGAATCAGCGATCCCCCGGCCAATGTCGCCCCGTTTACGAGGCTGCCGTGCGACGTGCCCACGGAATCGTTCACGGTATCCATGTCCCATCGATGGACGAGACTTTGGGCAAGGCTGGAAGAGAGGACGGCGGCGCTGAACGCGAGCGCAAGGAAGGTCTGTTGTTTCATGGATAGGAGGAGGTTGGGAATTTGGGGATTGGTCACCGACGCAACGGAAGCCGACTGACCATTGCTTGAGCATTACTGTTTCGCTCCTCATTTGGTAAATGCCTGACCGTCCGATCCGCATATCTGAAAATCCGATTCCGCCGCCGGGAATTTCCCATTGACGCTCTGGCGGCATTTGCGGAAGGTCCGCCGGCGAACCACCCCTCTCCGATGTGCGACCTCATTGACGCATTCACGAAGCACGAAGTGGGGGAGGCATTTTCAGCGGTGCTTCCGCAAAGCTGTCGCGAGCAAATATTCGCCGCCACATCGAACGGAATGCGGGCTCTTTTCGAGGAGAGTTTCCGGGGGTGCGGCAAAAGCGTGACGACGGCCCCCTACCGCATCACCCGTGTCCGGCCAAATACACATCTTGTCCTTTACACGGAGGACGGCGAAGGCTGGCTTCGCAGCGCGGGGCGGACGTTCCGAGGGCTCCCGGGGAGCGTCATGATTCTGCCCGCAGGAATCCGCCACGACTATGGAGCCGTGGATCGATGGGAGATCCTCTGGTTTCACTTGTTCCCGGCACCGCATTGGAACGCCCTCCTCCCGCGGGAACCCACCGTGCTCGAGGCTTCGTTCAGGGAACGTATCGGAACGATCGGCGGGGAATTTCTTCTGGAGCTGGATCGGATCGAGCATCCCGACAATCTCGATCTGCTCCACGAGTTCACGAAAATCCTGAGCCTGCTGATCCGTCGCGAGCTGGCCGGCGGCTCGCCGCGGAGCGTCTTCATCGGGCCTCACGAACGACTCTCCAAACTCTGGACGCAGGTCGAGGAACAGCCGGCCGCAGCGTGGACCGTCGAAAAACTCGCAGCCGACGCAGGACTCTCGAGGTCGCATCTGCAGTTCCTCGTGAAGCGGCTTTACGGGGTGGGGGCAATGGAGAGGGTCGCCCAACTACGGATGCGCAGCGCCAGCCGGCTTCTCCGTAATCCGGCAGCGAAAGTGTCCGTGATCGCAAGCGAGGTGGGATACGAGTCGCCCTACGCCTTCTCCCGCGCGTTCAAACGCATTGTCGGCCTGTCTCCGCAGCAATTTCGGACCGCCAACGAAATTCCAGCCGAAGAGGGGCCGGTCAGTAGCCGCGGTAGTGGTAACTGAGCACGCGGACCGTCTCGGCATCCTTTTCCGCAATGAACAGCACGAGCCGCAGCGACGTGTAGGACTGCGTCCACTGGTAGCCAAGGATGGTCTGCGTGACGCCTCCCTCCACCCGCGACGTCTGGCGCGCGATATTCCGGCTCGTGCCGTATTTGCGGTCCAGATTCCGGCGCGTCTGCTCGAAGACCGCCTGGATCTTCGCAGTGTCCCACGAGGAATCGGAATACTGAAGTTCGACCTCCACCAGCGCGTCGTTGTCAAAACTGAAGACCGACCGCATCAATCGCTTGTCCGGGTGGCCCTCGACCACGAGCTGCTTTTTTCCACCCACGGTCTTTCGTTCCACGACCTGCGCCTTCGCGCGCTTGATCGTGTCCTCCACGAGCGCGGGCGAGTCGCCCCAGCGGAAGTTGAATGGCACGCGGATTTCCTCCGCAGCTTCCATCCGTCCCGCGGAGAGGAACGCAATCCCGAGAATCAGACTGGCGAGGAGACCTCTCATCGTGAGCATCGTTCGATAGCACATTTCGCCGGTGTCGCGAGCGATCATTCCCCGGTCCGGCTGAGCAGGAACGACCCGGCGTCGAATCGTGCCATCTGTTCCGGGTTTCTCACGATGAATTCCTCCACGCCGATTCCATTTCCCTGAAAGAGCCGCAACGCGGAGCTGTCCTTCACAAGCGCAAAGCGATTCCAGTTTCCCTGCGTCGTCACCGGCAGGAGCTCCAGCCCTCCCGGCGCGACCAGGGCGCTGCCGGATCCCGATTGCACAGCCGATACCCGCAGCGGCTTGCGACCGGTTTCGAGCGCGTTGGGAACCAGTGGCACGTCAACGAAATCCGGCGGAGTCTCGCGCGCCTCGGCGACGAGCCGCCCGTCCTCGAATCCAAAGCCGGCACACGGCTGGATCGATCGTTCGAAGGCGACCTCCCAATCCGAAACCGCACGACCTTCCTCCAGCTCCTCCGTGCGACCGGTGCTGCGCAGGAGACGCACACGCACCAACCCGCCGGGCCCCGTCTCGCGAAGAAGGATCGCATCCTCGTCCGGTGCCACACGGAGTTCCTCCGGCTGGGGTTCGCCCACAGGAACCCGAAATTCCCGCAACACCTCGCCGTCGGGCAGAACCTCCGTCACGACGTTCTGCGCGCCGTCCCTGAGGATCGCCCAGAGCGTCCCGGCACGGCCCTTCGCCCAAAAAATAGACTCCGCCGGCATGTCCGGACCCACCTGCGGATCCGAAGCCGGAGTCTCCTCCGCCGACGGAGGATTCGACTCCCACCGCAGGTTTCCGTCCAGATCCAGGGTTCCCATTCGCGGCTTTTCCTCCCCAGCCACCGTCACCTTCACAGCGATTCCCGGTCCGAGCTTCACATCCGTTACGGGCAGCCCGTCCTCGGCCACCCAGTCGTTGAAGTGATAGGCCTCTCCAAGGATCTCCACCGCATCACCGATCACGACGCCGCGTGCCCGGTATCTTCCCGCCGGACAATCGGCACCGGATTCATCCCGTCCGTCCCACTGGGCGACATAGCCGTTCGTCTCGATCTTGAGATCCGACGTGCCCGGTTGCAGGCGAAGGGTGCGGACCAGACGGTTCGACGCGTCGAAGATGCCGAGCACGATCCGCCCCTCGAGATCCGGCGGGGTAAACGTGATCGCGACCGGTGGCGGCGATCCACGTTCGGGAGGTGCCGGGTCCTCGGCGGCATGCAGTGCCGCCATGGCAAGAGCCGCGACACCGAGGCGGCGGGTTATGCGTAGTATCGCCATTCGATGTTGGAAAAGAGACTGTCCCGGCTTTCGCAAAATTCAACGAAAGCCATGTCCACGCCTCCGTCCACGAGCATTTCGTAAAGGCGCGTGAAACGCAGCACGTGGTCCTTCGTGCGCCGCGTCGCGTATTCACGTGCGGTGCCGGTTTTCATCAGAAACGCCCAGTCGCTGGCCTGAGCCAGCAACAGCTCGCGCGCCATCTGTCGCAGCACGCGTTCGCGCGACGGAGAGGCACTCGCGGCAAACAGCCGTGCGCACTCGGTCATCCGGCGCGCTGCCGCATGGAGGTGCGGATAAATCCACGAATTCGAAGGATCGAGCCAGACCTCCCAGTAACCCTTGTTACCCCAGCTCGACGGCGCCGGCGCAATGAGCTGCTGCGTCGGATTTCTCCGCAGGTAGTCCCCGGGCGTCGTGAGACGGAAGACATCCTGGTCATACGCCGCCTTCCGCAGAAACAAATCCAGAAACTGCGGCCCCTCGAACCACCAATGCCCGAACAGCTCGGCGTCGAACGGACTCAGCACGATGGGCTCCACCGGCAGCATCGCCGAAAGTTCTCCGATCTGTTTCTTCCGGCTCTCGAGGAAATGTCCCGCATGCGCATCGGCCGCGCCCGCGGCCCAATCGCGATTGTAGATCTCCTTTTCCCGCTGTGGACCGGTAATGCGGTGATATTTGATTCCGGTAAAATGCCGGTGCCCCGGCGGCAGGAAACGGGACAAATAGTCCTCCGGAAGGTCCTGCCCGATATCGCGGTAAAAATCGCGATACGCCGGATCCCCGGGATACCCCTCGCGCTGGCTCCACACCTGCCGGCTGGAATCGCGGTCCCGCCCGAACACCGCCGGCCCCGCGGGGGTGAAATACGGCGACCAGATCGCGAATCGCGGCTTCGGCGTGCCAAACATCAGCCCGTGCGCATCCACGACGAACCACCGGATGTCCGCCTCCTGCAAAAACTTCGCGACCGCCGGCACGTATGCGCACTCGGGCAGCCAGATTCCCGCCGGGTCGCGCCCAAAACATTCCCGATACGAATCGCGCCCAATGAGGATCTGTGCCCGGATCGCCTCGGGATAGGCCTCCATGAGCGGCAGGAATCCATGGGTCGCCGCGCAAGTGATGATCTCGATGACCCCGTCCTCCTGCAGTTGCGCGAACGCACCCACGATGTCCCTCGCCAGTTCATCCGTGTAAAACGCGAGCGCCTCCGCAAACCGCTGGTGGTAGAAACGCGCCAGCTCGTTCAACGCATGATCGCCGGCGGTCCGTTCCATTTCCGCCTCGGCCAGCGCGATGTTCCGGGTCAGATACCGCTCCGCCCGCGCCTGCAACAACGGGTCGCGCAGCATTTCGCAGAGCGTCGGCGTCATCGTGAAGGTCAGCCGCACCGGCACCTTCTCGACGGCGAATCTCCGCAGCATCCGCAGAAGCGGGAGATACGTTTCGGCGATGGCCTCGTAGAGCCAGTCCTCTTCGTGAAAATTCTCGTGCTCCGGGTGTCGCACAAACGGCAGGTGCGCGTGGAGAATGAGAGCGAGGGAACCTTGCGGCATGAGCGAGGACAAAAACGTGCCCGACCGTAGGCAATGGCCGCGGGCCGCGCCAGCAAGATTGAGTTGCTGGCCTGCGCCGGCTGGCGATAGCTTGCTTCCTCCCATGCGAGCTTTGCTTCTGGCCCTCCTTGTCGCCGCTTCCAGTCTCCAGGCCGCGGACCCCGCGCCGGTCGACCGCAACGCCGCCTATGAGCGCGTGCGTGACTCGGGCAAGGTCGCGATCCTCGTCGAGCGCGCGGGCACCGAACTTTCCCGGGGACGCAACGAAGCCGCCCTCGCCGCCGCCTCCGAGGCGGTCGAGCTCGCGCCAAAAAATCCCGACGCGCTGAACACGAAGGCCGCCGCCCTGATCAAGCTCGAGCGCTACAGCGAGGCGGAGCCCCTTCTCGAGGAGGCCCTCGCCATCAACCCCGACCATTTCGATGCGCAGTTCAATCGCGCCGAGGCGCTCTTCCTCCAGGGCAAATACTCCGACGCGCTCGCCGAGTTCCGGCTCCTCTTCACGAAGTATCCGTCCCGGCCCGTGCTGAAGTTCAAACTCTATCTTGCCTGCCACATGGCCGGCCGCGACGACCTTGCGTCCGAGGTGCTCCGCACCCTGCGTTTTCCCTCCGACGGCGTGGCCTGGTATTATGCGCAGGCGGCCGACAAACTCATTGCCAACGACCCCCGCGCCGCGAAGAAACTTCTCAAAACCGCGCGGGCCATCCACCCCGACGAGGCCCCGCGATACGACGAGGCACTCACGGACGCCGGTCTGCTGAAATAACATGTCCCGCAAGCGCAAGAAACGCATCCTCGTCACCGGCGCGGCCGGATTCATCGGCAGCGCCCTCATCCACGCGCTCAACCAGCGCGGCGTCGAAAACATCCTCGCGGTGGACGTCCTCGGGTCCGACGGAAAATGGCGGAACCTTTCGCCGCTGAAGTTTGACGACTACCTCCAGGCGGAGGAACTCCTCACCACCGTCGAGTTCGATTCCCTCGGCGATGTCGACACGGTCTTCCACCTCGGCGCGTGCTCATCCACCACCGAGACCGACGGCGACTACCTCATTCGCAACAACTATCGCTTCACGCAAACGCTCGCCGAATGGGCGCTCGATCATGGCGCGCGCTTTGTCTACGCCTCCTCCGCGGCCACCTACGGAGACGGATCCCGCGGCATGGACGACCGTGACGAGGACCTCGCGAAGTTCCGCCCGCTGAATCTTTACGGCTATTCGAAGCACCTCTTCGATCTGCACGCACAGCGCCGCGGCTACCTCGATGACATTGTCGGCATCAAGTATTTCAACGTTTTTGGCCCCAACGAATGGCACAAGGGCGACATGCGAAGCCTCGTTTGCAAGGCCTACGAGCAGATCGTCGAAACCGGCACGATCCGTTTGTTCAAGAGCTACAGGCCGGAATATGCCGACGGCGAGCAAATGCGCGACTTCGTCTACGTGAAGGACGCGGTGGACATGACGCTCCACCTAGCAAAATCGAAGAAGGCCGGCGGCCTCTACAACGTCGGCTCAGGAGTCGCCCGCACGTGGGTCGATCTCGGCCGCGCGATCTTCGCGGCGCTCGGTCGCGAGCCAAGCATCGAGTTCGTCGAGATGCCGGAGAGCATCCGCGGGCAGTATCAATACTACACCTGCGCCGATATTTCGAAGCTGCGGGACACCGGTTACCATGCGCCCACCACTTCCCTGGAAGACGCCGTGCGTGACTACGTCGTGAACTACCTCCAGCCGCACGCCCATCTCGGCGACGAGTCCTGATGTCGCTCTTCTCCAGCACACGCGTTCAGAAATCCTCCGAACCCGAACCGGGCTCACGCCAGCGTCCCATCGCGGAGATGGAATTCTTCCTCGAGGACGTTCAGGCACGGGGATTCGACCCTCGCGGCATCGTCGATGTCGGCGCCCATCGCGGCGCATGGACCCGATCGGCCGCATCCGTCTTCCCAAATGCCACGATCCTCCTCGTCGAACCGCAACAGGAGATGGCCGACGACCTTTTGCGTGTGGAGCGGGATCTTGCGAACACGCATTGGATCCCCGCGGGCGTCGGGTCCCAACCGGGCGAGGCCTGTCTCACGATCTGGGAGGATTTCGCCGGCTCGACCTTTCTGCCAAAGCCCGACCCCGCCCGGCTGGCCGCAGGCAGTCAGCGAATGACACCGATCGTTACGCTCGACCAGATTGTCTCGGAGCGTCCGGGATTCCAGCCCGACCTGGTGAAGATCGATGTCCAGGGCTATGAAATGGAGGTCCTCCGCGGTGCGGAATCGCTCTTCGGCGTCACGTCGATCTTCATCATCGAGTGCTCGCTCTTCACGGCCTCAAAAAAACGCCCGCTCGCCCGCGAGATCATCGCTCATCTCGCCGCGCGCGGATACGAACTCTACGACATCCCCGGCTTTCTTCGCCGGCCTGCCGACGGGGCACTTGGCCAGCTTGACCTCGCGTTTGCGCTGGCCGACGGTCCCCTGCGCCGGCACACCGGCTGGACCTGATCGCCTGCTCTGCAATGACCGACAAACCCCGCATTCCCGTCACCATTCTCACCGGCTTCCTCGGAGCCGGGAAAACCACGCTCCTGAACCGCATTCTCACCGCGCAGCACGGCAAACGCGTTGCCGTTATCGAGAATGAATTTGGCGAGATCGGGATCGATCACGAGCTCGTCGTGAGCACGGACGAGGAGATCTTCGAGATGAACAACGGCTGCATCTGCTGCACCGTGCGCGGCGACCTGATCCGCATTCTCGGGAAGCTCGTCAAACGCCGTGACCGCTTCGACCGCGTCATTGTCGAAACCACCGGTCTCGCCGATCCCGGCCCGGTCGTGCAGACGTTCTTCATGGACGACGACATGAAGGAAAACTTCGTCGTGGATTCCGTCGTCACCGTCGTCGATGCCAAACACGTTCTCCTGCACCTCGACACCTCCGACGATTCCGACGAAGCCCGCGAGCAGGTGGCATTCGCCGACGTTCTCATTCTGAACAAGTGCGACCTCGTCGGACCGGCCGACCTGGAGGATCTCGAGCGCCGCCTTCGCGGGATCAATGCTCTCGCAAAAATTCACCGCGCGATCGAATGCGACATCGATCTCAACCATGTCCTTGAGGTCGGAGGCTTCAACCTCGACCACGCCACCGAGATCGATCCGCACTTCCTCGAGCCGGAGGATGACCACGATCACCACCACCACCATCATCACGACGAGCACGTCACCAGTGTCGGCATCGAGGCCGACGGCGACTGCGATGGTCGCAAGGTGAACGCCTGGCTCACCGAGCTCGTCCGCACGCAGGGGCAGGACATCTTCCGCATGAAGGGCGTCTTCGCGATCGCCGGCAACCCCGACCGCGTCATCTTCCAGGGAGTTCACATGCTCATCGACGCAGCGAACGGCGGGCCATGGGGGGATCGCAAACGCGCCAACCGGATTGTCTTCATCGGGCGGAATCTCGACCGTAAAGCACTGAACGACGGCTTCCGCGCCTGTCTGGTCTAGTCGCGCAGGGCGCAACGATGGAGATTCGATCGATCGCCGAAATCGAAGCAAGCGACCATGTTCTCGGCCTCGACTGGTCGCACGATGGTTCGCTGCTCGCGGTGACGCCCGCATCGGGCGACATCCTCCTGCTGGATGCCGATGGCAGATGCCTCGCATCGCTGCCGGACCACGGAATCAGCAACAGCGTCGCGACGTTTCATCCCAAGGAAGCCCGGCTCGCCACCTGCGGCACCGACGGAAAGCTCCGGATCTACGAACCGATCCGGGACCATGCGCCGGAAAAGGAAATCTCCGTCGGCAAGGGCTGGCTGGAAACTCTCGAATGGAGCCCCGACGGCTTCCATCTCGCCACCGCGCTCGGCAGGCGGTTGATCGTTCTCGACGCGAATGGCGATCCTGCCCACGAGTTCGCGGAGCACAAGAGCTCCATCAGCGACCTTGCGTGGAATCCGAAGAACCCACGTGAAATCGCCGCCGTGTGCGACGGCGGGGCCACCATGTGGCGGCTTGGTGAGGGCGAACCGTTTGCCCGCTTCGACTGGGGCGGTGCGAGTCTGCTCGTGGAATGGAGCGCCGACGGACGCTGGCTCGCCACCGGCGACCAGACACCCAGCGTTCACCTTTACGACTTCACCCGCGACTACCCGCTTCACATCCAGGGCTACGAAACGAAGGTGAAGGCGCTCGCGTTCAACAGCGCGTCCCGATCGCTTGCCACGGGCGGCGGCCGCCTTGTGACCGTCTGGCCCTGCACGGGGAAACGCGGCCCGGAAGGGGCCATCCCGAAGCAGCTTCCCGGTCACGATGCCGACTGTATCGCACTCGCCTGGCGAAGGGGCTGCGACATCCTCGCCTCCGGCGGCGCCGACGGAATGCTGATCCTTTTTGAACCGGCCTCGTCCGCGCGTCCCCGCGCTCAATACGACGCCGGCGCCGAGGTTGCCGCGATTGCATGGCATCCGTCCGCACCGCGGCTCGCGATCGGGACCGGCGACGGCATGGTCGTCGTGCTGGAGATTCCTGATCTGGCAAAATGAGCGAAACGATTTTCATCACCGGCGCGAACCGCGGCATCGGACTCGCGCTTGCGATGGAGGCGGCGCGGAGCGGCTGGACCGTGTTTGCCACCGCACGGAGACCTGCGGATCTCCGCCCGGCTACAGCGGATCTCCCGGCGATCCATCCCGTAAAACTCGACGTGCTCGATGACGCCTCGGTGTGCGATGCGGCGGAAGCCGTTGCACAGTCCACGCCATCGCTCGACGTGCTCGTCAACAATGCCGCAATTTTTCCCGGGGAAGGCAACGAGTGCCTCGAGGAACTCGATCTTCACACATTTTCCGAAGCCTTCGAAACGAACGTCGTGGGCGTGGCCCGGGTTACTCGCGCCTTTCTCCCGCTCCTTCGCAAGAGTTCCCATCCCCGCCTCGTCAACATCTCGTCCGGCGCGGGATCCATTTCGGAAAAGACCGACTACGACTATTACCCCTACTCGGTCTCGAAAGCGGCGCTGAACATGCTCACCCGCGCCGTCGCCGCGGAGCTTCAACCGGAGGGCATCGTCACCGTGGCGATCAGTCCCGGCTGGGTGAAGACGGACATGGGCGGCCCCAACGCCCCGCTCCGTCCGGAGGAATCCGCAGCCAGCCTCTTCGGCACAATCCGAAGGCTCTCCGCAGACGACTGCGGGAAGTTTCTCGGCCGCGACGGAACGACCACCGGCTACTCGTGGTGAGCGGTCAGACGCCGCGCTCGGCCTTCACGATCGCCACCGACTCCTCGAAGAGCCGCGCTGCGGCTTCAAGTTTCGCCGGCAGGCCCGAGAGATCACCGGCCTTCGCCTCCGCCTCGATTCCGGCCATCAGGAAGCTGAATCCGTTGAATCCGAAATTGGCAGAACTCCCCTTGGCCTGATGCGCCGCGCGGGCCACCGCCAGCGCGTCGTCAGATTCCAGGCCCGTGCGGATTTCACCGAGAATTCTGGGCAGATCCACCTCGAACTCGCGGTAAATCTCGACAAAATCCGGGGTGTAACCATCCGCAATCATGTCGAGCTGCTCCCAGTCGATCGAAGGGGACACGGCGTTGCTCATGAGGAAATCTTGGGGAACCCTGTTCTTCTTGGCAACGTCAAAGCCGAAGCCAAACGAGGGCGCACGCTACAGCCCCCGCGGGCGACCACAAGAACTTGCTCGGGATCATACTTTGGTAGCTACGGCAACCGGATTGTGAAAAAAATTTTACAATCCGCGCATCCTTCGACAGGGTTTGCGGGTTTAACCCCCTGAATGTCTTACGTTCTTGACCGCTACGAGTTCAAATTTCTGATCTCGGCATCCCAACAAGAGACGCTCCTGAACAGTCTCCCCCCGCATATCCAGCCGGATCGCAACGCCGGCCCCGACGCCCGCTACCGGATTTACTCGCTCTATTTCGACACCGAGGCCCGCGATTGCTACTGGGAAAAGCTTCAGGGGCTTCGCAGCCGGCGCAAACTGCGGGTGCGCGTCTACGAGAGTGAATCCGCCTCGAGCGGGACGTCGTTCGTTGAAGTGAAGCACAAGCTGGACGGCAGGGGCGTGAAGCGCCGCATCAAGGCCCCGCTGGACGTGGCTCTGCGGATCGCGCACGGAGAACCCGTGGATATTCCGCTGTCGCGCGCAGAGGCCCAGACCTGCGAGGAAATCCGCCTCCTCGTGAAGACGCGGGGATTCCGCCCCGTTTGCTGCCTTAGCTATGACCGCCGCGCCTTCGCGGATACGCAGTCGGATCTCCGCATCACCTTCGACGAGGACGTTCGCTACCGCACCTACGGCTTCGACCATCCCGACCGGGGCGAATTCCCGAATGCGCTGCTCGCCCCGGGCGAAAGCATCATGGAGGTCAAGGTCACCGGTGCCGTGCCGTTGTGGCTGGCAAGCCAGCTCTCGCGCGCGGGCTGTGTCGCGCAAGGAAAAAGCAAATACTGTGATGCCTTGCTCGATGGCGACGAAGTGTTGCAGAGTCTCGCTTCTCCCAACTCGAACCAAATCCCCGGAACCGCCAACGCCGCGATCCTGTCGCCGGCTTGACGCATGGAAGACATCATTTCCCTTTTTCAACAAACCGCTCAGATCTCCGAAGTCGCGGGCCCCTCGTGGCCCGAGATCATCCTCGCCGTGATTCAGAGCTTCCTGCTCGCAAGCATCATCGGCGCGACCTACAAGCTCACCTACCGCGGCGCAAGCTACTCCCAGGACTACGTCCACACGCTCATCATCCTGTGCATGGGAGTCGCCGTCGTCATGATGGTCGTTCGGGGAAATCCGGCGATGGCGTTCGGCATGTTCGCGGCGTTCTCGATCATCCGTTTCCGCCGATCGGTGGGACAATCGCGGGACATTGGATTCGTCTTCCTTGCCATGGCCGCGGGCATGGCGATCGGCGCGCGCCAATACATTCTTGCATGGGCGACGGTCATCGTGATCACCGCGATCATTTATCTCTTCTCGAAGGCCGACGCCTTTGCACCGCGTCGCGTTTCCCACTTCCTGCGTCTGCGCGTCACGAACGACGTCGACTACGACTCCGCATTTCAGGAATGCTTCTCCAAGCATCTCGTGCACTGGAACGTCATGTCCATCGAGTCGGTGCAGGCTGGCCTGATGACGGAATTGCGGATGAGTGTCACCTTGCGTGAGCCGGGCAGGGCCGGCGCTTTCATCTCCGATCTCCAGCTTCTCAACGGAAACAACCGCATTCTCCTCACCTCCGCAGCTCCCGAGCAGGCCGTCAGTGATTGAATCCTTCCACAACCGCCGAATCTCAGGGATGACGCTCATGGAGATGATCGTCGTCCTGGCGATTCTTATCGTCCTGGCCGCGATCATCGTGCCCGCCTACTCGCTGTGGAAAACCAGCGCCAGCAAGGCGGTCGCCCTGGCCAATATGCGGTCCCTCGCAGAGGCGTGCATGACCTTCACCTCGCAAAACAACGGCGTGCTGCCGGGCGAGGACGCCGCCGGCCCGAATACGTGGTCCGCCGCGGCGGATCCGCAGAATGCGAACGTCTGGTATAATGCGCTGCCCAGACTCCTCGGCCACAAGGGCGCCGGCGACTACGCAGGGAATCCCCGGGCGTTCTACACGAAGGAGAACATCCTCTTCCTGCCGGGTGCCGGTTACCAGAACAGCGAGGCGAAATATCGGAGCCCGCAGTTTGCCATCGCGATGAACAGCCGGCTCCAGCGCAAATCCGAGGAAACCAAGGACAATCTCCGCCTCACCCGCATCCAGGAGCCCTCGCGGACCGCGCTGTTCTTCGAGCAGGGCGTCAGCGGCGAGAAAAAGACGAGCGGGCTGCAGTCGCGATTCGATGGCGCACCGAAGGGCACCGCCCGTTCCCTCGCCGGCCGCTACGGTGGCAAGGGCATCATCGCGTTTGTGGACGGACATTGCGAACTCTTCGAGCCGAAGGAGCTCCTGACCGGCTCCGGCGACCTCCCGTTCCCCCAGACGGATGTCATCTGGACGCCGAACCCGCTCGATAATCCGAACTGATTCCCCCCGCACCGGACGTGGTTTTGCACTTCCGGCGATCCCCGGCATCGGGCACACTCCGCGCGTCCATGCACGGAACCCTCCGGAAAAAAGTTCTCCTTTGGTTTCTTCTGGTAGCCCTCGCCGTATCGGGCGCCGCCCTGCTCGGCTACCGGAGAATTTCCAGCCAGATCCGCACCGAGGCCGAGACCCAAATGTCCGCGAAGCTCGACCACGTCATGGACGTGCTTCAAACCACGGATCTCGTCTACACGAGCCGCGTGCATGCCGCCATGCGCGTGCTCATTCGTGAGGCGAACCACCTCGGGCCTCCATCCCTGCGGGAGGTCGAGACCCCCGAGGGGGTGCGTCCCGGGCTGTTCTTCGGCGAGCATTCGATGAACGGCGCGTTCGATCTCGTCGACGACGTGACGAACCTCATGGACGGCACGGCCACGATCTTCGTGCGCGACGGCGACCGATTCGTGCGCATCTCCACAAACGTGCTGAAGACCGATGGCTCGCGTGCGATCGGCACCGAGCTGGACCCGAACGGCCGCGCGATCGCCCGCATCCGCGAGGGGGAGGCCTTTTACGGCGTCGTCGACATTCTCGGGAAACCCTACATCACCGGCTATGAGCCGATTCGTGACGCCGCGGGCGAAACGATCGGCGTCTACTACGTCGGATACGCACTGGAAACGCTCGGTGCCATCCGCGAGGCCTTCGACGAGCGCGGCATCCTCGACCGCGGATTCTTCGCCCTCCTCGATCCGAAGGACCGCGTGATCATCCCGCCGGCGGATTCTCCGGACGGCGTCCGCGCCACTGCAATGGTCGCCGGAGACGAACGCGACTCCGAATGGTTCGTCCAGCGCGAAACCTTCGAACCGTGGGACTACGAGGTGCTTGCGGCGCTTTATCTGCCCGATGTCGCGCACCTCACGTTCAAAATCATGTGGCAGGCCTATGGCGTTGGCGGCGTCGTGATCGCGGGCGTGCTCGTCGTTTCGTTTCTCCTCGCGCGCCGTCTGTCCGACGCGCTCGAGCGCGCGGAAATCGCCACGCAGGAGGCCAACGAAGCGCGCGACGCGGCCGAATCCGCCAACCGCACAAAAAGCACCTTCCTCGCGAACATGAGCCACGAGCTCCGCACGCCCATGAATGCCATCATCGGCTACAGCGAAATGCTCATCGAGGAGGCCGAGGATCTCGGACAGGAGGATTTCATCCCCGACCTGCAGCGGATCCGCGGCGCAGGCAAGCACCTGCTCGCGCTCATCAACGACATCCTCGACCTGTCGAAAATCGAGGCCGGCAAGACGACGCTCTTTCTGGAGGAGTTTTCGGTTCGCGAGATGCTCGACGACGTGGTCTCCACCGTGCAGCCCCTGCTGGAGAAGAACTCGAACCGCCTCGTCGTGGATGCTCCCGCGGATCCGGGCCGCATGACAGCCGACATCACGAAGGTCCGGCAAACCTTGTTCAACCTGCTCAGCAACGCCTCGAAGTTCACCGAAAAGGGCAGCATCACCGTGGCGATCCGTCGCAGCGAGAACGATGCCCGCATCGAATTCGTGGTCACGGACACGGGCATCGGAATGACTCCCGAACAAATGGGCAGGCTTTTCCAGGCCTTTACCCAGGCCGACGCCTCCACCACCCGCAAATACGGCGGCACCGGCCTCGGCCTCGTGATCAGCCGCAAGTTCTGCCAGATGATGGGCGGTGACATCACCGTCGAGAGCACGCCCGGCGTTGGCAGCACCTTCCGGGTCGATCTTCCCGTCGTCGTTCGCGAACCCACCACCGAGCCCGCGACACAGCCGTTGCAAACGCCGGGGCAAAAATCAAAAATCACGAGTTCGAAGACCGTGCTCGTGATCGACGACGACCCCGACGCGAACGACCTCATGGCTCGTGCTCTCGAACGCAGCGGCTTTGCCACGCTGCGAGCGACCCGGGGCGCCGACGGCATCGAACTCGCCCGCACGAAGAAGCCCGACGCCATCACACTCGACGTCATGATGCCCGGCATGGACGGCTGGTCCGTGCTCAGCGTCTTAAAGTCGGATCCCGTGACGGCAAACGTTCCGGTCATCATGGTCACCATGCTGCAGGACCGGCAGCTCGGCTTTGCGCTCGGTGCGGCCGATTTCCTCACCAAGCCCGTCGACGCCGACAAGCTCCGCAAGGTGCTTTCCCAGCACGTAGGCACGCCAAAGGGACGGGTTCTCGTTGTGGAGGACGATCCCGCCAGCCGGGAAATGCTTACCCGTCTGCTCGAAAAGGACGGTCTGTCCGTGGCCACGGCGGAGAACGGCAGCGACGCCTTGGGACAGATCGCTGTCCGCAAGCCGGACCTCATCCTGCTGGATCTGATGATGCCGGTGATGGACGGCTTCGAATTCCTGCGAATCCTCCGCAGTCAGACGGAACTCGCCGGCATCCCGGTGATCATTGTCACCGCAAAGGATCTCACCGCGCACGATCGCCAGCGCCTCGAGGGATCGGTCAACGACATCATCCAGAAAGGCGCCGTCGATCGCGACCGACTCCTTCGGGAGGTGGTTGCGATGGTCGAGCGAACCCCTCGCACCGCCTCGTGAACCGGACCCGTCAGTCGATTTCCGGCGCGCTCCGACTGGCGGTTCTTGTCCTCTGCTGCACCCTCGCTGGTTGTGAACCGCAGTCGGCCACCCCCATACGGGTCGGCGTTCTCCATTCGACCACGGGGACGATGGCAATCAGCGAAAGCGCCGTGGCCGACGCAACGATTCTCGCGCTCGAGCAAATCAACGCGGGCGGCGGTCTGCTCGGCCGTGAGCTCGAAATCATCGTCGCAGACGGGCAGTCGGACCCGGATCGTTTCGCCGCGGAGGCCGCCCGCTTGATCGACGAGGAAAAGGTTTCCGTGATCTTCGGATGCTGGACCTCCGCGAGCCGGAAAGCCGTCGTCCCGGCGGTTGAGCTCCGTGACCACATCCTCTTCTACCCGGTCCAATACGAGGGCATCGAGCAGTCCCCCAATGTCATCTACACCGGGGCAACGCCGAACCAGCAGGTGATGCCGGCCGTGAGCTACGCGTTGAAGCACTTCGGCAAACGCGTTTTTCTCGTCGGTTCCGACTACATTTTCCCGCGCACGGCAAACGCCATCATCCGCGACCAGGTTCATGCACTTGGCGGCGAAGTCGTGGGCGAAGAATACCTTCCGCTGGGAGGAACGGATGTCGCCCCGATCGTCCGCGAGATCACAGCAACGAAGCCGGACGTCATCCTGAACACCGTCAATGGCGACTCGAACATCGCGTTCTTCCACGCGCTGCGCGAGGCCGGCATCACGCCCGCTGACATTCCCACCATTTCGTTCAGCATCGGCGAGACCGAACTCGCACACATGGACGCCGCCGGCATCGCAGGCGACTACGCAGCATGGAACTACTTTCAATCGATCGACAACCCTCAGAACCGCGATTTTCTGACGGCGTTTCGCGGGCGATTCGGCGCTGATCGCGTCGTTTCCGATCCGCTCGAGGCCGCGTGGTTTGGCGTTCATCTTTGGGCGCAGGCCGTGCGCAGAGCCGGCAGCGCGGATCCGGACAAGGTTCTTCAGGCAATCAAAGGCGAAGGGATGCGGGCCCCGGAGGGACTCGTCTACGTTGACGAACGAAACCAGCACACCTGGAAGCACGCGCGCATCGGCCGCATTCGTGACGACGGCCAGTTCGACATCGTCTGGGCTTCCGACAAGCCGGTCCGTCCCATTCCGTTTCCTCCATTCCGCTCGCGCGACGAATGGGAGCGCATGCAGCGCAAATGGGTCGAGACGTGGGGTGGCAAATGGGTCAATCCAGGGACGGAGACCGAACCATGACGAAGCCGCTGCGCATCGCCACCCAGCTCCTGCTGTGGTTTCTCGTCCTCGCTCTGACGCCTCTCACGGTCGCCTCGCTGCTTACCTATCGCATGTCGCGCGGTTTGTTGATGGACCAGATCCAGACCAATCTCCGCGCAATCGCGTCGAACCTCGGCGAGGAGGTCGAGTCCCATCTTCGCGCACAGGAGCGCGACCTCAACGTGCTCGCCGCCAGCGCAAGCACCGCCGAGGCTCTCCAGGCGTTTGGAACAGCATGGACCGGCGGCACGTTCGACGAGGATGCCTTCTCCGCGGCGGCGGCGCGCTTCGAGCCGTTTCTGGTGCATTCCGCCGATGCGCTCGGAGCCGATGACATCTACCTCGTCGGTCCCGATGGGCGCGTCGTCTTCTCCACGGCTCGGGGACCCGATTTCGGCGCGGATCTCGAGTCGGAGGAATGGCGGGACACCGTGCTGGGCCGCACGGCAAATTCAGCATTGGTGACGCTCGGCATCGAGCAGTCGGATCTCGAGTTCTACGGTCCGGAATCCGTGCCCGCCACGTTCCTTGCCTCCCCGGTGTTTTCCGAGGGCCGCCTTCGGGGTTTGATCGTCCTTCAAGTCGGCGCGGCCGATCTCAACCGCGTCGTCTCCGACACCACCGGTCTTGGCGAGACAGGCGAAATGGTCGTCGTCTCCGAGCAGAACGATGAGATCGTCGTCGTCGCCCCCACGCGCCACGATCCCGACGCCGCATTCACCCGCAAGATTTCGCGCGAGGGAAATCAATCGACCGCCATTCGCGAAAGCGTGGACGGTCACTATGGCGCAGGCCTCGGAATCGACTACCGCGGCAAACGCGTCGTGGCTTCCTGGCAGTATCTCCCCGCGCTGCGCTGGGGCGTGGTCGTAAAAATCGACGCCGACGAGGCCTTCGCGCCCATCGCTGCGCTGGGCCGGCTTTCCACGATCATCGCCGCGATCACGGTCGTCCTCGCATCGGTCGCCGCATGGCTGGTGGCGCGTTCCTTCTCCAGACCCATCGAAGTTCTCACGGCCGCCGTGCATCAGGTCGCGTCCGGCAACCTCCGCCGCACCGTGAATGTCCGCACTCGAAACGAAATCGGACGCCTCGCGGAGGATTTCAACCAGATGACCGCTCAGCTTCGCGAGATGGTCGAGACGATGGATGAAAAGGTCCGTCTGCGCACCGCCGAGCTCGCCGAAGCCCGCGACCTCGCCGAGCAGGCGAACCGCACGAAGAGCGCATTCCTCGCGAACATGAGTCACGAGCTCCGCACCCCGATGAACGCAATCATCGGCTACAGCGAAATGCTCATCGAGGAATGCGAAGATCTCGGGCACGACGAGTTTGTCCCCGACCTTCAAAAGATCCGGTCGGCAGGCAAGCACCTCCTGGCGCTCATCAACGACGTGCTCGACCTCTCGAAGATCGAAGCCGGGAAAATGACCATTTATCTCGAAGACTTCGCGATCCGGCAGATGCTCGACGAGGTCGTTTCGACGATTCAGCCGCTCATCGAGAAAAACGACAACCGTCTGGAACTGCGCGCCGCATCCGATCTCGGCTCCATGCGCGCCGATCTCACGAAGGTTCGCCAGACGCTGTTCAATCTCCTCAGCAACGCCTCGAAATTCACCGAGAAAGGCACCGTCACCCTCGAAGTCGAGCGCGTCTCCAGCCCCACCGGAGACCGCATTATTTTGCGGGTGTCCGACACCGGCATTGGAATGACTCCCGAGCAACTCGGCAAACTGTTCGAAGCGTTCACGCAGGCGGATGCCTCCACGACCCGAAAATACGGCGGCACCGGCCTCGGCCTTGCGATCAGCCGTGAGTTCTGCCGGATGATGGGAGGTGACATCACCGTGGAAAGCGAATTGGGGAAGGGGTCGACCTTCACCGTGGAGCTGCCCGCGGAAGTCGCCGAGAGCGCCGGGCAATCGAGTCCGCAATCGTCGCAGACGGCATCCGCCCCATCCGCCGGTGGAGAGGGCGCGATCCTCGTCATCGACGATGATCCCAACGCGGCGGATTTGATCCGGCGGTCGCTCGAGAAATGCGGCCACCGCGTCCTTGTGGCCACGAGCGGAATGGAAGGCCTCAAGATGGCCTGCGAGCACAAGCCCGCCGCCATCACACTGGACGTCATGATGCCCGGCATGGATGGCTGGTCCGTTCTCGCCGCGCTGAAATCAGATCCCGCCACGGTGGACATCCCGGTCGTCATGGTTTCCCTCGTCCGCGACAAGCAGATGGGATTCACCCTGGGCGCCACCGACTTTCTGACGAAGCCCGTCGATGCGAACCAGCTCCGGCGCACGCTCGGCCGGCTTGTCGGCGACGCTCCTGGCGACGCGCTCGTTGTCGAGGACGACCCGGACAGTCGCGAGATGCTCGTGCGCCTCCTCGGGAAGTCAGGCTTCCGCGTGCGCACCGCGGAAAATGGCGCCCTCGGCCTCGAGGCGGTGGCCGCCGCGCGGCCGGCGATCATTCTTCTGGATCTCATGATGCCCGTGATGGACGGGTTTGAATTTCTTGCAGCAATCCGGCAAGACAGTGGAATGGCGGACATCCCCGTGATCATCGTCACCGCGAAGGACCTCACCGAGCAGGACCACCAGCGGTTGAACGGCAGCGCGGAGGCCATCATCCAGAAAAGCTCGATCGATCACGCAACCCTCCTCGACCGCGTCTACGCGATAATCGGTAAAAAACATCACTGACCATGGCCAGGATCCTCCTCGTCGAAGACAACGAAATGAACCGCGACATGCTTTCGCGCCGTCTCACGCGCAAGGGCTACGAAGTCGTCATCGCCGTGGATGGAAAACAGGGCGTGGACATGGCAACGTCCGAAAACCCGGACCTGATCCTCATGGACATGAGCCTGCCCGAGATCGATGGCTGGGAGGCCACGCGCCGCATCAAGGCCGATCCCGCCGTGAGTGCCATCCCCGTCATCGCCCTCACCGCCCATGCCATGGCGGGTGACCGCGAGCAGGCGCTCGCCGCCGGCTGCGACGACTACGACACCAAGCCGATCGAGCTTCCCCGCCTCCTCGAAAAGATCGCCGCCCAGCTTGCGCGCGTCGGAAAATCCGCCCCCGTCGCGTGAGCGCTGAATCCCCCTCGAAGGAAAGCCCGCTCGCGAAGCTGCGCCACGACCTGCGCACGCCGATCAATCACATCCTCGGATACTCCGAACTCGTCAGCGAGGAACTCGCCGACCAGGGAATCGATTCCGTCGCACCGGATCTCGCCAAGATCCGCGACGCGGCTCAAAGGCTCCTCGCAATGGTTGGCGAGCACCTGTCCGAGGAGGGATTCGCCGGTCTCGTCGAAGGCAGATCCCTGGAATCCTCGGCGGCCCCCGGTTCGAAAAAACCCGCCGCATCCATCTCGACCACGCCTGCAGTGGACGACTCCGCCGCGGAGATTCCCGGGCGCATTCTTGTCGTTGACGACAATGCGGAAAATCGCGAGACGCTCGCCCGCCGATTGCAGCGGCAGGGGCATTCGACCGCCATGGCAGAAAACGGCGCGGAAGCACTCGAGATTCTTCGGCGCGAACCGTTTGACCTCGTGCTTCTTGACGTGATGATGCCCGTGATGGACGGCCACGCCGCGCTCGACGCAATGAAGTCCGACGCCGAACTCCGCCACATTCCAGTGATCATGATTTCGGCCCTCGACGAGCTGGAGAGCGTCGTCCGTTGCATCGAGATTGGCGCCGAGGACTACCTGCCTAAACCGTTCAATCCGACGCTGCTCCGCGCCCGCATTGGAGCAAGCCTCGAGAAGAAAAAGCTGCGCGATCAGGAACAGGAATACCTGCACACCATCGAGCGCACCCAGCGCCGGCTCTCCGAGGAGCTTCAGGAAGCCGGCAACTACGTGCAGTCGATCTTCCCGGCGCCGACCGAGAAACCATTCCGCATCGACTGGAAATACGCGCCGTCCATGGAGCTCGGCGGCGACGCCTTCGGTTACCACTGGATCGACGACGACCACCTCGCCATCTACCTGCTCGATGTGTGCGGACACGGCGTCGGCGCATCCCTGCTCTCGGTCAGCGCGATCAACGTCCTGCGATCCGGTTCGCTTCCCGAAACGGATTTCCGGGACCCGGGTGCCGTGCTTGCAGGCCTCAACGAGGCCTTCCCCATGGAGCAGCAGAACAACATGTATTTCACGATCTGGTATGGCGTGTATCACCGGCCGACCCGGGTGCTGCGCCACGCCAGCGGCGGCCATCCGCCATCGCTCCTCCTCATTCCGAAGGCGGACGGCGGAACCGACCTTCGTGAGCTGCGTTCTCCCGGCATGCTCATCGGTGCGATGCCGGGAATGACCTATGGCAGCGACTCCTGCGAAATTCCGCCAGGCAGCCGGCTGCTCGTGCTTTGCGACGGAACCTACGAGATCAAGCGCCCGGACGGCACGATGATCGAATTCGAGGAATTCACCACCTTCATGCGCGAGCATGGCACCCGACCCGACGGCCTCGATGCGCTGCTGTCGTGGGTAAAGGAACTGCGCGGCGGACAGCCGCTTGAGGATGATTTCTCGATCCTTCGCGTGGAGTTTTGATTTCCCCCACCCTCCGATTCACCCGATGTCCAAGCTCGACCTTCAAATCGAAAACAACTTCGCCGCCATCGCCCCCGCCAGCGAGCGGATGCGCGCGCATTTGGAATCCCTCGGGGCGCCGGCGGCTGCCGTATTTCTCGCGGATCTCGTGATCGAGGAACTCGTCACCAACACGATCAAATACGGCTACGACGACACAAATGCGCACTGCGTCCATGTGTCCGTCGATTTCTCGGACGGGACGCTGACCGTCGAGGTGCGCGACGACGGTCACGAATTCAATCCCCTTTCCCGCGAGTCTCCCGACGTCACGCTGCCCGCCGAGCAGCGCGATATCGGCGGGCTGGGCATTCACCTTGTCTGCCAGATGTCCGACGATGTCCGCTACGAACGTCGGGACGGCTGGAATGTCGTAATCGCGACAAAGCGCTTTCCGGAGGACCAGTAAACCGGTCGAACGGTTCCGTAAAAGGCTTCCAATCCCCCGCGACGATCGACTAATGACTCCCCCCATGAAAATCGACGAACGCCACGAAGGCGGCGCGCTGGTGCTGAAGATCGAAGGGCGCCTCGATCACGATGGAGCGAGGGTTTTCGAGGAATGCACGAGCCGCGCGATCGCGGCGGGCGAGAAGTTCCTCGTTGCCGACTTTGGCGGTGTGGACTTCCTGGCGAGCATGGGCATCCGCGCGCTCATCAAGCCCTACCAGACCCTCGCGCAGTCCGGCGGTCGCCTCGTGGTCGCCAACCTCGGTGATTCCGTGCGTGAGGTGTTCAAGATCGCCGGCATCGACCAGGCGGTGCCGATTTTCGATTCGGTCGAGGCCGCCATCGCATCGCAAGCCTAACGCCGGCCTCGACGAGGCGCGCTCCCCGGACGAGAATCCGCCCATGAGAGTGCTTTTTCGCATCGCCATCTGCATGATCGCCTGCACGCCGGCGTTCGCACAGATCGAGTCGGTCCCATCCCCAGATTCCACGGACACCGGGGAATCCCGCAAGATGCCCAACTCTCTGGAGGAGGTGCGAAAATCGGAACCCACCCCAACTCCGGCGCCCGCTCCCGCCCAGGCAGGTCGCACGCCGGACGAAATCATCCAGGTCTTCTTCGACGCGCTTAAGGCCGACCGCGTGGAGGACGCCTACGGCACGCTGCACTCGCAGTTCGCACTGCAGGACCGGGGCGGCGAAGCGAAGAAAATGGCGGAGCAGACCCAGCGCGCGCTCGATGCATACGGCCCCGTGGTCGGCTACGAACTCGTCCGCGAGGAAAAGCTCGGGACGCACCTCATGCGCCGCACGTATCTGCTCAATGGGAAAAACCTGCCGCTCCGCTGGCAGTTCTATTTCTACCAGGCGGAAAAGGACTGGCAGCTCATCGACCTGCGCGTGGACGACGCGCTCGTCGAGTGGTTCGATCCTCCGAAACGATGACCTCCGCCGCGCCGGTCGCACGGTTTCTCACGTTCATCCGGTTTTCCCATACCGTCTTCGCAATGCCGTTCGCACTCGGCGCGATGCTCGTCGCCGCCGACGGATTCCCCACCCTGCGACTCGTGCTCTTTATTGTGCTGGCGCTTGTTTTTGCGCGCACTGCGGCAATGACCTTCAACCGCATCGCGGACTGGGACTATGACCGGCGCAACCCACGCACGGAGGGGCGTCACCGCCTCGTTCCGCGCGGGGCGGCCATTGCCGGCTGCGCGATCTCCTCCGCGCTGTTCCTCCTTGTTTCCGCGGCGATCAATCCCCTTTGCCTCACCCTTTCTCCCGTCGCGCTTGGTCTCGTCTTTTTTTATTCACTCACCAAGCGCTTCACCCATGCCGCGCAGTTTTTTCTAGGTCTCGCGCTTTCCGCCGCCCCAGTGGGCGCGTGGCTGGCCGTGACGGGAGCATTCGCATGGGCGCCGCTGGTCCTCGCTCTCGGAGTCACACTCTGGGTTGCGGGATTCGACATCATCTATGCGACCCAGGACTACGAGGTCGACCGGCGCGAAGGGCTGAAATCCATCGTCGTGTGGCTCGGCATTCCCCGCGCGCTTCGGTTTGCGCAGGTGCTGCATGCTCTCACGTGGCTCTGCCTCGTTGCATTTGGATGGATCGCGGGACTTGGCCCCGTCTATGCCGCCGGTGTTGTGCTCGTGCTCGGCTTTCTCGTCTACGAGCACCGCGTCGCCCGCTCCCTCGACGTGGCGGCGATCAACGCCGCATTTTTTCGGTCCAACGCATGGATCGGAGCCGTATTCCTTCTATCGATCCTGATCGACCGGCTTGCCTGAACCCACATCCAGACCCAAACGTCGCTGGCTCCGCCGAATTTTTCTCGCAGCGGCCGCACTCGTCGCGATCGCAGCGGTCGCAGCCATCACGGCATTCCTCCATCTCGATTGGATCGTAAAATGGTCGATCCATCGGGTGTTTCCGGGCGTCCGCGCGGAAATGGAATCGTTGCGCATCGAGTTTCCGTCGCGTCTGCTGGTTCGTAATCTTGAGCTCTTTTCCACCTCCGACGGAGAGCTTCTCCTCCGCATGGAGGGCGGAACGGCGTCCTTTCGTCTCGCCGAACTTCCCAGCGCACGCATCGAAACCATCGAGCTCGATCGACCTTCGCTCATTCTGTCCCCGCGACTCGGCGAAGCACTTGGACTCAAACCCTCCGGGCCGCCAGGCCCGGAGTCCGACAACCCGTTCGAGTGGTCGATCGGACGTCTGGAAATCCGCGACGGGCGGTTGCGAATCACGGAATTTGGGGAGCGATCCCCTACCGTCGAGATGGCAGTCACCACCACCCTCGAGAATCTCGGAGTTGGCGGCGAACTCGGCCGGATCGTGCACACGGTTGAAATCTCGGAGATCATCGCCTCCACGCCTTCCGGCACGGAGTTTCTCACGATCGAGCGGATTGGTGCGTGCTTCACGACGGACGGCCTTTTCACAGACAACCACGTCGAGGCGGTGGCGATTGGCGAAGGCCAGGTCCGGATCACGCCCGAGCTTCTCGATTTTTTTTCGGGCAGGGAGGAATCCGAAAACCCCGTGCAGGCATCGCCCTCATGGACCGTGGGCTCGCTCGACGTCAAAGAAATTGCAGTAGACATCCCGGACGCCCCCGGAGCGATCGGTCAGGTCACATTCCGTCTCGCGGCTGCGCTTCGCGAGATCGGTGCCGTGCACAGCCCGACGGCGGATGTCGACCAGACCGTCACCCTGTCGGACATCCGCATTACGGCGGAGCAGTCGTCCGGGCCGCCATTACTGAAGGCGAATTCCGCAGTGGCGACCTTCTCGATCGCAGGACTCGCGCAAAAAACGCTTCGCGAGATCCGTCTCGAGAGTCCAGCGCTTGCGATCGACCTTTCCGCATCTCCCCGCTCGCAGCAGACGGCATCGACATCCCCCCAGGCGCCCGCAACCGCCGCCGAGCCGATGGCATGGCTGGTGGAACGCTTCGTCTGCACCTACGGAACGATTACCATCTCCGGATTTCGTGAGGACATCACCGCCAGCGCGAAGTTTGCCATCGACGCCACCAACCTCGGCACCCTCGGGGAGGCCGCTGAAGTTGCACAGAAGCTCACGGTCTGGGACGCACAAATCAGCGACGCGGATTCCGAAACGCCAATCCTGACGCTCGACATCGCACGCATCGGCTTCACAGCCTCCGGTCTGCTTCAGCAGCAGCGCATCGAATCGGTGGACATCGAAGGCGGCCGGCTGCGGATTGGCGCGGATCTGCAGGCACTTTTCTCCGGAGACAACGCTCCTCCGCCCTCTCCCACCGCTCCGTCCGCAACAAACGACGAGGGCTGGTCGATCGGAACGCTTCGTATTTCCGGCATCCGAACGCGCCTCGAAGACGATCGCCCGGGACTCACGGAACTTCGTTTCACATTGAACACGGAACTTCAGAACGTATCCGCCGCTGGTCTCTCCGGACGCCTGCTCGACGAGGAACAGACCATCGAATTCGCAGACATCATCCTGCGATCGCCCCTCGACCGAAACGTGAAGATCCTCTCGCTTCGCAGCGTATTTGTGCGCTTCACGCTGCGCGGTCTGGCCCGCAGGAATCTGCGCAAGGTCGTCATCCTGCGTCCGTCCATTTTTCTGAACCGCGACCTCTTCGTCTACATGGAGCGCGCCACCGCCCCCGACGAGGCAGAGCGCGGTGCGAACGCCGCGGATGACAACGAGCCTCAATGGTCTGTCGACGATCTCGAGGTGAAATTTGGAAAACTGGTGCTCGGGAGTGGTGGAGAGACCGACGTCGGCCTGCCGCTCGAGTTTGAGACCACCGCACAAAACATCGCGCTCGACAACCTCGCCGCCCTCGAGCTGCAGGCCGTGCTCACCGTTCCAAAGCAGAGTTACGACTTCCCCGACTACCAGCTCGAGATCGACGAGGTGGAAGGCGACCTGCGCTTTGCGTATCCACCCGAAAAGGGCGAGAAGAACCTCGTCCAGAAACTGGATATTGCCGGCATTCGCTGGCGGCAATTCGAGGCGAAGGATGCCTGGATCGCCGTGACGTTCGACGTGCGCGGAATCAACGGCCAGTTTGGGGGCATGTCCTACGAGGGATACGTGAACGGCGGCTTCAGCTTTTTCTTCGCCCAGGATTCCCCGTGGATCGGCTGGGTCGCAGGAACGGGGGTGAACACGAAGGCGCTGACCGACGTGATCTCGCCCCAAAACTTCAGCATGAGCGGTCCGCTCGACTTTTCCATGCAGGTCGACGCATTTCGCAAGGACATCGACCGCGTGCGCGGCGACATCCGGATTACCGAGCCTGGCCGACTGAAGATCGGCAAACTCGACGACCTCATCGCACGCATTCCCGACACATGGATCACGGTAAAACAGGACATCACCCGCATCGGCCTTGAGACGCTCCGCGATTTCGACTACACGGAGGCCACGGGCGAATTTTGGTTCGTGCAGTCGCAAGGCATCCTCAATCTGGATTTGAGCGGCCCTCACGGCTCGCGAAACTTCGAGATCGTCCTCCACGACGGACCGGAAACCAACAACCCATGGCAGCAAGGCAGACTCCGCGCGCAATCCTCTTCGTCGCCACGCTGACCCTCGCCGGTTGCAAGCTGCCCTCGGTCAATCTCGCCACCAACGAGCCGATCAAGGTCGACATCGACATGCGGCTCGATGTCTATCAGCACGGCGACGGAAGCTCCGCTCCCTCCCCGACGCCGCAGCCATCCACCAACGACGACAACCAGCAACAGCGCTCCACCGATCCGGAGGAACGTCGCCGGAATCGAGCTGCGGACATCCAGACGTTCAAAAACTCCCGCCTCGTAGGCGAGCGGCACGACGGTCTGCTTGAGGTCCTCACGGAACCTTCCGGTGAATACGGGGACTACGTGCGCCAGACCGTTGCACGCGAGAATTCCGACCGCCGTGCCCAGATGAAGATCATCGCCGAGGAGCAAAAGATTTCCCTCGAGGAAGTGCAAAGGGCGCAAGGCGAGCTATGGACGAATCGCTCCTTCTCCGGCGAATGGATCGAGGTGGCCCAGCCGGACGGCTCCTGGAAGTGGGAGCAAAAGAAGGAATAGCGCGACCTGCCACCACAATGGTCAGACATCGGTCCGACCTCCACTTGTCACGAACCGCTCCGGAGCGCCGATCAACACGCATCCCTCGACTCTCGCGAGCAACGCAACGGTGCCACGTTTCAAGATGCGAGATTCCCATGAAAGCCACCGTTTCCGTCAAAAACGGCGCCCGGAGCGGGGCGGCCGCTCTCAAAGTATACTCGCCAGCGTAGCAACCTCGCAGCCAATCAGAGTGCCGAGAACTCCATCTCCGCCAACTCGAGCGTGGCATCGAATTTGGAGACGCCAGGCGAATCTCTTATTCAGGTGGGCCCGGCCATGGTTGGGAAAATGGACCGTTCGTCCCAACGTTTAAAGTCGCGGGAAAGATGGAAAGGCGAGGCGAGCAGACTGCTGTGAGCAAAAAAAGTGCGCGGCAAATGCCGCGCACTTTCGTGAGAAAAATGGACGAAGCCTGTCTGCTATCAGGCGCGCGCCTTGCGGCGACGCAGGGCAATCAGACCGAGCAAACCAGCGAAGACCACGCCATACGTGGCCGGCTCCGGAACCACAACCTGGCTGAACTGCAGGTTGTCGATACCATGACGACCGTCGGAGGGGAAGCTTTCCGAAATACGCTCGAAGGTGAGGATATAGTCCTCGCCCGCGAGTCCGGTGAAACTCGGGGAAATGACCTGCGTATCGGCGTTATTTCCCACCACAGTAAACGCAACCGACTGGTTCCATACCACGGCCGAGGTGGACACTTGCGTGAGCGTCAGCTTCCACGAGGTCGTGGTATTGGCGGTCTCACCCGTGAGGCCGAAGTCGAAGGAACTCAGCACCAGTTTGACGTCGGGCTGCGCGTTGAACCGAATGGTGTGAAGGCCAAAATCAAGCTGCCCAATCCGGGGCATATTCCCTTCGTTGTCCCAAGCACCTCCACCCACGAACTGATCCTCAAGGGAGGAAAACCAACTGGATGTGTGAATATCCCAGTTTGCGTCCCAGACCAGGCTGATCCCGGGCGTCGGACCTCCGTAGGAAACATCAACACCACTGGAGTTGGCCGTGGCATTGGAACCATAGTTGGCAGGCACGGTGGTGTTGTTTCCTCCGAGCTGGCCGAAGCCAAGGTTGGTGGCGAAAGCGGTGGTGGCACCTCCGGCGAGAAGTCCCATCGCGACGACGAAACGAGTGATTTTCATGGTTTGAGTTTGGGGGTTTTCCGAATCGAGTTGAAATGACAATTACTGCAACTCGCGCTTTTTCGCTCTACAGGAACTCGTGAACAAGACTCCTTATTTTGCCGTTTAGGCCACAAAATGACCCAATCAAAAACTGGGACACCCTTCATAACCGTCTATCCTTCAAGGACTCGATTCGCAGCCTTTAACTGGAATCCTGAGGAATACCCCCGCATGCGGATCGTTGACAATCATTCCACTAGCAGTCCCGACGGCATTCCCACATCCCACCAAATTCTTCGGAAGCCACGGCAGGGCGTTGTGACCGATGGATCGAACCGCCAACTGGGCGCCCGGTAGGCCGGACTCAGATCCACCGCGATGCGAGTGAATTTCCGTTTGTCACAGCTCCACGCGTCCGGGGTTTGGCTTCCCGACGGAAGTATCAGGCCACTTGCGACCATCGTTAAAATCATTCGGGCACCCGGAGGAAACGCCTCACGGGTGCCCGGCACAATTTCGATGGGGTGGTTATTCCCTATTTGCTGCGGCGACGCGTAACGAACAGCAACCCGAGCCCCGCACTCGCGAGCAGAGCGACCGTCCCGGGTTCTGGCACTGCAACCTGACTGAACTGCAGGTTGTCGATGCCATGCCTGCCGTCGGAATTGAAGCTCTGGGAGGTGCGTTCAAATGTGAGGATGTAACTCTCGCCGAATTCCCCGGTGAAGTTGGGAGCAATCACCCGGACATCGCTGACCCCGCCTTCCACCGTGAAGTCCACGGTCTGAGTCCAGACGTCGATTCCTTCTGAAAGCGATGTGAGCGTCAGCTTCCAGGACGTCGTAGCCGACGGGTTCTCTCCGGTGAGTGCAAAATCGAAGAAGCTCAGAACCAATGCATAGCCAGGATCGGCATGGAACTGGATCGTGTGAAACCCGAAATCCAGCTGACCGATTCTTGGAACTGCCCCTTCATTGTCCCAGGCCCCGCCGCCTACGAACTTCTGCTCCAAAGCGGCGAAATGGTCCGAGGTGTGGATATCCCAATCGGAGTCCCATTCCAGCGCGATATTCGGTGTCGGCCCGCCGAGGGCAATCACATAACCCTTGCCATCAGTCGAAGCAAACGAACCCAGATCCGAAGGAACCCGGGTGTTGCTTCCACCGAGATTCCCGAAGCCAATGTTCGTTGCTTGGAGAGCACTCATTCCACCGAGGAGGATTCCGAGAGAGAGGAGACAGCGGGGGATTTTCATAGGGGATTCAAATGTCGGCTGAAACATTACCCGGTAGGGGTGGGCAAATCTCCCCAGAAAGTTGTAATAACAGGTCAACAAATGACCCAATGGAGGCGTTGTCTCCGGGGAGGTCTGCTCGAAGGAGTGCCATCACGCGCGCGGCTGGGTAATTCCGTCGTTCCGCGAAGTGGCCGGGCTCATCGGTAGACGACGCGGCGGAAGAAATCCGCCGCGCCGCCATCCCCAATGTCTCCCCACTCCTCCCTGTGGAACGCGGAGACAAATACGTAACGCCGACTCAGTCGACGCCCCCTTCGAAAGTGGTCCCTTTTTCGGCGACCCCATGCGGAGGTTGATTCCATGTGTCATTAACCACCTCCGTCCCGGTGAAAAGAGACGAGCCGTCGGTAAATGGGTCACCTCGTGCCCCAGAGTTCATGGTCGCCCGCAATCGCGGACGGCCATTCCGCAGCCCCACCCTCGGGTCACACAAGCGCACGAGCGCCTCACGCGGAGACCCCGGTGGGAAGCCGCCCCATTCTAGGGCGCAGATTGCGGGGTCACGATGCGATAGACTTTGCGGACGTTCCGTCCGCGGGCGTCCTTCAGCTGGATGCGAAGCTTCGTCACGTTGCGCGTGGGAACAAATTTCACGTTCCAATTTCCAACCGGTCGCGCCGCCTTCTTCGCAACGCGGATCCGGACCGCAACCCGGTCGACGGACGCCTCCACGGACCGGATGCCCACACGCCCGCGGACCTTGCCGCGAACAACCCAGCGGTTCCGCCCGGGCTTCACCTTGATCGATTGATCCAAGGTGATTCGCTCCGCCGCCGGAGTTGGCGTCGGCGTGGGTGCGGGTGTCGGCTCGGGGGTGGGG
>CALGTD010000055.1 GCA_937901895.1 uncultured Spartobacteria bacterium | reverse complement strand
TCCTCGAGCATGGCCGGGTGCCGGTAGCCGGCCGAGCCGAGCCGGTATTTCAGGACGAACGCCGCGATGCCGTGCTCGTTGAGCCAGCGCGCATAACCTTCGCCCTCGTGTGCGGCCAGATGTCCATATCCACCGCCGGGACAAACGACGAATGCCGCGCCGGTGGCCTTGCCGGACTCGGGGAGAAACGGGGTGATGGTGGGAATGTCCCCGGGATTGTTGCCGTTCGCGCCAGGCGCTCCATGGGGCCAGAGGGGAATGGGATCCATTTCCGCGAAGAGTGTCGTGGCGGCCATCAGAGGGAGAAACATCCGGAGCACCCTTCGCGAGATAGGGTCGGCGCCCGGGATGGTCGAGCGGGAAGTTACGTCCTGGGTGGGTTTCGGGAGAGTCCTTTAAAGATGGTGGCGAACAGCCACCAAACGCCGGCGACCACTGTCACCGGAAACGAAAAGAAAGTGAGAACCCACAGGATCTCGTAACTGGCGTCGTGCACGGATTTATCGGCGTCTCGAATGCCGCCCATGATGTTGAAAACGACGTGATGGAGGTTGAGAGCGGCGAGACTGCTCACGATCAGGCAGACCGGAAGCAGGACAAGACCCACCATCGTGAGGAATCCACACCGGCCAAACCGGATCAAATAAGTTCCGTAGAGCGAGAGGCGCCAGACCGACACGACGAGAAGGAATGTGAGATTGATCACGTTTCCTGTTTTCAGATCGGTGAAGTGCTCGATCGGAATCGCGTAAAGCAGGGCCGGCGGCGAAGTGAACGTCACGAACGTCAGTAGACGGCGATAGGTAAATGCCGGATGTGTGAACGGACGTGCGAGGATCCACAGTCCGGCGGAGAGCACGAACACGTAGATCAGCGAGCCGATTCCGAGTCGTTGAAGCACCTCTCCGCGCGGATCGTCCCAATACCGGCCCATCCCCGCGACCCAGGTGAACGCGAGGCCCACCGCGAGGTCCGTCCACCCGAAATGCTCCACGTCGTCCGCCTGAAATCGAAACGTGAGGACGCGACCGAGCCGGCGAAACGCGGATTGGAGAGGAGGACTCATGGCGGGGAACTCGATCGGGCGGCCCGCACGCAATCGCGGAATCTTCGCTTCCTTTGCCGCACGCGCTCCGCACTGTAAATCTCCTGCATCAGCCATCGGAAGCCGTTTCGTAGGGAGCTTGCGGACATTCCACGCGGTTCGAAGGTCAGGTCGAACAACGTGCAGCGGTTCCAATAGGGATCGCGTGGCAGGCGTCCTTCCGCAGCCAGCCGGCGGTGCAGCTCCGTGCCCGGAAACGCGGTGAGCAATGTGATCTGCACCTCGGCAAGCTCGAGGGTGTCGGCGAAATCCAGCGTTTCCGCGAAGATCGACTCGTCGTCGGTGTCGAATCCCAAAATGAAGCAGCCGTTCACCGAGATTCCCCGGGACTGAATGCGTGCGACTTTCTCCGCGTAGCGGTCGAACTGGCGACGCTTCCAATCGCGGGCATCGAGCCCCTGCAGGCTCCGCGGGCGGGCGGATTCCAGTCCGATCAACAGCTGCGCGCAGCCTGATGCCGCCAGTTCATCGAGCAGGGTGTCGTCGTCCGCGATCGAGATGTCGGTTTCGGTGAACCACCGGACGCCGGCTTCGCCGAGAGTCTTCACGAGTTCGCGACTCCACGATTTGTCGAGGAACGTGTTGTCATCGGCGAGCTCGATGAATGGGTGCTTCCACACCGCGCGGATGGCATCGAGTTCCCGCCGAACCTGCGGAATGGATTTTCGCCGGTAGGGACTGATGAGCCGGGAGGCTGCGCAAAAATTGCAGGCCAGCGGACAGCCCCGCGTCGTCTGGAGGGTGAGGCGATTGTATCGGGCGGGATCGAGCAGATCGTAGCGCGGTGGTGGTGCGCTGTGAAAATGGGATGAACCGCCGCGTGGTGACACATAGCGTTGCGAGAGGCGGCCCGATTCCAGATCCGAGACGATATCGTTCCAGCACGTTTCGCCTTCGCCGATCACGACCGCGTCCGCGTGCATGGCGGCCTCATCGGGCATTGCGCTTGCGTGCAGGCCACCGAGGATCACCTGAACTCTGCTCCGGCGCAGACCGTCCGCGATGCCGTATGCATCCAGAATTCTTGCGGTCAGACTCGAAATTGCGACGACTTGGAACCCGTCCTTTACGATTTCCTCGACGATCGTGTCCGGAGGCTGTTGGTCGCATTCCCGGTAGGCAATGTGCCAGTGCGGCGGACAGCGTGCGGCAAGGGTGAGCAGGCCCAGACTTGGCAGCGACGCGATCACTTCGCTTCGTTCGACGAACCCGGGGAGCGTCAGCCCCAGTGCGAGAAGTTCCGGATCCTCGACTCGCACCCCGCTCATTGCGAGGAACAGGATGCGAAGACTCCTCATCGGAGTGGGGATCCGGGCTGCCACGGATCGATTTGGAAATGCGCCGCGATCGTGGCGGCGACATCGGCGAATGTTTCGCGCAGTCCGAGAACGCCGGGCTTTCCGGGAATGAGGACCGGCACGCGTTCGCGGGTGTGGTCAGTTCCGCGCCAGGTCGGATCGTTTCCGTGGTCGGCCGTGATCAGGACGAGATCGTCGGATCCAATGCGTGGCAGAAAACCGTCGAGCCATGCGTCGAATTCCTCGAGCGCCCTAGCGTAGCCGGTGACGTCGCGGCGGTGGCCGTAAAGCGTGTCGAAGTCGACGAGGTTCGCAAACAGGAAGCCGGGTCCACCTTCGTTCCAAAGGCGGTCGATTACGTGCATTCCGTCCGCATTGGACGTCGTCGGGTTGGACTCGGAGATGCCGCTGGCGGCGAAGATGTCGGAGATCTTGCCGATTCCAACGGTCCGGACGCCCGCGTCGTCGAGCGCATTCAATACCGTGCGCGGCGGCTGTATCGAGAAGTCGTGGCGGTTCGCGGTTCGCTGGAAACGGCCGTCCACGGTGATGAACGGCCGTGCGATCACGCGACCGATCCGCCACGGATCGGCATGCTTCCGGGCGATGCGGCAGATCGCGTAAAGACGCCCGGTCGGAATGATGGTTTCGTGCGCAGCGATCTGGAGCACGGAGTCGGCGGAGGTATAAAGAATCGGTCGTCCCGTCGCGACGTGCTCGGCCCCGAGTTCTTCGAGGATTTGGGTGCCGCTGGCTGCGCAGTTCCCGAGAAACTGGACGTTTGCCTCCGCTTCGATGGCGTGGACGAGTTCGTCGGGAAAGCGATCGAAGGTCGCGAACGGTTCGTCGAGAATGGCGCCCGCCAGTTCCCAGTGGCCGGTTGTGGTGTCCTTGCCGGCGGAGCGTTCCGTGAGCGCGCCTGCGGCCCCGGCGAGCGGCAATGCGCAGGGCGTTTCGCCGCGGGCGAGCGCGAAGGCTTGATACAGCCCGAGGGACTTCAAATTCGGCAGCCGCGTTTGCGGGAGCGCCTCGAGAATGTGGCCGAACGTATTTGCGCCTTCATCGCCATAAGCGGCGGCGTCCGGCGCATGGCCGCAGCCTGCGCTGTCGAGGACAATGAGGAGCGCACGCATGTTGGGAAGTGGCGGGGTTACGTTGCGGTCGGTCCCGCGCCGTTTTACACGCCCATGGGATGCCAGGCGGTCTTTTGTTCGACGGTATCGAGGATCCAGTAGGGATTCCCGGTCGCCCAGTCGCGTGGCGCGACGAAATGTGAGGCGAAGCGTTTCAAGTTAACCGCGGAGCCGGCTTGCAGCGTCTTTGCGATGGCCGCGTCGCCGGTGCCATCGACCACGGCGTTGACGTCCATGTGGTCGGCAAATTGCGGGGCAAGTTCCGTCCGGATGCCGGTGAGGATGTTCACCACGCCGCCGGGAATGTCGCTGGTCGCGAGAACCTCGGCAAAGGTCACCGCCGGCAGCGGATGCCGCTCGGAGGCGAGAACGACCGCGGTGTTTCCGGAAAGGATGACGGGAGCAAGCAGGGCGACCAGCGCGAGGAGCGCGGGTGTGTCGGGACACATGAGCGCCACGACGCCGGTCGGCTCGGGAAACGTGAAGTTGAAGTGCGGGGAGGCGACCGGATTCACCGTCGAGAAAAGCTGCGCGTATTTGTCCGTCCATCCGGCGTAATGGACGAGGAGATCAATGGCGGAGGTGACCTCCGCCTCCGCGCTTTTTCCGGTGGCGCGCTTGAGTTCGGCTTCGAGTTCCGCGCGACGGCACTCGAGCACTTCCGCGGCGCGGTAGAGGATCTGTCCGCGAAGGTAGGCGCTTGCGCCGGCCCATTTCGGCTGCGCGGCGCGGGCTTTCACGACCGCGTCCCGAAAATCCTTCCGGGAGGCATGGGCGTAATTTCCAAGGACCGTCCGGCCGTCCGGTCCGACTGCCGGCAGGACGCGTCCGCTCTCACTGCGGAGGAACGCGCCGCCGATGGAAAGCTTGTAGGTCTTGAGAACGGGAAGTCGCGCGGCTTTCACGGGGATTGGAGGTGGCTCAGCATATTCCGTGCGCGCTGGAAGACGAGTCCGAAGCCTACGGACTGAGGACTTCCATCTCGTAGCCAATGAACAGGCCGTTCTCGATGACGCCGGTGATCGAATTGATCGCCCGCTCAAGATCCTCGCCGATCGACACGAATCGCGTGTCGAGAATGATGTTGCCGGACTCGGTGATCGTCGGGCCGTCCTTGCCTTCGCCGGAACGCATCTCGATCGAGGTGGCGCCAAGGGCGGCGAGTTCGGATTTCACGAGCAAAAGTGCGGGCGGGAAGACCTCGATCGGAATCGCGAAATTCGTGCCGAGCGTTTCCACGCGCTTGGAGGCATCGACGAGGATGTAGCGCTTTTTAGCGGAGCGGAAGACGATCTTCTCCTTGAAGAGCGCGCCGCCGCGGCCCTTGATGAGCCAGTTTTTCGAGTTCACCTCGTCCGCACCGTCGAAGCACCACTCGGGCTGTGCGGTGCCGAGCTGGGCGACGTCGATGCCGAGCTCCGCACAGACGGCGGCGATCTCGATCGAAGTGGGCACGGCGCGGCAGCGAATCTTCTCCTCGCGCACGCGGCGGCCGATGGCCAAAGCCGTCAGGTAGGACGTCGAACCGGAGCCGAAGCCAATGGTCTGTCCGTCCTGCACCAGTGCGGCGAGTCGCTCTGCGACGGCTTCCTTTTGTTCGCGGTTGGACATGGGACGTCCCCAGTCCTTCGCCGTCGGGATGTGCGAACTCATGAATCAGGCGGGAACTGCGGCTTCCTCGAGCGCGGGCGGCTTTGGCAAATCGGAGTAGGGAGCCTGCGGCGTAAGGCCGAGCTCCGCGAGCAGGGCCATGTCTTCGTTGGAGGCGGGGTTTTCCGCCGTGAGAAGCTTGTCGCCGAAGAAGATCGAGTTCGCGCCGGCGAAGAAGCAGAGCGCCTGGCCCTCGCGGGTCATCAACGCGCGGCCGGCGGAGAGACGGATCTTTGCGCCGGGAAGGAAAATGCGCGCCGTTGCAATGAGACGGACCAGCTCGAAGATGTCGACGGTCTTCGCGCCAGCGAGAGGGGTGCCTTCCATGGGCATGAGGCAGTTGATCGGGACGCTCTCCGGCGCGGGGTCGAGCGAGCATAGGATCTGAAGCATCCGGAGGCGGTCGGCCTCGCTCTCGCCCATTCCGAGGATGCCGCCGCAGCAGACGGCCATGCCAGCGCGCTGGACGGAGGCGATGGTATTCAGGCGATCCTCAAAGGTGTGGGTGGTGACAATGTTCCGGTAGTGCTCGGGGCTGGTGTCGATGTTGTGATTGTAGGCGGTGACGCCGGCCTCGCGCAGCTTGCGGGCCTCGACATCACCGAGCTGCCCGAGCGTGACGCAGACTTCCATGCCGAGTTTGCTGACCTCGCGGACGGTCTCGAGCATCTGCTCGAACCGCGGGTCGCCATCGCGAACGCCCTTCCATGCGGCGCCCATGCAAAACCGCGTGGCGCCGTTGGCTGCCGCGGCCCGGGCGATTGGGAGCACATCCTCCGTCGCCATCAACTTCTCGGCCTTCACGCCGGTCTGATATCGGGCGCTCTGCGCGCAGTAACCGCAATCCTCGCTGCAACCCCCGGTCTTCACGCTGAGGAGCGTGCAAAGCTGCATTTCGTTGTCCTTCCAATGCTCCGCATGCACGCGGCGCGATTCCGCGATGAGATCGAAAAACGGACGACCATAGACGGCCTGGAGATCCTCGAGCGTGGGCATTTGCGGCTGATGTTAGGCACGCGGAGCGCCGTCGCAAACCAATTCAGGCGCGATTCAAGGCCGCCATCAACAACGGCTCGAGAAAGTGCAGGAGAAATACGGCCGCCAGCGCGATGAGCACGGGATTCAAATGGTTTCTCCGCCCGGTCGCGAATGCGAGCACCACAAGCGAGATGAGGCCGATTCCCATTCCGGCGCTGATGCTGAAGGCCAGCGGCATCATGAGAATGGTCAGCACTGCGGGGGCAAATTCCACGAGATCCGAGGAGTCGAGATCGGTGACCGCCTGGAACATGAAGACCCCGACCATGACGAGCGCCGGGGCAATGGCGACGGCCGGTGCCGCGAGGAACAGCGGCGTGAATGCGAGTGCCGCGAGAAAGCAGAGCGCGGTGACAACGGCGGTGAGTCCGGTGCGGCCGCCCGCCTGCACACCGGTTGCGGATTCAATGTAGGTGACGATGGTCGATGTCCCGAGGAGCGAGCTCGCGATGGCGGCCGTGGAATCAGCCACCAGCGCCCGGGCCGCGCGGGGAATGGTGCCGTCGGGATTTATCAGACCGGCGCGGCGGGTGACCGCGATCAGCGAGCCGATGTTGTCGAACATGTCCACGAACAGGAGCGTGACCGTGAGCACGACGGCATGCATTGGCGACCGGATGAAGAGGTCGAAGTTCAGAGCGAGGAATGTCGGCTCCAGCGATGCCGGCGCGGAGATGAATGAGTCGGGGAGACGCGTGATGTGTCCGCCGGCACCATCGGGGACAAACAGTCCGACTGCCGCGATCGCGAGAATCGAGAGGAGAATCGCGCCCGGGATGCGCAGAACCACCAGCGCGGCGGTCAGCAGCAGACCGCCGAAGAAGAGGGCGACCGTCGGGTTCGAGAGGTTGCCCATGGAGACGATCGTTTCCTCGTTTGGGACGACAAATCCGCCACTTTTCAGGCCGAGAAACGCAATGAAGAAGCCGATGCCCGCGGTGACGGCGACCTTGAGGCTGTGCGGAATGGCTTCGAGGATTTTCTCCCGGACGCCTGTGACGGAGAGCAGCAGGAAGATGCAGCCGTTGACGAAGACCAGCCCGAGCGCACTCTGCCACGGCACGCCGAGGCCGAGGCAGATCGTGAACGCAAAGTAGGCGTTGATTCCCATGCCGGGCGCGAGGGCGATGGGAAAATTCGTGAGCGCCGCCATGAGGAGCGTGGCCATCGCCGCGCCGATCGCGGTGGCGGTGATGAGTGCTTCACGCGGCATGCCGGCCTCGGCAAGAATCGCGGGATTCACCGCGAGGATGTAGGCCATCGCCGCAAACGTCGTCATGCCAGCGACCACCTCGCGTCCCGGCGTCGTGCCATTCTCCCTCAGCCTGAAGATCCGTTCCAGCACCCCCGCCTTGTAGCGCATGGGCCCGGATCAGCAAACCCTGCCTTGGGGCCGTTTATCGGCCATCGTCCGAAGGTTCGATTTCTGCTTCCGCGAAGCGGGAAAATCGGGAAAAATTCCGCCGACCTCCTCCCTAGAACCAGGTTAACCTTCGTTGAAGCTCCCCATCCCCCTTCGTCCGATTGCGATTGCGATCGGGCTTTCCACTGCTGTTGTCGCTTCCGCCGTGGAGCGGCCTGACATCGTCATCTTCCTTGCCGATGATCTCACGGTCGACGACCTGACGATCTATGACGGGAAGGGTATTCCCACCCCGAATTGCGACCGGATCGCGAAGGAAGGCATGACCTTCGATCGCGCCTACGTCACCTCACCCAGTTGCGCACCAAGTCGCGCGGCCCTGCTGACCGGTCGATTTGGCGCCCATACCGGAGCGCTCTTCAATCATCAGAAGGTGCGTCCGGACGTCGCAAAGTGGCCGTCGTTTTTCAAAAAGCTCGGCTACGAGGTGGTGGCCTTTGGCAAGGTCTCCCATTACAACCACGTGCTCGACTACGGATTCGATCACGCGGATTTCTTCGGATATCACGAGGACATCTGCGTGACGAAGGCCGTGGAATGGCTGGACGCACGAAAGTCGGACAAGCCGCTGTGCCTGATCGTCGGGACGAACTGGCCGCACGTGCCGTGGCCGCAGCGTGAGGCGCGGGAGCCCGAAGCCGTCGATCTGCGACACAAGCTCGCCGACACCCCGCAGACACGCAAGGCCGTCGCCCGCTACGAGACCGCGGTGAAACGCATGGATCAGGACCTTGGCGAGGTCTGGGATGCGATGAAAAGGCGGCTCCCGGAGGATACGATGTTCCTTTTCACGGCGGATCACGGGGCACAGTTCCCCTTCGAGAAATGGAACCTCTATGAGCCATCCCTTCGCACGCCGCTGGTCGTGGTGTGGCCGGGGCATGTGAAGCCGGGGTCCCGCAGCGATGCGATGGTGAGCTGGGTAGACATCCTTCCCACCGTGCTCGAAATCGCGGGTGCGAATCCGAGGGCGGTGAACGCGGATTTCGACGGACGCTCGTTCCTGCCGGTGCTTTTGGGCAAAACGGCCGCGCATCGCGAAAGCGTCTACGCCGCGCACAGCGGGGATGGGAAAATGAATTTCTATCCCAGCCGGGCGGTCGTGGGGCAGCGGTGGAAATACATTCGAAATCTCGATCCAGCGCTCGAGTTTCACACGCACATCGATCGCGCCCACCAGGACACCGGTTACTGGCCTTCATGGGTGGAGAAGGCGAAGACCGATCCGGCCACGGCGGAACTCGTGGAGAAGTATCACAAGCGGCCCGCGGAGGAGCTCTATGACCTCGAGAAGGATCCCGAGGAGCGGAACAATCTCGCCGGAAATCCGGGTGCCGCCACCGAGCTCGCGCGCATGCGCCGGGAGCTGGACAAATGGATGCGGAGCCTTGGCGACCGGGGCATGGCGACCGACGAGGCGGTGCGACCCAAGAACAGTCGTTAACGCCGCGTCGAAGCGGCGCGAAGAACTCTCTTTCCCGACGAGCGTTCCCCGCGGAGGATTGACGCGGTGAGAATGCTGTTTTCGGTCGCGCGATGGCTGCTGCTCCTGACGGCGGTGGTCGGCGTTGGACTGCACGCAACGATCCGGGACTCGGTTCCGGTGACCTGCGTGCTCTTCTACGCGCTGCCGCTGCCGGCGTGCGCAGCCCTTCTGTTCGGTGCGGCGGTTCCCGGCATCCGGCGCCCCGCATGGGTGGCGATCTGCCTGCTTGGAGCGGGTGCCGTGACCGGCTTCTGGCTGGCAACAGCCTTCGGGACGCAGCCAGCGAGTCCAGGTGATGTGCGGGTGGCCACGTGGAATCTTGCGCGTCCACGGCACCCGTTTTCACCGCTGGTGGATTTCGTGCGAAGCGAGCGTCCGGACTTTGTCGCCCTCGTGGAAAGCGGGACGATCGACGCCGCAGCTGCGCGCGAATACGAGCGGCTTCTTCCTGGCTACCGGTGCACCCCGTTGCCCGGAGGAATGGCAGTGCTGTCCACCCATCCCGTCGAGACGTCTGAATGGCGTTCGATCATCGACGGAGGACAGGCGAACATCGTCACGACGACGCTGGGAGGAGTGAAGGTCCGGATTCTCATAGTCGATCTCAGTGCGAATGTCTTCCTGCTCCGCGCCCGCGAATTCGCCGCACTCGAGGCTCTCGCGAGCGGTTCGTCGCGAACGTTGCTCCTGGGGGATTTCAATACTCCGCTCGAATCCGTTTATTTCGACAGTCTGCGGCGCGGATTCATCAACTCGATGGAGGCGGCGGGCAGCGGATTTCGGGAGACGTGGTTCTTTGGTCTGCCGCTGCTTTCGCTCGACCAGATCTGGACGTCCCGTGACCTGCCTCCGACCCATTCGCGCCGCATTTTCACACTGGCCTCGGACCACGCTCCCGTGATTGCCGACCTGCATATCGCGCCGGAGTAGACTTTCGTCTTGCCCCTTTCGCGCAGGGATTGTTCCTCGTCCGCATGAGATGTGTGCTTGCAGCGATCTTCGCTGCTGTTTGTTCGGTTTCCGTCGCAGCGCCCCCCAACTTCCGCCCTGTCTTCGAGCCGGCACCCGTTCCGCGGGAAGTGGTCGAGGCAAATGGGACGACGAACGTCCGCTTCGGCTACGTCACGGTCCCCGAGGATCGCAGCGACCCGGCGAACCACCGCACGCTCCGGGTGGCGGTCGCCGTTTTGCCGCGGTCACCGGGTGCGAAGTCACGGGACATGACGATCTACCTCGCCGGAGGACCGGGTGGCAGCGGCACGATTCGCGGATTCAAGACATTCTTCCGTGCGATGTCGCGCGACAACGATGTCGTGTTGCTCGATCAACGGGGGACCGGGTTTGCACAGCCCAGTCTGCTCAATGTGGGGCGCAGCACGGCGGAGATGAGAAACTATTACGTCAGTCGCGGTGTGAACCTTGCGGCGATCAACTCCCGTGAAAGCGCCGCCGATGTGGAGGATGTCCGGATCGCGCTCGGCTACGAGTGGATGAATGTCGTGGGCGGTTCCTACGGCACGTTCCTCACCCAGCAGGTAAACCGGTTTCATCCGGATCGCGTGCGCTGTTCGGTGCTCATTGGAAACATGGCGCCGACGAACAGTCCGAACCCGATCTGGGGACGCACCGTGCAGCGAGCCTTCGAGGCTCTGTTCAAGGACGTGCGGCGGACTCCACGTGCGAAAAGAGCATTCCCACGACTCGAGCGCCGCACCTACGCGCTCATCCGCCGGCTGGATCAGGAGCCGATCCTCACACGGCTGCGTGCGGCGGATTCGGGACGGATGGAGCCGGTGAGAATCACCGGACGGTTTTTGATCACCTCGATGCGATCGCTCCTCGAAACTCCGCATGGCATCCGCAACGTGCCGTTCCTGATCGATCAACTCGAACGTCGAGGCGCGACGCCCGCCGTGCGCAAACTGCTCACTCCCCAACGCGAGAGTCGCCGCGTCATGGCGGACGGCATGTATCACTGCATTTCCTCACAGGAATTCTACTCGCCGGGTTTCCTGTCGAAGGGACTTGCCGTCAGCGACACCGTGCATCCGGCATTGCGCGAGTATTTCCGGCAATCGATGCGCTCGCTTGCCGACCAGACGCGACAGTGGAAACTGCCGATCAATCGCCGCGGCACCCGGGCCCGCGTTTTCTCCGACATTCCGTCGTTCTTCGTCAACGGTGCGATGGATACGCAGACGGCACCGGATCAGGGTGCGGTGGCGTCCGCGGGGTATTCCCGCGCGTTCAATGTCATCTTTCCGCGCAACGGCCACCATGTCGGCGAGGAATCTCCGGGGCCGGAAATGGATGCGATCCTCGCGTTCCTGCGAAACCCCCACGTGAAGCCGCCGATCCGTCTCGGACCGATCATGCGCCGCGACTTTTACCGCATGCGCGCGAATGCATCGGAAATCCGGCGTCTCGCGCAGCGGGCTCCGACATTGAAGGGCCTTTGACGGCCGAGGCTGGCGTGGAGGTCTGCTCAGCGAAGACCGACCGCGCGGCGAACGCGATCCATCACTTGGTCCGCGATCGCGTTTGCCTTGTCGGCACCGGCGCGGAGGACATCGTCGACGAGTGAAGGATCAGCCACAATCTCGGCGCGCTTCTCACGCATCGGGGCGAAATATTCCCACACCGCCGCGAAGAGCGTTTTCTTGAAATCGCCGTAGCCCGTCCCGCCCGCCTTGAACGCGGATACCATCGCGTCGTAGTCGGCCGGGCTGGCGACGAGCTTGTAGAGACCGAGGATTGCGGAGTTCTCCGTGGGCTTCGGATCTTCGACCGGCGTGGAGTCCGTCTTGATGCCCATGATCTTTTTCTTGAGCGCCTTTTCGTCCTCGAAGATCTCGATCGTGTTTCCGTAGCTCTTGCTCATCTTCGCTCCGTCGAGGCCGGGCACGGTGGCGGTGTCCTCTCGAATGCTCGGCTCGGGGAGCTTGAAAACCTCGCCGTAGAGCTCGTTGATCTTCACCGCAATGTCGCGTGTGACTTCAAGGTGCTGCTTCTGGTCACGACCGACGGGAACGAGGTCGGAGTCGTAGATGAGAATGTCGGCCGCCATCAGCACGGGATATGCAAAGAGGCCGTGGGTCGCCGCGAGTCCGCGTGCGGTCTTGTCCTTGTAGGAATGGCAGCGCTCGAGCAGCCCCATCGGAGTGACCGTGCTGAGAATCCACGACAGCTCGGTGATGGCCGGAATGTCCGACTGGCGGAAGAAGCACGCGCGCGCGGGATCGAGTCCGCATGCGAGGAAGTCGATCGCCAGTTCGCGCGAGTGGATTCGCAGCGCGTTCGCGTCGCGCACCGTGGTGAGCGCGTGCAGATCGGCGATGAAATACAGGGCTTCCCCTTTGTCCTGCAGCTCGATCGCAGGACGCATCATCCCGAAATAATTTCCGAGGTGCAGTTTGCCGGAGGGCTGGATGCCGGAAAGGATACGCATGGCGGGGCAGCACTAAATCACAGGCTTTGCGGCGGGCACAGGCGAAAGTCCGTCTCTGTGGTTCGCTGATTTCCGAACGAAGTTTGAATGTTTTCCGGTCGGGAGGCGTCCAACTTACAGGCAGTGAAAAGGGAGGAAGAAATGAGTGGTGCGTTGTTGACGATGGATTTTGCCCTGGCTTCGGACAGCGAGGGACAGGTGAACCGGACGATCGAGCATGTGACCGTGGCCGGGCGGCATGTGCGGGTGGACGTGCACGGCGATGCCGGCTGTCCGACCGTGCTTCTTTTGCACGGTGCAGGCGGCCTGCTCGCGGATGGGGGATTGATGCGTCGTGCCGCGCGAATGCTGGCTCTGCACGGCATGCGTGCGTGCGTGGTCCGCTATTTCCATGTCACGAGCACGTTGTTCGCGACGCCGGCGAATGTTCGCGAGCACGGAATGGAGTGGGTCCGTGCGGTGGGCGAGGTCGTTCGCCACTATGCGGGGGAGGATGGTGTCGGATTGCTCGGGCACGCTTTGGGGGGAAGTCTCGCCGTGGGGGCGGGATTCGAAATGCCGGAGGTCGTGGCGGTGGCTGTGATGAATACAGGGCTCGTCGAATGCCAGCAGGACATCGTGCCGCTGCGGGTCCCGCCGATGTTGATTCTTCACGGAGCCGACGATACCCGCGTTCCCGCTCCGCGCGTCGAGGCGATGGAACGGCTGGCGCGGCAGGAGGGCGGATTTGTCGACATGGTGATGTATCCGCGTGAGGGGCATTCGTTCGGTCCCCGCACAGAGGCGGATGCGCTGCGCCGGGTCACCGGATTTTTCCTTGCGAGGCTTGGCGCTGGCGTTCCGCGTTGATCCGGGCTATTCCTGCCGTCTCCTGACGGGGGTATAGCTCAATGGTTAGAGCAGCCGGCTCATAACTGGTTGGTTCTCGGTTCGAATCCGTGTGCCCCCAATTTTGCCATCCCAAGTGTGGGCTGATAATTTGTCACGGAGCGTCGGGCCGATGGTGATCGTGTCGGGAAACGTTTGCAGTCGATTTGATGATCCGTAGGATCAGGAAATGAAGTTGTCGAAGCGGGGCGAGTATGCGCTCCGGGCTCTCATCGATTTGGGGATCGCGCACAGTGCGGGACGGGAGATGATCCGTTTGCAGGAAATCGTCGCGAAGGAAAACATCCCGACCGCTTTCCTCGAACAGATCTTTGCCCAACTCCGGCAGGCCGGATTTGTGGACGGGAAGCGCGGCAAGGGCGGCGGCTATTTTCTCGCCAAGCCGGCAGACACGATCTCCATGGGGCAGATCGTCCGACTCATCGACGGCCCGCTTGCGCCCATCGGCTGCGTCAGCCAGACCGCCTACGAACGCTGCACCTGCCCGGACGAGGAACACTGCGGACTCCGGATGCTCATGATGGACGTGCGCAACTCCATTGCGGACATCCTGGACCGCTACACGCTCGCGCAGGTGATCGACATCACGCTGCGGAAGCTCCGCCGCGACAATTTGCCCATCCCGTTTTCCGCGGAGGCCGGGGAATTGCCCGCAGCGCCCCTCGCGCCGTTTTTCGACGAACCCGCGTAACCGCAACCCGCAAGGAGACGCGCGTGGCGGGTCAGTCCCGCGGGCGAAAATTTCCAAAAACTTACTTGCGAGGTCAGAATTAGTTGTTTACTCGAACAGTAAACAATGACTGCCACACCGCGATTTCCCGTTCGCTGGGGCCGTCCGATTACCGTCGGACTGCGCGGCGTCGCTTTGTCGATTGAAGTGGTCGTAATTTGCCGGCGGGCCGTCACAGGGACCGGCAGGAACGCATCGAACCCGTCAACCTGAACTCCCGGCTCGAAAGGCTCCCGCAACCTTCAGTCGGCCCGCCACCCAATGAAAGTTTCCATCCTACCCCTGATTGCGCTGCTTCCGGCCTGCCCCTTGATCGCGCAGGAGTCCGAGCCATCTCCCGTGGCCGAATGGTGGAACGGCAAAAACGCGACGGGCAATTGGTTCGGACTTCGAGACACCCTCGAGGACTACGGCATTTCCGTGAAGGGGTTCTGGAAGGCGAATTTCCTCTTCCTCGCCGACGGCGGGAAGGATCAAGGGCGCGGCGCGTTCCAGGAGGAACTGAAGTTCACGCTCGGGCTGGATTTCGAGAAGATGTTTGGCATCACCGGCCTCTCCGCGGAGAGCAGCGTTCGCTGGCGGGATGGGGAGGATCCGAATGCCTATGCCGGCGCGTCCAGCCTCTTCAATCCAAGCACATTTCAAGGCGGCAAGCAGTGGCGCCTCCAGTCGACCGGGTTGAAGTGGGAATCGCGGGACCTGCTCTGGGTCGAGGATGCGATCACGATTCGCGGCGGCTGGCTGAATCCGGCGGACATTTTCATCGTCCAGCCGGAGTCGAAATTCTTCGTCAACAACACGCTCACTTCGGCGCGCGGACTGAGCCTGAACAACATCCCCTGGGGCAGTGCCTATGTGGGATGGGGCGGCGATCTGAAGGTCAAGACCACCCCATGGCACTATCTGCAGGCGGGCCTCTACATGGCCTATCCCGAGGCGACGAGCACCGCGAACCACGGTCTGGCCTTCCAGGGCTATGCGCAGGACCCGGCACTCAACGGGCTCTATTTCGTAGCGGAGACCGGCGTTACTCCGAAGATCGGCAACGCGAAACTGCCGGGTCGCTATGCATTTGGCGCGATCTATTCCGGCATCGAGAACACGTCGTTCTTCGGTGCGACGTATGACCAGACGTTCGCGTTTTACTGGCAGGCGGACCAGATGCTTTTCCGCGAGCGATCGCCGGAGCCGGACGCCGTGCTGCAGAAGGGTCCGTCGGATGGCAAGAGCTTCAAGGAGCCGGTCCCGATGGAAAAGCCGAAGCTGAGCGACCAGGGTCTCTACGCGTTCAACCTCATCAACTACGCGCCGAAATACAACAACGCCCTCCCGTTCTATTTCCAGAGCGGCCTGATCTACCAGGGTCTCATTCCGGGCCGCGACAAGGACCAGCTCGGTGTCGCCATTGCCTACGGTAATTACAGCTACTACCGGATCCTCGCCCGCGAGCAGGCCGGACAGCAGGTCCAGCGCACGTATGAGGCCGTGCTCGAAGCGGACTACCGCGTGCAGCTCAACGCCTTCACCTACGTCCAGCCCTTCATCCAATACATCATCCGTCCCGGAGGGGAGGGCCTGGTGCAGAACGCAACCGTTCTCGGATCGCAGTTCGGCGTCACTTTCTAAAACTCATCCCATCGCATCCCATGAAAATCGGAATCCTTCACAAGCTACCCGGCTCACGGCTCCTGCTTGCATCGCTGGCCTCGCTCGTCGTCGCGAGTGCAAACGCGAAGACCATCGAGCTCCTCAATGTTTCCTACGATCCCACCCGCGAATTCTACGCGGAATACAACAACGCCTTCGTCAAATACTGGAAGGAAAAGACCGGCCAGGATGTGAAGGTCGACCAGTCGCATGGGGGATCCAGCAAGCAGGCTCGCGCGGTGATCGACGGCCTGCGCGCCGATGTGGTCACGCTCGCGCTTGCGGCCGATATCGACGCTCTGCATCAGAATGGAGATCTGGTTCCCGCCGACTGGCAGAAGCGTTTGCCTCTCAACAGCTCGCCTTACGTCTCGACGCTCGCGTTCCTGGTTCGCAAGGGCAACCCCAAGAACATCAAGGATTGGGACGATCTCATTCGTGAGGACGTGCAGGTGATCACGCCGAACCCGAAGACCTCAGGCGTGGCCCGCTGGAACTATCTCGCAGCGTGGGGACAGGCCCTCGCGAAGAACAACGGCGACCAGGCCAAGGCGCAGGAATACGTCAAGGCGCTGTTCAAGAACGTGCCCGTTCTCGATTCCGGCGCGCGCGGTGCCACGACGACCTTCGCGGAGCGCGGAATCGGCGACGTGTTGATCAACTGGGAGAACGAGCTTCTCCTCATGAAGAAGCTCCACCCGGACGACTTCGAGATCGTCATTCCGAAGCAGAGCATCCTCGCTGAGCCGACCGTTTCCATCGTGGACAAGGTCGTTGATCGGAAGGGCACCCGCGAGGCCGCCGAGGGATATCTGGAGTTCCTCTACACTCCCGAGGGGCAGGAAATCGCCGCGAAGCACTTCTTCCGCCCGACCAATCCCGAGGTGCTTGCCAAATTCAAGGACCAGTATCCCGAGATCGAGTTGTTCACCATCGACGACGTCTTTGGTGGCTGGACGAAGGCGACCGCCGAGCACTTTGCCGACGGTGGAACGTTCGACCAGATTTACGCGGCCGGGCGCTGATTCCTCCGCATGGCCCGACGCAAGCACGTCCTGCCCGGCTTCGGCCTCACGATGGGATATACCTGGATTTATCTGGGGATCATCGTGCTGCTGCCGTTTGCCGGGCTCATCCTGAAAACCAGCACCGCAGGCTGGAGCGAGTTCTGGCGGACGATCACGGAACCCCGGGTTGTCGCATCCTACAAGGTCAGCTTCGGCATCTCCGCGATGGCTGCGGCGATCAATTCCGTCTTCGGCGTGATGGCCGCGTGGGTGCTTACGCGATACCGCTTTCCGGGTCGCAAGCTGCTCGATGCGATGACGGATCTTCCCTTCGCGCTCCCGACGGCGGTGGCCGGCATTGCGCTCACCACGCTCTACGCGCCGAATGAATGGTTTGGAAAACTCCTGACGCCGCTTGGCATCAAGGTTGCCTTCACCGATCTCGGCATCCTCATTGCCCTAACGTTCATCGGGCTGCCCTTTGTGGTGCGGACGGTGCAGCCGGTCATCCTTCAGCTTTCGACGGATGTCGAGGAGGCGGCCGCGTGCCTCGGCGCGAACCGGTTTCAAACCTTCCGCCGCGTCATTCTGCCGTCGCTGTTTCCATCGATCCTTACCGGCGCGACGCTCGCATTCGGGCGCGCTGTGGGCGAATACGGCTCGGTCATTTTCATTGCGGGAAATCTTCCGTTCAAAACGGAGATTACGCCGCTGTTGATCGTCACGAAGCTCGAACAATACGACTACGCCGGCGCGGCCGCGCTTGGTTTCGTCATGCTTGCCGCCTCGTTTGGCATTGTTCTCGTGAGCAACGGCCTGCAGGCGTGGGACGCGAGACGGAGGGGGATTGCCTGATATGGCCGGTGCAGTTTCCAACTTTCCCGTGGCGCCGGTCGCGCGTGCGCGGCGGGCAACGACGGAGTCTTCGGTCGTCAAGGTGATCCTCATCGGGATCGTCCTCGTCTTCTTCGGGCTGTTCCTCGCGCTGCCGCTGTTCGTCATTTTCCAGCAGGCGTTTTCCGCCGGCGTGAGTGCTTACTTCGCGGCGTTCGAAGATTCCGCGACCCAGCACGCGATCTACCTGACCCTGCTCGTTGCGGCGATTGCGGTCCCGCTCAATACGATCTTCGGTCTCGCCGCGGCATGGGCGATCACGCGGTTTCATTTCCGTGGAAAATCCCTTCTCACCTCGCTGATCGATCTTCCCTTGTGGGTTTCGCCGGTCATCGGAGGTTTGATTTACGTGCTGCTCTACGGACGGCAGGGCTGGCTGGGACCATGGCTCATGGACAACGACATCCAGATCATCTTCGCTGTTCCCGGCATGGTGCTGGCCACGACTTTCGTTACGTTCCCATTTGTCGCGCGAGGGTTGATCCCTCTCATGCAGGCGCAGGGGCATGCCGAGGAGGAGGCCGCCTCCACGCTCGGCGCGAATGGCTGGCAGATCTTCCTGCGCATCACGTTGCCGAAGATCAAATGGGGCCTGCTCTATGGCGTCATTCTCTGCAACGCCCGTGCGATGGGCGAGTTCGGCGCGGTGAGCGTTGTGTCCGGCCATATTCGCGGGCAGACGAACACGATGCCGCTCCAGATCGAAATCCTTTACAACGAATACCAGTTTGCCCCGGCGTTTGCCGTGGCCTCGCTGCTGTCCATTCTTGCGCTGCTTACTCTGGTCCTGAAGTCACTCGTGGAGTGGCAGGCGGAGAAGCAGCTCCGAGAAGGCGCCAACGCAACCACTTCGCACCCATGAGTGTTGAACTCCGATCCATCTCCAAGGAATTCGGGAAATTTCCCGCCATTCGCAATGCGAGCCTGACCGTCAATACCGGCGAACTCGTCGCGCTACTCGGACCCAGCGGTTCCGGCAAGACCACGCTCCTCCGCATCGTCGCGGGGCTGGAATTTCCGGATCAGGGCTCCGTTTTTTTTGGCTCCGAGGACGTCACCGGTCGCAGCGCCTACAAGCGCAGGGCGGGCTTTGTTTTCCAGCACTACGCGCTGTTCAACCACATGACGATCTTCGAGAACGTCGCGTTCGCGCTGCGCGTGGCCCCGCGCCGGGAACGCCTCTCCGAGGAGAAGGTCGTCGAGCGCGTCCATTCCCTGCTGGATGCCGTCCAGCTCCGCGGACTCGAGAAGCGCCTGCCCACCCAGCTTTCCGGCGGTCAGCGTCAGCGAATCGCCTTTGCCCGCGCACTCGCGATCCAGCCCAGGGTGTTGCTGCTGGACGAGCCATTCGGCGCACTCGATGCAAAGGTCCGCAAGGAACTCCGCAAATGGTTGCGCGACTTTCACGAGCAAATCCATCTGACGACGCTCTTCGTCACTCACGACCAGGATGAGGCCTTCGAGGTCGCCGATCGCGTCGTTCTGCTCGACAAGGGCGTCGTGCAGCAGATCGGGACGCCTGACGAGGTGCGGAATTCCCCGGCGAATGCCTTCGTGGCGGACTTTCTGGATGTCGCCATCCCGGCGTGACCGCCATGCAGAGCCGGTCGAAAGGCGATTCGCACCGTGTTTCGCGCAGGCTGACGGTGCTTAACCGCCTCGGACTGCACGCCCGCCCGGCTGCGGAATTCGTCTCGTGTGCACGTCTGTTTCGCAGTGCGATTCAGATCGTGCGCGACGATGGCGAACGGTTCCGGGCCGATCGCATCCTGGAGCTTCTCACCGCGAATCTCTGCCAGGGGGACTCGTTCACGCTCGAGGCGGAGGGCCCGGATGCATCCGACGCCGTGGACCGGCTCGACGCTCTGATGCGGGAGTTTCAGACGCAGGAGAGCGCATCCGGATAGGTGGTCTTGGGATCCAGACCGATTGCAACACCTGCCTGCTTCCGCGCGTGGCGGCGGTTGGGAGTTGAGCGAAGAATCCGCGCCGGATACACAATGCCGCGATGATTTCGTTCCTTCGTTGGACCGGCCGGGTGCTCTTCACCCTTGGCGTGCTTGGCCTGCTTGCCTGCGGATTCGTGGTCTGGCGCTTCACGGACTGGCGCTCCCAGCGGCTGGCGCAACTCGACGCCGGCAGCACGATCGCGGAAACGAAAGCGGGCAGGGTGGAATACACCGAGCGTGGCAGCGGACCTGCGGTGCTCGTCTGTCACGGCGCTCCCGGAGGATACGACCAGGCGCTGCTCATTGGTGAATCGCTGGCCGATGCCGGTTACCGGGTGATCGCCCCTTCGCGTCCGGGGTTCCTCCGCACACCGCTGGAGACTGGATTGTTTTTCCAGGATCAGGCGGACGCGCTTGCCGCGTTGCTGGACACGCTCGGGGTGAACGACGCCGCGGTGATTGGGTTCTCGAGCGGTGGACAGGTTGCGCTGCAATTCGCGTTGCGTCATCCGGAGAAAACGCGTGGCCTCGTGCTGCTTTCCCCGGTGACGAGGCAGTATGTCGCGGAGCAAAGCAAGGAGGAGCGTCAGTTCCTCGGAGAGGCCGTCCTTCTCCAGACGACCGGCGACATGGGTTCGTGGCTTGTGACAGAACTTGCCGAACGGAATCCGCGGCGGGTGCTGCAGGGATTTCTTGCCCTCGACACGACGCTGGATGAGAGCGGTCGCGCGAAGCTCGCGGATGCCGTGCTCGCCAATCCCGCGCAACTGGAATTCTTTCGCGGGCTCGCGGCGTCCCAGGCTCCTTCGAGTCCGCGAGAGCCGGGAACGCGGAACGACCTCGTGATGCTTCGCGGGCTGCTGCCCTCGCCCTTTGAAAACATTACCGCGCCGGTGCTCGCCGTGTTCGGCAGCGACGACGCCTCCGCCGAATGGTGCGATCCGAAGGACTTCTCCGGATGGCTGCCGAAGGCCAGAATCCTCACCGTGGAGGATGCCGGCCACACCGTCTGGTTCGGGCCAAATGCCGGGAAGATGGAGACCGCGGTTCGGGATTTTCTCGGCGGCTTGAAGACGGGAGCGCCCCCGCCGGACGACGAGCTTCCGGAGTAAATGGACTTCTTCGCCAGCCAGGACAGGGCGCGACGCCGGACAAAGTGGCTGCTGGTGTATTTCGCGCTCGCGGTCGTCGGGATCATCGCCACCCTGCATGTCCTCGCGGCATTTGCCTTTGGGGAATCCCTCACCGACTGGCGGATGCTGGGCATGATTTCCTGCGGCGTGATCGTCGTGGTCGCTCTCGGCTCGATTTTTCGCATCGCTGAACTGTCCCGCGGCGGCTCCGTGATTGCCGAAATGCTCGGTGGCCGCGCGATCAACCCGCACACCACGGATCCCGCGGAAGTGCGGTTGCGAAACGTCGTGGAGGAAATGTCGCTAGCGTCCGGTGTTCCCGTTCCCGAAATCTACGTGCTCGACGCGGAACCTGGAATCAACGCCTTCGCCGCCGGCAATACGGTCGGTGATGCGGTGATCGGTGTGACCCGCGGTGCACTGGACCAGCTGACGCGCGACGAGCTGCAGGGTGTGATTGCCCACGAGTTCAGCCACATTCTCAACGGCGACATGAGGTTGAACCTCCGCCTCGTCGGCGTGCTGACCGGCATTCTGCTTCTGGCCATCCTTGGAAGGATCGTCTTCGAGATGGGAGGATCGTCCCGTGTGCAAACGAGCCGGAGCGGCAGTGGCGGTGGGAACAGCCAGCTTCCCATTTACCTGATCGGGCTGGCGCTGTTCGTCGTCGGATCGATCGGAGTGTTTTTCGCAAAGCTCATCAAGGCCGCCGTGAGCCGTCAGCGGGAGTTTCTTGCCGACGCGTCGGCGGTGCAGTTCACGCGCAATCCGGACGGCATCGCCGGGGCGCTCTGGAAGATCGGCCAGGCGGGATCGCGACTGGACTCCCCACGCGCCGACGAGGCCAGTCACATGTTTTTTGGCAACGGACTCGGCAATCCGTTTCTGGGCATGTTTGCCACCCATCCGCCAATCGGTGAGCGAATCAAGGCGATCGCGCCTGGCTTCGATCCGAAGCGTCCGCGTCCGTTGCAAGTGGCCGCGGTCGAGCCTGCGACGAAGATCGACGGACGCAACCTCGCGGCTGCGGGGGCGATTCTGGCGGGATTGCCCGAGTTTGCGACCGCCGCCGCTCACGAAACCGCCGGTGCGGTGCCGCTGATCTACGGGCTTCTCCTTTCCGGGGACCCGACCGTGCGCGCGAGGCAGCTGGACGCACTGCGCCTCAACGAAACGCAGCGCGCGCTGGTCGAAAAGGATTCCGCCCGCCGGGCGGAAATCGGTGACGCGCTGGCGCTCGTCGATCTGTGTCTGCCTGCGCTGCGCAGACTTTCGAAACCGCAGTATCTGGAATTTCGTGAGAATGTCCGAAAGCTGATCGCGGCGGACGATCGCGTGGACCTCTTCGAGTTTGTCCTCCACAAGGCGCTCGTGCGGCACGTGGATCACGCCTTTACCGGAAGTCGTGGTCCGTCGGTGCGCTATCGATCCGTTGTTCCCCTCCTTCCGGATATTTCGGTCATTCTGTCCGCGCTGTCCACACACGCGGGCGAAACGGCGGCGGAGAGGGATGTCGCGTTCGCAGCCGGAGTGTCGGCTTTGCTGCTGAAGCCGGGGGCGTTTCCGATGGAGCGAAGGGACGAGTCCGATTTTACCAGACTCGAGGCGGCGCTCGATCACGCTGCGGAAGCCGATCCCGAAACGAAGCGGAAGATTTTCAACGCCTGCCTGAACACCGTGCGGCACGACGGCGTCATTCGGCCCTCCGAGGCCGCGCTCCTCAGGGCCGTCGCCGATGTGTTCGACTGTCCGCTCCCGCCGATTGGCGCGTGAAACCAGGATGATGACCGGTCATTGGATGACAGCCGGGCAGGTTGCGGCACTTGCGGCGGAGAACACGAATGCCCACCGGCTGTGGACCGGTGGAGACGGATGGATTGAGCGCTTTGGCACGGATTTTCTCGTCAGTCATGTTTCGGAATCCGCCGGGCGTTCACTGGCAGCAGCCCTGCCGGAGCGTCTGGAGTCTCTAGGGTTGCCGTGGGATCGCGTGTTCCTGCGCGTGCTGGTGAAGGGGCCTGGGTTGGATGACCGGCCGGTGCTTTTGTTGGGTGCGGCGGACCAGCCCCTGCAAACCGTCGTCGAAGAGCGTGGACTGAAATTCGGAATCGATTTCTCGGCCGGATATTCGGTGGGACTGTTCTGCGATCAGCGTGCCAATCGCGCGCACCTCGAGTCGCTTCGGCCGCGGCGGGTGCTGAACGCGTTTGCCTACACCTGTGCGTTTTCCGTGGCTGCGGGCCGTGCAGGCGCGGAAACGTTGAGTCTGGACCTGTCGAAGAAGTCGCTGGAACGCGGACGGGAGAATTTCGCGCTGAACGGATTCGACGGTGAGCGTCATCGATTCATTACGGACGACGTTTTTGCAGTGCTGCCCCGTCTGGCAAAGCGGGGTGAAACATTCGACGCGATCATCCTCGATCCACCGACGTTTTCGCGTGGAGCGAAGGGGCGCGTTTTCCGGGTGGAGAGGGATTTCGGACAGCTGCTCGAACTCGCTCTCGATGTGGCTGCACCCGGGGCGGGGATTCTGCTTTCCACGAATGCACGTGGAATGACGGTCGGGGACCTTCGGTCGATCGCCCGGGGCCTGAAGGGCATTTCCATTCCGCCGCCACCGGAATATCCGCCCGGCTCTGCGGCAGTGACACTTTGGGTGTCGGTTCCGTGAGCCTTCCGCTCGACGGCCCGTCCCCGCGTGGGTTACGAATGCGCGCCATGCCGCCAACCGAATCCGCAGACGTCGTTGTCGAAGACGGTGGTGCTCGAATCCTGCTGTCGGGTCGTCTGGATGCCCGCGGCGTGGCGGCTGTCTGGCGAAAGGCCGTGAAGTCTGCGAAGGAGGGATCCGTCGTCGATGCAACGGGTGTGACGTATTGCGACTCCGCGGGGGCGGCATTGATCTACGAGCTGCGCGAGCGGGCCGGGGCGAAGGTGGAGGGATTGCCCGACGAAGGGGTGAATCTTCTGAAACCTTACGCGAACGAGGATTTTCCGACACTCGAGAGTCCGCGTCCGGCCAAGGAATCGCTGCCGGTATCGCTGGGGCGTGTCGGTGCCGCAATGATGGACGACGCCTACGAGCAGGTCGTCTTCACCGGGCAGGCGGCGCTGGCGCTGGTGCAGGGGATGTTTCGTCCCGATCGGGTGCGCTGGGGGGATATGTGGCGGACGGTCGAAACGGCCGGAGTCAATGCGCTCTTCATTGTGGGAATGATCGGATTTCTCACCGGCATGATCATGGCCTTCCAGTCCACGGTGCCCCTGCAGCAGTTTGGTGTGGATATCTTCGTGGTGAACCTTGTCGCCTTGGCGATGCTCCGCGAGCTGGGTGGAATCATGACGGCGATCGTGCTGGCGGGGCGGTCGGGGTCGGCTTTTGCGGCCGAGATCGGGACCATGAAGGTGAACGAGGAGGTCAATGCCCTGACGACGATGGGCATCGATCCCGTGCGTTTTCTGGTCGTGCCGAAGGTGATGGCGGCGATCATGGTCACCCCGTTGCTGACGATCTACGCGAATGTCATCGGCATTGCCGGAGGATTGATGGTCGTGATGCTCTTTGGCCATCCGTGGGCGGCGGTGTGGAACCAGCTCACGGGCGCTGTGGATATCAGCGATATTGCCACGGGATTGATCAAATCGTTCTTCTTCGGTGCCCTGGTCGGCGGCATTGGCTGCCTGCGGGGCCTGCAGACGAAGATTGGTGCGACGGCTGTGGGCGAATCGACCACTCGCGCAGTGGTGAGCGGCATCACGTTGATCATCGTGGTGGACGCGATCTTTGCGGTCGTTTTCTGGGCGACCGGCTTTTAAGGGGTTGCCTGCGAGACCCGGATTGTTGATAGGAAAGGCCCTGCCGCGGGACGGTTTCGCGGCCCAGCAACATTCCGCCTATCAGCGACCAACCCTCCATTTCCCACCCGCCGATCGTCCAGGTGCGTGACCTGACGGCCGGCTATGGCGACGTGGCGATCCTCGAAGGAATCACCTTCGATGTGCGCCGTGGGGAGGTCTTCGTCATTCTGGGCGGCTCCGGCTGTGGAAAGAGCACCCTGCTCAAGCATTTGATCGGGCTGCTGCCTCCGCTGAAGGGCGAGATTCTCATTGAGGGGAAAAATCTCGCCAAGGCGGAGGGCGACGAAAGACAGGGAATCCTCAAGCGCATTGGCGTCTCCTACCAGAGCGGTGCGCTCTTCGGGTCCATGACGCTTGCCGAAAATGTCCGCCTGCCTCTCGAGGAATATACCGCGTTGCCGTCCGACGCGCTGGCGCTGATCGCGTGGATGAAGTTGCAGCTCGTCGGGCTGGAAGACTATTGCGACAGTCTGCCGAGCGAAGTGAGCGGCGGCATGCAGAAGCGGGCCGCCCTTGCGCGGGCGATGGCGTTGGATCCGGCGGTTGTCTTTCTGGACGAACCCTCCGCGGGATTGGATCCGATCACTTCCGCGGAGCTCGATGCCCTCATCAAGCGCCTCAACAAAACGCTCGGGATGACATTCGTGATTGTCACCCACGAGCTGCCAAGTATTTACGCGGTAGCGGACCGAGTGATCATGCTGGACAAGAAAACGAAGGGAATCATTGCCGAGGGCAGGCCGGCCGAGCTGCGCGACCATTCGGAGAACGATTTCGTGCGTCGCTTTTTTCATCGCGAAGCGGAGGGCGAATGAGCGCGCAGGCCAACTATTTCCGGATCGGAATCTTCATCATCGCGGGGATGCTGCTTCTCGCCGGCGGACTGGTGACGTTCGGTGTCGGTCAGTTCTTTCGCGAGAAGATCTACCTCGAGACCTATGTCGATGCCACGGTGCAGGGCATCGAGGTCGGCTCGCCGGTGAAGTTCCGCGGCGTTACGGTCGGCAAGGTCACGCAGATCGGCTTCCTCTTCACCGAGTATCCGCAGGTCGATCGCAGTGAACTTGTGAACTACGTCGTGATCCTTCTCGAGATCGACAAGGAGATCTTCCCCGGGATGTTCGACCAGCACGACATGCAGCAGGTGCTCAATCGCGCGATCGATCGCGGGCTGCGCATCCAGATCGAGCCGCAGGGCATCACCGGCTTGAATTACATGGAGATCAACTACGTCGACGCGTCCCGCTTTGCGCCGATCAAGGTGACTTGGAAGCCGCATCATTTCTACCTGCCCTATGCGCCCGGCGAGCTGACGAGCCTGCTCGACTCGGTGAACAAGATGATGCGCGAGGTCGAGAACCTCAACATCGAGGGGATCGGGAAAAATCTTCTCAGTCTGATCGAGAACGTGGACGCGGCCGTGAAGGGCGCGAAGCTCGACGAACTCAGCGCGGATGCACGCGATGTTTTCGCGAAGGTGAATCAGGCGGTCGAGGATGCCGATATCAAGGAGTTGAGCGCGGACACGCGGCGGCTTCTCGCGGAGATCCAGAAATCGAATGAGGAGTTGCGGGCGATCCTGACGAATGTCGAGCCGGCTTCGCGCCTGAATGCGGACGATGTGGCGGCGACGCTCGCCAATCTGAGGATCATCTCGGAGAATCTCCGTGCGGCCAGCGGCGAACTGTCCCGCGATCCCTCACGATTGATCTTCAGTCGTCCGCCGAAGCCGGCGAGCGTGATGGATCCCCCGAACTCGAAGAAGCGATGAAGGCAGCCCCCTTTTCCTTCCTTGTCGTTACAGCCCTTCTGCTGTCGGGGTGCATGACCGGACCGCGGCCCGAGACTCGCAGTTTTTTGCTCGATCCCGGACAGCCCCCGAAAATGGAGAGCCTCGCGACCGGCGCCACGGCGTCGGTGACCTTCGTCGATGTCGGCGCGCCATTTTCCTCGCCTGGTTTCGTTTACCAACTGTCCGCAGATCGCTGGGAGGTGGATCCCTACAACCAGTTTCTTGTCTCTCCGGCGGACATGTTCACCGGCATTCTGCGCCAATGGATCCGCGAAAGCGGACTCTACCGCAGCATTGCGTTGCCGGATGAGGGCGGTGGCCAGATGTTTGTGATCGATTGCGATGTAACCGGGCTCTGCGCCGATTTCCAGGACCGGACAAAGCCAAGGGCAATCCTGCGAATGGAGGTCCAGGTTTTTCGCCGCACGCCGAACGGACGCGAGCTGGTGCTCGACCGGACGTTCGATCAATCGATTTCCTTCGAGGACCGCCGGCCGCAGGCGTTGGTGGATGCGTGGAACGAGGCGCTCCGGCTCAATCTTGAAGCGCTCCTCGGGGCGCTGGCCGCGAAGGCTCGCTAGCGTTCATACGCGCCGCAGCCAGCAGGATGCCCGAGGCCTTGTCCAGGGTCTCCTGCCATTCCATCCCGGGAATGGAGTCCGCGACGATGCCCGCGCCTGCGTGAAAGGACGCGATGCCGTTCTCGATGACGACGGTGCGAATCGCGATGTTGAAACGACTTTCGCCATTGAATCCGAAATATCCAATCGCGCCCGTGTAGATCCCGCGAGGGGCGGGTTCGAGTTCGGCGATAATTTCCAGGGCGCGTTTCTTTGGAGCGCCGGAGATCGAGCCGCCCGGGAAGCAGGCCGCGAGCGCATCGACATGGGAAACTTCCGGTCGCAGGGTGCCGCGCACCGTGGAGACGAGATGAAAAACCTGCTCATAGCGCTCGAGACGCAGGAGATCCGCGACATGGACGCTGCCGTATTCGCAGATGCGGCCGAGATCGTTGCGCTCGAGGTCGGTGATCATCACGAGCTCGGCGATTTCCTTAGGCGATGTGATCAGCTCGTAGGCCGATCGTTCGTCCGCATCGGCGTCGGCGCGCCGCGGGCGCGTTCCCTTGATCGGGCGTGTCGAAACGGTCCTGCCGCTGATTTCCAGAAAGTTCTCGGGCGAAGCGGAAAGGACCGTCGTGTCGCCGAGTGAGAGGTATGCGGCGTAGGGCGCGGGGGAGTAGTGGCGCAGGGATTCGTAAAACGGCCAAGGCTCACCGGAAAACGGACTGGAGAACCGGTGCGCAAGGCAGACCTGATAGATGTCCCCTGCCGCAATGTAGTCCTTCGCCCGCTGCACCATGGAACAGAAACGGTCCCTGGAGATTTCGGGGGAAAAGTGCGGCGCTTTGTGAGAACCTCGGACGCGTTGAACCTGCGGAATGTTCGGGTTTCCGACGGCCCGCCACTCGCCTGTGCGGTGAATGTAAACCAGCAGATCTCCGTAGACCCCGAAGCGAAACCGGCCGTCGAATGCCACCCATCCGATCATTGCCCCCACTGGCAGTCCGCAGTCTCCGACATCGATCGATTGTCGGGCCAGCCGGTCGCGCAGAAGGGGAAAATCCTCGATGCCTCCGGTCAGAATTTCCCTTGGGTCGGCGCCGAGAATCGAAATCGCCTCTCCGCTGGCAAGCGAGGAATCGAGAAAAACGAACCCCGGCTGATTCGCCATGAACGCCGCCAGCTCCGCAGGCGAAAACGCGATGTTCACGGATCGCACCCTGTCGGCCATGTCTTTTAGAAACGGGTGGTAAAACTCGCGCCGAACGTGTTCGAGTAGAACTCCCGGTATTCGAGTTCAGAAGTGCGATCCCGTCGCTCGTAGAAGAGCGAGACTTCGCATTGCTCCCGCCAAAACTCGTAGCCAAGCCGGGGCCTGAGGACGAGGTAGGTGTCGGTGCGATCGTTTGTCCCCGAGCCTTGGTATTGAAGAATGTCGTAGCGGGCATCCAGGGACAGGATGAACTTCGAGAGAATCCGCTGCGTAATGCCCACGGCGGCGCGATTCGTAATCAAGCTCTGTCCTCGCACGATACCGGAGTTGCCAACCGTTCGGGCCAGACTGACGTCGATGGTAGTGCTCCGTCCCAGTTGGTAGCTGGCACCCAGGGAAAACGTCGGGGTGATGTAATCTTCCTGTCCGGATGGATTGGGTCCTTCGAATTGGCGCGCCTGCACGCCAACACTTCCGCGCATCGAAAACCGCTTCAAGGTGTCGTAAGATACCGAGAGATTCAGTCCCTGAAAGGGCTGTTCTCCACCGCCGTCGACGAATGTGATGCCTGCATACGGCGCCAGGCTGATGCGGGTCTTCGGACTGTATTGATAGGCGATGCCGACGTCCATCGAGACGGTCGTGTAGTCAATGGATCGCTCGTAATCCCGGTAGGACGCGCTCAATCCGGTTTCGAAAAACGTTTTGCCGGTCAGTGCGTAGGAATTGTTCAGCGTGAAGTCGTAGATGCTGTTCTCGTTGCGTCCGACTTCGTCCTCGTTGGGATTGGAGTCCCGTCGGTAGAGGAATGCAGCCGTCGTGACGAGGCGGCTGAATGCGTATTGACCGGTGATGGACAGGTCCTCGTTGACCGTGTTTTGCTGTGTTTGCGAGGCGAAGAACTCGGGTTGGGGCCGGTAACTCAGGAGGAAATAGTTGTCGAGTTGCTCCTTGAAATCCCCGATCCCCACCAGAATCGACGGAGTGATCCGCGTAATGTAGTCGCCGACGCGATTCCTGTTCGAGTTGTAGATGTTGTCGTCGTAGGAAAACGACGTGGTGAGCGCGAAGCGGAGGTGGATTTCACCGATCCGGATCTTCAGCCCCTCCATTTGGAAAAACGGATCGGCCGCGCTGGTGAGGTAGGGCAGGTTCCAGTTGTCTTCGACCGGTTCCCCGAGATCAGGATCGTCGAGCGCCGGTTCGAGCATTCGGCGCTCCATGTCCTGAATGGCACGGTCCTGGTAGCGTTGCGTGGGGAGCGCGGGATTCGAAGGACTCAAATCCCTCCCCGGTGTGCGGGTGGTTTGGAACGAGTCCGTGGGAGGGCGCGGCGATGCAGCCTCGGTAGTGGAAGGTTGCGTCAACTCCTCCTCGAGCGTGACTGGGGCTTCCGCGGAGTGGTTCCAATCGGGTTCCTCGACGCGGGCCGATTCCTGGGCGAAGACCACTCCAGCCGGCAAAAGCAGGCACGCGGCGAAGCCTGCCAGACTGCAAATGGCAGGTCGCAGACTGCGGGGCAATCGGCGCGCCGCCACGCACGGCCCGCTGGGGTTACCCTCCTCCACCGGTCTATTCCGTGAGCTGGGTGCCCTTGTCGAATTTGATGACGCGAGCCTCGCCGGTCTTCTCGTCGTAGAAAGTCCAGTCGCCGTCCATCAGACCGTCGACGTAGTTGCCCTCGAAGTCGATTTTGCCGGATTCGAAGAAACTGACCCATTTGCCGACCGGCACGCCGTCCTTGTAGACGCCACCGGATTCGAAGGCGCCGTTGTCGTGGTAATACTTCCAGTAGCCTTCTTCGCTGCCGGCCTTGTAGAGCCCCTCGGAGGCCTTGTTGCCGTTTTCGTGATATTCGATCCACCAGCCTTCTTCGCGGCCATCCTTGAGATATCCCTCGGATTCGCGTATGCCTTCTTCGCTGGTTGAAAAGACGGGGCCCGTGTAGGGCGTCTTGGTCCCGGGCTCGTTGAAGATGTCGAGATTCTCGTCGTAGTCGAGGATCTCAAACATGTCCACGGGCTCCTTTTCTTCGGTGCTCGCCTTCGTCGTTTCTTCGGGATTCGCCGGCGGCTCCTCATCAGCCGCGAAGGTGAGGGGGCAGAAAGCTGCCACGGCAAAGGCGGCGATAAGCGCGGGAATTTTATTCATGGGCCTTGAAATCATGGCGCGCATCCGGGGCACGCAGTTAAGCGATTAAGGCTGGCATTCGATAGCGTCAATCGCAATCACGGAATGCCGCCGCGGCGGACCGGTTGGCTGCGAGGAGGAGGGCCGGCGCGGGGACTCCCGGTCAAGTCCCGCGCCGGATGTCGATTCCTTTACTTAACCTTGACCTTCGTGGTGACTGTGGACGAGCGGTAGGGCTCGAGCCACGACGTGGCGGTCACCTTGGTGGTAACCGGCTTTTTCGCCGCCTTTTTGCCCTTGAAGGTGATCGAGAGCGTGGCAACGCCACTCACGCCCATCGTCGTCGTGGTGCCTCCCGAGGTGATCTTGGCACCATTGAGGGTGGCAGTGACCTTGAAGTTCTTGTTCGAGCCCGGGAGGGTCAGGCGATACGAACCGGGATAGTTCGTATTCGTCAGGCGATAGACGAGGGTCTTCTTCTTTTTTGGCTTCACGCGCACCGAGCCGGGACCAGTGAGGGACGGAATGGAAACAGGCGGGAAGCGCAGGGTGCGGTTGTTCTGACGATCGGCGACGTAGAGCTGATCGCCGGATCCGATTGCCATCGCGAGAGGATTGTTGAACTTCGACGAGGTCGAACCTCCAAAGCCGTCCGTGAAGGAACTTGCCCCGATCACGCGGTCCGCCGCGGCTCCATTGGTTTTCTCGTTGACCAGGAAGAATGCGAGCACGCGGTTGTTGGCCCGGTCGGCGACGTAAAGCGTGTTTCGCACGATGTCCACAACCAGACCTTCCGGTCGGTAAAGTTTCGTGGCGGTGGTGCCGTCGGTTGTGGTGTTGAAGTCCGGCTGGCCGAGCACGCGCGTGGCCGCGGCGCCGTTGGAGAGATTGCTGGAATTCGCAAACCCGAGGATGCGATTGTTGAAGCTGTCCGAAACCCACAACGTCAGGTTGGTGTCGGTGGTGACGCCGGTGGGTTGATTCATGCCAGTCGTGCCCGAACCTGAGGAGTTGGAGGTGAAATCGGACTGGCCGAGCACGCGTGCGGCGCCGGCTCCGCTGCTCAGAGCGGCGGCGCTTGCGAACCGCAGCACGCGGTTGTTGCCGGTGTCGGCGACCCAGAGCGAACCATCCTGGGACGTGAAAACGGCCGTCGGTGCGTTCATTCCCGTCGACGTGACGGCTGAGCCTTGGTTCGTGAAATTGCTCTGTCCAATGACGCCGTCGGCGTTGGCTCCATTTGCCTTGAGCGCTGCGTTGTTGAACCAGACGACCCGGTTGTTGCCGGTGTCGGCGACCCAGAGCCGTCCATTGTAGTCCACCCAGATGCCGGTGGGGCTGCGAAGACCCGATTGCGAGGTCGCCTGCGTGAGACTGGTGAAGTTCGGCTGGCCGAGCACGCCAATTGCGGCCGCGCCCGACTGCAGGGCGGTGGTCGATTCGTAGCGAAGGATGCGGCTGTTATTTTGATCGGAAACGAACACCGATCCGCTCACCGGATCGACCGCAACGCCGCTCGGCCGGTTCTGCGAGGCCGATGTCGGGGGAACCGCGCCGAATGTGCTGTTGAAGTTTGGCTGGCCTAGGACGCTCGAGGCGGCTTCACCATTGACGTATTGGGCGTGAGAGGTCGCGGCGACGAGCGTCGCTCCAATGAGGGCAAGGAATATGCGGAACATGGATGGTTTGGGTGCGGATAAGGAATGCAAATCCGCATTGTTTGTCCAGCCTTCCCCAACTGTGCCGGGGGATGCTCGAAAGGAGCTCGGACGTCGCCCACGATCTGCTTGGCGACCGTTTACTTTCGCGTGATGGTGAACTTGAGAACCTTTGACTTCCCGCCGGGGCCGGTGGCGCGGACTTTCGCGATGGTCCTCTTCTTCGTGCCGAGGCGGACGGGGAATTTCCAGGCGGCGGCGGTGCCTCTCGCATTTTTGAAACCGCCTTTGCCGGCCTTGTATTGAATGAGGGTCGAGTTTGTGGAGGTGCCTTTGAGGGTGAGTTTTTTGCGGGTCGTTTTTATGGACGTGCGGCCACGGGCGCTCAAGGTCGGCGGGGGAGTCGTGACCGGCAGGCTGAGGGCGGCGAAGCCGGGCTGGTAGACGCCGGAGATGACGGTAAACGAACCTGCGACGTAGAGCCATGGGCCGTCGAGCGCAAGGGCGAGGAATTCCGGAGGATTCGCCCGGAACGTGACGGGATCTTCGAATCCGGAGTTGTTGGCGACGACGGGCAGCTAGGGCAGCAGGGTGCCGGCATTGTCGTAGGCACGAAGAAAGCGGAGCTGCCCGTTGACGAACCTGCCGTCATCGGCGGTGAAGATCGTGGTGTTGTTGGCCGTGATCGCCGTCACCAATGAGAGGCCGGGCGTCGCGCGGAAGGGGAGGAGGGAGCCGGTGTCGTCGATGATCGCGAGGCCGGTGCGGGCCTCCGCGCCGATGCGGGAGAATGGTCCGGCCAGGATCGTGGTGTCGCCCCGCAGTGCGATTGCGGTGAACGCGGCCGGGTCCGCGCCTGCGTTCGCGGTTGGCAAAAGGCTGACGGGTTGCACGGCGACGTTGTTGTTGAAGCGCGCGTAGCTGCGGCGTGCGCGGACCACGCCATCGCCGCCGGTGATGCTGGAGAAGGTGCCGATGACATGGAGCGTCGTGCCGCTGGTGCGCAGCGCGTGGATTTCGCCGTTGGGATTGGGATTCCAGTTGCGCACGGAGGCGTTGTCCTTTGTGAAGGCGGCGAGGCGGTTGCGACGGGTGGCATCCTGGCCGGCCGAGATGCTCTGGACTTCGGTGAAGGTGCCGGCGACAAAGATGTTCGATGGCGTGATGGCGATGGAGGTGACGCGCGCTTCGTCCAGTGAAGGGTCGAGCGGGAATCCGACCGTGCGGACCGCGGCATTCCAGGTCGGCACGACATTTCCTGCGAGGTCGAGAGCGGCGATGCGGCTGCGTGGGTTGCCGTTCACGGAGCCGAAGCGGCCGCCAATGTAGATGCGGTCGCCGTCAATGGCGATGGTCTCCACACTGCCACCGATCACGGGAGGGAAGGCGGTGGCCTGGAGGGTGCCGTCGATGCCGAAGGCCGCGAGACCCTGCCGGGCCTGGCCATCCACGGTGTCGAACGGGCCGCCGGCGAAGATGGTGTTGCCCAGACGCGTCAACACGCGGACGGTGTCGTCGACCTCGGAGTTGAACCTGCCGATCGCGCCGGTGGTGGCGTCGAGCGAGGCGAGATTTCTCCGGGCGACGCCACCGACGGTCTGGATGGAGCCGCCGGCGAAGATCGTGCCGGGCGTGGCGATGACGACGTAAGGCAGGCCATCCGGTCTGGGAGCCCAGTCGATGCGATCGCCGGTGACCGCGTGGAGTTGGGCGAGGCGGGGCGTCGGCACGCCATTCACGGCAAAAATGGGCCGCCGATATAAACGGAATCCCCCGCGAGATGGAGGTCGAAGACGGTGTCGTCCGTGGTCGGAGCCCACGTCTGCGCAAGGCCGGTGGTGCGATTGACCGCGGCGAGATTCTGCCGGGCCTGGCCGCCGGCGTTGCTGAAAAAGCCGCCGAGATAGACGGCGGCTCCGCTCACGGCGATCGTGTGGACGGTGCCGTTGGGGTCCGGCGTGAAAAAGGTGGAGGCGAGCCCGCTGGTGAGGTTCACGGCGGCGAGATTCAAGCGCTCGGCGTTGCCGATGGTGGTGAAATTGCCGCCGACGAGAATTTCTCCGCCGTCGAGAACGAGTTCCTCGACGTGACCGTCGGGATTGGGATTCCACGCGGTCGCGAGGCCGGTGGAGAGATTGATCGCAGCGAGGTTGTTGCGCGGCGCGCCGCCGATGGCGGTGAGGCCGTAGCCGCCCACGTAGAGGTTGAGGGTGTCGGCTGCGAGCGCACGAACGGAAGGCGCGTCGGGTCCTCCCGTCGCTCCGGGGTTGAACGGGGTGGCGGCGCCAGTGACGAGACTGATGGCGGCGAGGCACTGTCGAGGGAATCCGCCCACGGATTCAAAGTCGCCTCCGATGTAGAGCAGGTCGCCTTGAATGACCATGGCCATGACTCTTGCGGTCCGGGCCGGGTTGTTGGTCCGGACGGCGGGGGCCCAGGCGGGGTCCACGGTGCCGTTGGGCAGGATGTGTGCAAGGCTTTCGCGCGGCTGGCCGCCGACCTCGGTGAACTCGCCGCCGAGATACCAGCCGCCCTGGCCGTCGGGCAGTGCGGTGAGGACGGGACCGTTCGGCTTCGGGAAGCTCGGCGTGTTCCATTCTCCGGTCGTCCGATCGAGGCCGACAAAGGAGCCGGTGAAAGGGCCGATGCGCGTGAACGATCCGCCGATCACGATTTCGTTCGTCTCGGGCACGTAGAGAACGGCCTCCACAGAGCCGTTCGTGACCGGGAAGTCGGTGACAAGCGTCTGGGCGATGGCGGCGTGGACAAGCGAGCAGGCGGCGAGGAGCAGGCGGAATTTCATGCGGAAAAGGATGAACGGATCGAAGAGGGCGGCACGAAGACCGTGTCACGGAACACGAAGTGCGCTCGGACCACCGTGCTGGCGCGGATTGTGGTGGTTTTGGCCGGGAGGAAAGAACGAAGAGCCGGCGGAGCGGAGAGAGGTTCGCGAACGAGAGCTGATGACGGACCCAAGCTACGGGGAAACGGGGAGCGTTCCTGGGAATCGCCAAGGGGAGGGCTTAGCGCGGTGGGGCCGGGATCGAGTCTGTGTGCGTTGGATGAAACCTGCCCTGGCTCTTTGCAACCGAACAGGGGGCCGGAACAGGGTGGGCGTGCGGGATGCCGGCGAAAAGCCCGGTGGACTCTTCGAGCAGGCCGTCGTCCGATGCCACCGGTTGCTCGGTAAGATTTTGCGAGGAATGCTCGGGCGGGCAGTCGGTCCGCGCATCGCGTTTCTCCGGGGATGCGGGTTCCAGTCCTGCCGAGGCAAGAAACAAAGTGAGGGCGGCGAGCAGTGTGGGCATCCGGCAGGTATCTCCCGGTCAGTCAGGAGATTGCACTATCCACCTCCTGATACTCCGCAAGGGGAGGTTTTGGCCGGAGTCAACCGGCGGCTATTGCCCGGCGACGCGGGCTTCCACCTTCAAGCGGAGGGCGTTCAGCCGGATGAAGCCCGTGGCATCGTCCTGATTGTAGGCCTGTGTGGGATCGGCCTCCATCGTGGCGATGTGCGGATTGTAGAGCGACACGGGGCTGCGCCGGCCGGCGGCGATGATGTTGCCCTTGTAGAGCTTCACACGCACGTCGCCGGTGACGTTTTTCTGCGACTCGGTCACGAGCGCCTGGATGGCCTCGCGCTCGGGGGCGAACCAGAAGCCGTTGTAAACGAGAGTGGCGTATTTCGGGATGAGCGAGTCGCGCAGGTGCATGACCTCGCGGTCCATCGTGAGGCTTTCCATCTGCCGGTGCGCGAAGTGCAGGATCGCGCCGCCCGGGGTCTCGTAAACGCCGCGGCTCTTCATGCCGACAAAGCGGTTTTCCACCATGTCGACACGGCCCACGCCGTGCCTGCCGCCAAGCGCGTTGAGCTTCTTCATTACGCCGAGGGGCGACAATTTTTCGCCGTTCACGGCGACGCAGTTGCCCTGCTCGAAGGCAAGCTCGACATACTCGGGCTCGTTCGGCGCGTCCTCGGGCGCCACCGACAACTTGAACATGCCCTTGTTTTCCTCGGCCGACGCGTCGAACCACGGGTCCTCGAGGATGCCGCTCTCATACGAGATGTGCAGGAGGTTGCGATCCATCGAGTAGGGCTTCTTCGCACTGGCCTCGACGTTGATGCCGTGCTCGGCGCAATACGCGATCATCTCGCTGCGACCGGGGAACTGCTTGCGAAAACGCTCCTGCCGCCACGGCGCGATGACCTCCAGCTCCGGCGCGAGGGCGGCGGCGGTGAGTTCGAAACGGATCTGGTCGTTGCCCTTGCCCGTGGCTCCGTGCGCGATGGCATCGGCGCCCTCGGCCTTCGCGATGTCGACCATGCGCTTGGCGATCAGCGGACGGGCGATGGACGTGCCGAGGAAATACTGGCCCTCGTAGATCGCGCCCGCCTGCATCATCGGGAAGATGAAATCGCGCGCGAACTCCTCCTGAAGATTGTCGATGTAGCACTTCGACGCGCCGGTTTTCAGCGCCTTCTCCTCAAGCCCTTCGAGTTCCTCCTCCTGTCCGATGTCCGCGCAAAACGCGATGACTTCCGCGGAGTAGGTTTCCTTGAGCCAGTTGAGGAGGACGGACGTATCGAGCCCGCCGGAATATGCGACGACGATTTTCATTTCGAGCAGCCTTCCACAGAGCACACGAAGCGCGCGGAGGGGAAGCAGAATTGTTTGGCAGCGCCCCTGTCGCGGGTATCTTCCCGCGATGCGGCTTCTCTCGTTTGTTTTTCTGGCCCCTCTCGTCGGTGTCGCGGTGGCGGCGGACATTGTCGTTAAACCGCAGGAGAAACCGATCGATCCCGCGAATCTCGATCCCTCGGTGAAGCCGTGGGAGGATTTCTACCGCTACGCAAACGGCGGGTGGCTCGACGCGAACCCGATTCCGCCGGAATACAGCGCATGGGGTGCGTTTCACGAGCTCCACGAGCGCAACAACGCCGCGCTCCGCAAGGAACTCGAGGCTGCTGCGGCGAAGACGGACGCAAAGCCGGGCAGTCCGGAGCAACTGGTCGGGGATTTCTATGCGTCGGGCATGGACGAGGCTGCGATCGAGAAGGCGGGCATCGAACCGCTGGCGGAGGAATTCGCGCGGATTGCGGCGATCGATGGACCGGAGTCGCTCACGCGAACGATTGCGCATCTCACGGAACTCGGGGTGGATGCCGGATTCTGGTTCGGCTCCGGGCAGGACGCAAAGGACAGCGAGTCCGTGATCGCGCAGCTTTACCAGTCCGGCCTCGGACTGCCGGAGCGTGAATATTATCGGGAAAAGGGCGAGGACGCTGAGAAGTTGCGCGAAGCCTACGTCGCGCACGTGGCGCGGACGTTTGAGCTGCTTGGCGATTCCAAGGCGGACGCGGAGGATGCGGCAAAGCGTGTGATGGCGTTTGAGACGAAGCTTGCCGAGGCCTCGATGCCGAATGTCGAGCTGCGCGATCCGGACGCGACGTATCACAAGAAGACGCCGGCGGAACTTCGCGAATTGATGCCGAATTTCGCGTGGGACGCGTGGTTCGACGAGATCGGGATCAGGGAACCGGACGCGGTCAATGTCGGTCAGCCGAAGTTCTTTCAGGCCTTTGACGCGCTGGTGAAGGATGCGCCGCTGGAGGACTGGCGGGCGTATTTGCGGTGGCATCTGGCATCCGCTGCTTCGCCATACCTCGGGAAGAACTTCGTCAACGAGTGGTTCGACTTTTACGGACGGACGCTGAATGGCAGCGAGGAACTGCGTCCGCGCTGGAAGCGGGTGATGGCCACGATCGATGACTCCGTGGGCGAGGCGCTCGGGCAGCTTTATGTGCGCGACAATTTCCCGCCGGAGGCGAAGGAACAGGCGCTCGAGCTGGTGGCAAATTTGCGCGAGGCCTTGCGCGACCGGATCCGCGAGCTGCCGTGGATGACCGAGAAAACGAAGGAGGCGGCGCTGCGCAAACTCGAAGCCATGCGGGTGAAAGTCGGCTACCCCGATGTGTGGCGGGATTATTCCGGACTTGAGATCAATCGTGGCCCGTATGTCGGAAATGTCTTTCGGGCGAATGCGTTCGAGTTCCGGCGTGACCTCGCGAAGATCGGGAAGCCGGTGGACCGGAACGAATGGGAAATGTCGCCACCGACGGTGAACGCGTATTTCCATCCGGCAATGAACGAAATCGTCTTTCCGGCCGGCATTCTTCAGCCGCCGTTCTTCGATCCGAATGCCGACGATGCGGTCAACTATGGCGGCATTGGCGCGGTGATCGGCCACGAGCTGACGCACGGTTTCGACGACCAGGGGCGCAAATACGACGAGAAGGGAAATCTGGCGAACTGGTGGACGGCGGAGGACCTGAAAAACTTCGAGGCGCGCTCGCAGAAAATCATCGAGCAGTTCGATGGTTACGAGGTGCTCGACGGATTGAAGATCAACGGCCGGCTCACCACGGGTGAGAACATTGCCGATCTGGGTGGCGCGAAAATTGCCTTCGCTGCCCTGCAAAAGGCACTGGCAAGGAATCCCGCGCCGGCCGAGATCGACGGGTTCACGCCGGCGCAGCGGTTCTTTCTCTCGTATGCGCAGACGTGGCGGACGAACGAGCGGGACGAGTCCCTCCGCGTGCAGGTGAAGACCGATCCGCACTCGCCGGCGGAATTCCGGGTGAACGGGCCTTTGTCGAATCTCGAGGAGTTTGTTGAGGCATTCGAATGTCCGCCGGACAGCCCCATGGTGCGCAAGGACCGGGTGGAAATCTGGTGATCCGCGACGCGCTCTCCCGCTGAGGGCGCTTCAGCGCACCATCTGGAGATCGTCCTTCACGAATTCGCGCTGCACGAGCCCGCGCGTGAGGCGGCGCCATTCCACGGCGACCCGTGCGTGGAGCGTTTCGAACCGCGAGTGCGCGTCGTTCAGGACCACCGCGTCGGAGAAGTCGATCGCGTCGAGGTCGATGAAATGGCGCTCGAGATTGCGCAGTCGGCGGCTGGGAGGACCGGATTCCGCGTAGTCGACGTCGGAAAAATCCCGGCCTTCCGGACTCGCAAGCACGAGGAGGTTGCCGCCTTCGGGCGTGCGAAGCGCCTTCACCTGAAATCCCGCCTCGCGAAGCGTGCGGAGAAAGGAACGGGTGAGCCGGCCGTCGGGGCCATCGGGCTCGCCTGGAAAATTGATCGCGAGGACGCCGTGGGGATTCAGGCGGGTGCGTGCGAGGAGCAGTCCTTCGAGACTCAGCGCGTCGGCGGGCGGAGATTCGCTTAAGAAAAGGTCGAGGGCGATGATGTCGTAGGTTTGATCGGTGACGCTTAGAAAATGGCGGGCGTCGTCGATGACCACCGGGCGGCCCGCGTCGAGGCCGAAATATTTCACGGCTGCGTCACGAATGCGTGGGTCGATTTCGACGATGTCCGTCTCGAATCCAAACCGGTCGAGATGCCGCACGAGCGCCCCGCCTCCGAGGCCGAGGACGAGCGCCTTGCCGCCGGCGGGGAAGCTGCTCAGGGCCGCTGCGTAGGCAAAGATGTAGCTGGATTGAGAGGTGTCGGGATCGGCCGGATTCATTGCGGTCTGCGCGACATTGTTCACCAGCAGCAGGCGTGACGTGTGGTCGCCGGCCTGTCGGTCGACCACCTTGAGCTGGCCCATGATTCCCTCGGAAATCTCGAGGATGTGAACGTTCTCTGAATCGGTGCGCGGTTTGGACAGGATGGAGATCACCGCGAAAATGAAGACCCCCAGAGCAGTCACTGCGGGAGCTATCCGCCGCGCGCGGAGCAGCATGAACGTGGACGGAGCGACCAGGGCCGCGCCGAACCCGAGGGCCGGCAGTCGCAGGCCGAACTCCGGCATGAGCCAGAATCCCATCGCAAAGGTCGAGAAGATGCCGCCGAGCG
>CALGTD010000054.1 GCA_937901895.1 uncultured Spartobacteria bacterium | reverse complement strand
TCCGGAGGGCGCGGAGTGGGTGGCCATCGGCGTGCGCGTCCAAAGTCAACAGGATGGCGATTGGGCCGAAGCCTCGGGCATCGAGCTGATGCGCTTCGACGGCCTCGGCCAGTGATTCCCGAGGGGTTGGCGTCCCAACTTCCTTGTTTGGCAAACTGTTGAGCGACTGAAAAGAGCGGGATCGCATTCGCGTGGTGCTTGCAATCCCCAAGGAGGGCTAGGAAAAACCCCCACATAGCATGTGCTCCGACCGCATTTACCTCTCACCACCGCATCTTGGCGACGCGGAGTTCGCGCTCGTGCGGGAGGCGTTTGCCACGAACTGGATTGCGCCGGTGGGACCGCATGTGGATGCATTTGAGCAGGAGTTTGCACAAAAGGTAGGAGTGCGACATGCGGTGGCGCTATCGTCGGGAACAGCGGCGCTGCATCTCAGCTTGCGGATGCTGGGCGTGGGGAGGGGGGATGAAGTATTTTGCTCGGATCTGACTTTCGCGGCTAGTGCGAACCCGATCATTTACGAAGGGGCGGCGCCGGTGTTCATCGACAGTGACAGGACGAGCTGGAATATCGATACGGAGCTTTTGGCAGAAGCGTTGCGAGATCGGGCAAAGAAGGGGCGCTTGCCGAAAGCGGTTGTGGCGGTGCATCTGTATGGCCAGTGCGCAAACTTGGACCGCATTGTAGAGCTTTGCGGGGAATATCAGGTGCCGCTCATTGAGGATGCGGCGGAAGCGCTTGGAGCGCGTTATCTCGGAAGCGGCGGACCAATTTCGCCTGGGACACGAGGATGGACGGGCTTCTTTTCCTTTAACGGGAACAAGATTATCACGACCTCGGGAGGTGGGATGCTGGTGACCAATGAGGCCAAGATCGCCGATCAGGCGCGATTTCTGTCGACGCAGGCTCGCGACCCGGCGCCGCATTACGAACACTCGCAGATCGGGTTCAATTACCGGCTGAGCAATGTTCTCGCCGGAATCGGGCGAGGGCAGTTGCAGGTGTTGGATCAGCGGGTGGACGCGAGGCGACGGATCTTCGAAATCTATCGAGAGCAACTCGGAGGAATGCCGGGGATCGAGTTCATGCCGGAAGCGGCGTATAGCCGGTCGACGCGCTGGTTGACGTGCGTGTTGATCACGCCGGAGGCATTCGGTGCGGATCGGGAGCAGGTGCGAGTCGCGCTCGCGGCGGAAAACATCGAAGCCCGACCGGTTTGGAAACCGATGCATCTTCAGCCGGTGTTTGCCGGATGTGAATGCTACGGCGGGATGGTGGGTGAGGATCTTTTCGAGCGAGGTCTGTGTTTGCCGTCGGGATCGAGCTTGAGTCGTGAAGACCAGGAGCGGGTCATCGACGTGGTGCGGCGCTGCGCGCGCCAAGAGAAGATCGGTGCGGTATGCTGAAGCGTGCGTTCGACATCGGTGTGGTGGTGCTGACGGCGCCGTTGTGGGGGCCGCTGATGGCGGTGGTCGCGATTCTCGTGCGGGTTCAACTCGGATCGCCGGTGCTCTTTCGCCAGCGGCGCCCGGGGTTGCACGGAAGGATCTTTGAACTGGTGAAATTTCGCTCCATGAAGGACGCGCGCGACGCCAATGGTCGGCTGCTGCCGGACGCCGAGCGGCTGACCCGCTTTGGCCGGTGGCTGCGCGCCACATCGCCGGATGAACTCCCCGAAATCTGGAATGTGCTTCGTGGGGATATGAGTCTGGTAGGGCCGCGGCCCTTGCTCGTGCAGTATCTTTCGCGCTACACGCCGGAGCAGGCGCGTCGTCACGAAGTCAGACCGGGATTGACCGGCTTGGCGCAGGTGGAGGGAAGAAATGCGCTAAGCTGGGAGCAGAAGTTCGCGCTCGATGTTCGCTATGTGGAACGCCGCAGCTTTTGGCTCGATTTACAAATCCTTGGGCGGACGTTTGCGATTGTGCTTCGTCGCGACGGCGTGAGTGCTCCGGGGGATGCGACCATGCCTGAGTTCAGGGGAGCCGAGTCGTCTCCGGTGGGAGCGGGAAAGTAGGACCAAATGTTCAATCTCGCTCGCAATCGAAATTCCCTGTTTTTGGCGTTCGTTTACGCCTCGGTGCTCTGGATCGCATTCGGGCTCTCGTATGAGATTCGTTTCGATTTCGTCGTTCCGCCTGCATTTCAGAACGAACGTTTGAGGCTAGTCTGGGGGGTCGTGGGACTGAAGATCGGTGCGCTGATTTTCGTCCGCCAATTCGGCAGCGTGATGCGATATTTCAGTCTTCCCGATCTGCTACGCGTGATCTGGGCGATGACGACGGCGAGCGGGTTGTTGTTTGCGGCGCGCTCACTTGGATCCGCAGATCTCGCTCCGCCTCGCGGCGTTCTGCTGGTCGATTATTTTCTCAGTATCGGCGGACTTTGTTCGGTGCGACTGGGTGCGCGCATCTATCGCGAACGTTTCTCCATGCTGCGCGGGAGCGATCAGGTTCCGCAGGAGCGGATTGCAATCGTGGGGGCGGGCGATGCAGGCGCGTCGCTTGCGAAGGAATTCGTCACGCAACCTTCGCGAGGGTTCAAACCCGTGTTCTTCTTCGACGATGATACCCGGAAGCATGGCAAACGCGTGCACGGGGTGCCGGTCGTCGGACCGCCCGAATCAATCGCCAGCATGGATCCCCCGCCCGCGATCACGAAAGTGGTTATTGCGATGCCGACCGCTCCGGCGCGACGCGTGCGGGAGGTTGTGCTATTGATGAAGCGTCGTGGGCTCAAGGTGGAGACGCTTCCCGGCATCGACGAACTCGCGTCGGGGAAGGTGCGGGCGAGCCGGCTTCGTCCGGTCGAGGTGCAGGACTTGCTCGGACGCGAACCGGTGAACCTCGATAACGAGGCCATTCGCAATCTGATCGCCGGCAAATGCATCATGGTGACGGGAGCGGGTGGCAGCATCGGAAGCGAGCTGTGCCGGCAAATCGCGCATTTCAATCCCAAGCGTCTGCTGATGGTGGAGCAGTCGGAGGCGGCGTTGTTCCTCATCGAGCAGGAGCTGAATGAAATGGGTGTTGGTGCCGTCGCGCTGCCGCTGGTGGCGGACATCCTCGACCGGCCGCGGATGGAGTTCATCTACTCGCGCTATCGACCCGAGGTGGTGTTTCACGCGGCGGCTCACAAACACGTTTACTTGATGGAGCGGCAGCCTGCCGAGGCGTTTCGAAACAACGTGATGGGGACGCGTTTGCTCGCTCAGTTGGCGGGACATTTCGGAGTCAGCGAGTTCGTGTTCATTTCCACCGACAAGGCGATCAATCCGACCAGCGTCATGGGTGCAACGAAGCGCCTCGCGGAAATTCAATTGCAGGCGATACAGGCGGATCATCCGAAAACGCGGTTTGTGGCCGTGCGATTCGGCAATGTTCTCGGCTCGTCAGGCAGTGTGATTCCGATCTTCAAGCGCCAGATCGCGATGGGCGGGCCGGTGAGTGTCACTCATCCAGAGGTGACGCGTTATTTCATGACGATCCCGGAGGCTGTCGGGCTCGTGTTGCAAAGCAGCGTGCTAGGGCGCGGTGGCGAGATCTTCGTGCTCGATATGGGGCAGCCGGTGAAGATCGTCGATTTGGCCCGACAGATGATCGAACTCAGCGGCTATAAGCCGGGCGAAGACATCGAAATACGGTTCACAGGCTTGAAACCGGGCGAAAAGTTGTTCGAGGAGCTTCAGCACCGGGACGAAGATCACCAGCCCACCGCGCATCCGAAAATCATGCGTTTTGTGAGGAAAGAGGCTGCGGATCTCGGTGCGGCGACGACCGCCGTGGCGGAGCTTGAAACCAAACTCCACGAGCTAGAGCCGCCGGAGATCAAATTGCAGTTGAAGCAATTTGTTCAGGAATACACGCCTCACTTGGAGTAGCAGGAGGCCAGCCGCGATGCGCGCACTGCGGGCGTGTGCCGCCGTCATCGCCGCCGCTCTTCAAGAGCCGGCCACAAGGCAGCGATGGGCCAGAGGCTGCACCAAGTGATGAGAATGGCGGGATTGTAGAAGAGAAAGTCGGTCCACGAATGCGCGACCAAGACAACCGCGCAGCCGACGAGGAGGACGCTCAACGGCGAGCGGATGAACTTCACGCTGAGCAGCCTCCACAGCCAGAAGCAGAACCCGAAGGCAATCACCGCGATACCGAAGGCGCCGAGTTCCGCGGGTATTTGGATGATGTCGTTGTGGGCGAAATCCCAGAACTGACGGTGTTTTCTCGCTTCGAAAATCTCAGGGTAATTTTGCTGATAGGCGGGGAAAAGGAAGCGGAAGCTGCCGGCACCGGTGCCCCAAGCCCAGTTGTCTTTGAACATGTCGAAAGCGGCCCGTGCAGCGGCTTGGCGGGACCCGATCGTAACATCGCTGGCGTCAGCAATGCGTTGAAGGCGGCGCCAGGCACGCTCCGCAGAGAGCGAGTCAGCCCCCACGTATAGGAATGCACCCAGCCCAAGGAGAAATACGACGCCGACGAACGGCTTGCGAAGTTCGGCCGGTTGCCGCCAGTGCAGAACGAGTGCGACACCTGCGGCGAAAGCGAGGAAAAGGGCCGCGAACAAGGTGGCGCCCCGCGCGTAGCTGACATAAATCGCCACCGCCAAGATTGTCGCGAAGAACACGAGGACTCCTACGGGGGTAGATTTCTCGAGCTTCCGCCGGCCGCGAACGTAGTGCCAAGCTGCCAGCGCACAGGTTGCTCCCAAAATCAAAAGGAGGTAGGCCCCCGCGTGATTCTTGTAGATGAAGCTTCCGAAAAAAGACGCATTCGGAGATGTCCACGACCAGTAAATCTGTTTCGCGTCGGTCAGGCGTTGTAGCAACGCAAATGCCGTAAAAAGCACGCCGTTGGAAATCAGCGCCACGAGGAGATAGCGGAGCGTTCGACGCCGGGTAAATCCTACCCAAATCGAGCACACCACCAACCATGCTGAAGCGTAGATGAGAAGGAGGCGCCAAGGTCCTCCCAAACGGAACGGATTGCGGGTGCCTTGCGGCAACCAATCAATGTGAGGAATTTGCTGCATCCACCAAAGGCGATCCCGCTCGATGTATTCCCAAGCGGGATTGAATCCTTGGAGAGCTATATATGCGAACAGTGCGAGCCCGACCCAGAATAACGGGAAACGAAGGAGCTTTGGCCAAGTCAGGAGACTGAAGGGCGGACCACCAGCAAGCTCCGAGGTGTAATACCGCGGGGAGAGTGCTACGATGAATCCGAGAAAAGCGAACGCTAAGCTGATGAGCTGGGCCCAGAGAGGGGCCGTTCCCAATGCCCATGGCAAAAAGCTTAGATGAGCGACGATGATCCCGAGCAGGAGTTTTTCGCGCGGGTGCAGCGGTTGACGAGGTTCGGTGCTGCGGAAGCGATGAACGGCGCTGGTCGAGCGAAGCGATGGATCCACGGCGGAGTAAAAGCGGAAATGCGGTGGAGCTGAAAGGCTGAAAGCGAAGATGGCGCGGTGCCGGTTTCTTCCGCTTCGTCGTCTTCGATTTGGCTTAGTCCGCCGTGGCCGAACATCGGCGCCACGGGTGCGAGAGCGAGTTCGTCGGTGAGAGAGTGGTGCCCGGAGAGGGTCTCGAACCCACACGCCTTTAAGGGGCGACGGATTTTG
>CALGTD010000053.1 GCA_937901895.1 uncultured Spartobacteria bacterium | reverse complement strand
GGGCCAGCAGGGCCAGCAGGGCCAGCAGGGCCAGCAGGGCCAGCAGGGTGGCGAACAGAATCCTGGTGACGGACGGGAACCCTCCGCCGGCACCGGGCGGGGATACGCGGACGGGTCACGCACGGGACAGCCCATGCAGCGCAGTGCGCCTTCAAACCGGACCTCCAGCGGCTCGGCGAGCCACTCGTCCGGAGGAGGTTCGAATCTCGGCTCGATCGGGGGCGAAGCGGCCCAATACCAGCAGTGGAGCGACCGTCTGCGCGACCTGGAAGCGGTGGTCGATGTGCCGGAGGCAAGGGCGCTTCTTTCCCGCGCCCGCGCAGCGGCCCGCGAGCTGAGGATCGAGTCGAAGCGCCATAGCGCGCCTCCGTCGCAGAAGCTTCTCGAACAAAAGGTCCTTCATCCGCTGGTCGAAGCGGAAAACGAGATCTTGCACGCCCTCCACGCGCTCGATCGCGACCGCGATTCCCTCGCGCCCGTCGAGCGCGACCCGGTGCCGGACCGGTATTCCGAAGTCGTCCGGCGTTACTACGAATCTCTCGGCCAATGAGTCTCGGATGGGCCGACAGCCGATGGTTGCTTCCCGCCATCGGGGCGCTCCTGTTGATCGCCGCAGCCGTGGCGTGGCAATACGCCAGGGCATCACGGCTTCCCCCGTGGGCCCGCTGGTCCGCGGGCACTCTCAAGGTCCTCGGTTTCGCCGCGCTGCTGCTTGTGCTGCCGGACCCGCAAATCATCCGCCAGCAGACCCTGCCAGGGGCAAACGCCGTGGCAATTCTCGTGGACAACAGCGCGAGCATGGGCATTGCCGATCAGGACGGCGGAAGGCGGCGCGGTGACCTGGCCGCGGACTGGCTTGCCACCGGCGACTGGCAGCAAAAACTCGCGGCCGAGGTCGGTGTGCGGCGATACCAGTTCGATCGCGCGCTTCACCGATCGGATTCCCTCGGCGGGCTGAACTTCGATGGTTCGGAAACGGCCCTGGGATCCGCGCTGGAACGCCTCCAGCGCGCACCCGGATCCGAACCGCTCGCCGGCATTGTCGTGTTCACCGATGGCGCCGCCACCGACGCCGGCACGAATCTCCCGGAGCATCTGCCTCCCGTTTTTCCAGTGCTCATCGCCCCGCACGCCGACGCAGCCGAAGCATCGGTCGAAAGGGCCACCGCCACCACAACGGTCTTCGAGAGCGCACCGGTCACGATCGACGCGGTGGTCCGTTGCACCGGCGCGGCGGGTCGCGGCATGGATGTAAATCTCCTCGATGCCTCCGGAAGTCTCGTGAAAACGGAGCGTGTCGTTCCCTCTGCCGACGACGAAACGGTTGCCGTGCGGTTCCTTGCAACGCCGGAGAAGCCGGGACCCGCCGCCTACCGGGTGGAAGCCGCACTCGAGGGCGACCACATTCCGCAAAACAATGCATGGCACGTCGTCGCAAATCGTGACGCGGGTCCGTTTCGCGTTCTCTACATCGCCGGCACGCCAAACTGGGAGCACAAGTTCCTGCGTCGGGCGCTGGATCAGGACCAGGACATCCGGCTCTCCAGTCTTGTGCGCATCGCGCGCGGGGAGGCGCAGATGGGCTGGAACACGGGTGATTCCTCCCACCCCTTTTACCAGGGACAGAAGCCGGCGGACGAGGTTGAGCGCTACGACGAGCCAATCTACATGCGCCTCGGCGGCGATGCGGCGGAACGTCTGCAGGGAGGATTCCCCTCAAACGAGGCGGACCTTTTCGTGTTCGACGCAGTGATCCTCGACAACATCGAGGCCGGGGCCTTCACCCACGACCAGCTCGCCCTGCTCCGCAAATACGTCAGCGAGCGCGGAGGCAGCCTGGCCATGCTCGGCGGCATCGGATCCCTCGACGCCGGAGACTACGCAAAGACCGTGGTGGCGGACCTGCTCCCCGTTTACCTCGGCAGCCAGTCCCCCGCGGCTCCGGGTCTTCCGGTCCGTCTCGAGTGGACGCGCGAAGGCATGCTGCAGCCATGGCTGCGACTGCGCGCGACCGAGGAGGCTGAACAGGATCGCCTGCGGGCAATGCCGGAGTTTCGCGTGGCCCACGGGCTCGACTCGCTGAAACCCGGCGCACAGGTTCTCGCCACGCTCATCGACGCGGACGGAACGCCGCATCCCGCAATCGCGACCCAGCGCTTTGGCAATGGCCGGTGCACGGCGATCCTGGTCGGCGACCTGTGGCGTTGGGGGCTTCGCGATACCGACTCGCGCGCCGATCTCGACAAATTCTGGCGGCAGGCGGTGCGGGGATGGATGGCGGACGTGCCGCGGCGCGCGGCGATGGAAATCCGACGGACTGACAACGGGCGGACGGAAATTCTCATCACAGCCAACGGCCCGGACTTCCGCCCTTCCCGGAACGCGTCCGTGCAAATGCGTCTCCGTTCCCCCTCCGGCGAATGGCGGGATCTCCACGCGCAGCCCGCTCCGGACTCGCCGGGGCGGTTCACCGCAACGGTCGCCCCCTCGATCTCCGGTGCGTGGACCGCGGAAGCCGTCGTCACCGATCCCGCGGATGGCGAAGTCACCCGGCTGGAGTCCGGATTTGCGATCAATTCCGAAGCCGCCGAGTTTCGGACAGCCACCAACGCCCGCGCAGCGATGAATGCGATCGCGGAGGCAACGGGCGGTCGCGTGCTCACCCCGGACGAACTCTCCGGATTGCCCGGACTGTTGCGCCAGTCCCCCCGCATGCTCACGGACTCCCGCTCCGCCCCTCTCTGGCACCACGCCGCATGGCTTGCGGTGGCCATTGGTTGCTTTATTGGCGAGTGGGGCATTCGCCGCTGGAGGGGACTCGCATGAAACTCGCCGCCACGCTCCTCGCCGCACTTGTCGTCTGCGCGTTCTCCGCGAACGCCGCCCGGCAGATCGTGATCGTCACGGGTGCAGGTGGCGAGCCCGCCTACACGACCGAATTTCGCAGACAGGCCGCGACATGGGAGAACGCGGCAACAGACGAGGGATTCGAGGTGACGATGATCGCGGATGACGAGAAATCCCGCGCCTCGCTCGAATCCACACTGCGGAGTCTCCCGCACGATGGGGACGACCTGTGGATCGTGCTGCTCGGTCATGGCACGTTCGACGGCCGGAACGCAAAGTTCAATCTCGCCGGCGACGACCTCTCGGCGGGCGATCTGGGCTCCTGGCTGAAATCCTTCAACCGTCGCGTCGTCGTGCTGGCGCTGTTTTCCGCAAGCGGAACTTTCGTCCCGGAACTCTCGGGTCCCAACCGCATCATTCTCGCAGCCACCCGCAGCGGCGGCGAACGAAACTACGCACGCCTCGGCGAGAAATTTCCCGACAGTCTGGCATCGGAGACCGCGGACCTCGATGGCGACGGCCACGCATCCCTGCTCGAGCTCGCCCTTCACGCCACCGATGCGGTGACACGGCTCTACGAGGATGATCAACGCGTGCTCAGCGAGCATGCCATTCTCGATGACAATGGCGACGGTCTTGGGACGGAGGTCCGGCAGCTGCGGAAAAATCCCGCGGACACCCGGGACGGTCGCGAAGCGGGCGGTGTGACCTTCGCCGCGGGCGGCTCCGGTCCGGCCTTCACCCCGGAGGAACTCGCCGAGCGCAGTCGCATCGAAGCCGCCATCAGCGACCTCCGCACGCGAAAGGGGGACCTCGAGGAGGAGGTCTACTACCGGCAGCTCGAAGGGCTCCTGCTCGAGATGGCCGCGCTTTATCAGGCAGCCCGGCAGCATCCGTAGCTCGCAGAATTCGTGTGTCTCCCGAAAATCCTCTTGTGGTTCCAACCCTCGACGGCAACTAATCACGCTCCATGGCCGAAAAAATCGACGCGTGGATCGCTGCAGCTTCGGGATTCGTCTGGGGCCCCTGGCTTGTATGGCTGCTCTTCGGCACCCATCTCTTTCTCACCCTCCGGACCGGATTCATCCAGCGGCATCTCGGCTACGCTATCCGGCTTTCGATCACGAAGGACAAGGACGCCCCCGGTGATGTCAGCCAGTTTGGCGCACTCGTCACGGCGCTGGCCGCGACGATCGGCACGGGCAACATCTTCGGCGTCGCCGGCGCTGTCCTGATCGGCGGTCCCGGTGCGGTGCTCTGGATGTGGCTCACGGGCATCTTCGGCATCGCAACCAAATACGGTGAGGCGCTCCTCTCCGTGAAATACCGCGTCGTCAACGAGCGCGGGCAGATGTCGGGCGGCCCGATGTTCGTGCTTGAGAAGGCGCTGAACATGAAGTGGCTCGGCGTGGTCTTCGCGGTCTTCACTGCCATCGCGGCGTTCGGCATCGGCAACATGGCTCAGGCCAACGCGATCACCGACATGGTGGTTTCGAAGAAGGCCCTCCTGCCGTTCGATTTCAGCGACACCGCCCTCAAGCAGATCGTGGGCGTGATTCTCACGGTCGGCACGGGTCTCGTCATTCTCGGCGGCATTCGCTCGATTTCGCGCTTCTGCTCGTTCCTCGTGCCCTTCATGGCCGTCTTCTACGTGGCCGGCTGCCTCGTCATTCTTGCGATGAGCTGGGACAAGCTGCCCGGTGCGATCGCGTTGATCTTCTCGAGCGCGTTCACCGGGCACGCGGCACTGGGCGGTTTCGCAGGCGCGGGACTGGCCAAGGTGATGCAGGCGGGCATCGCGCGGGGATTGTTCTCCAACGAATCCGGACTCGGAAGCGCACCTATCGTCGCCGCCGCCGCGAAAACGAAGGACCCCGTTCGGCAGGCGCTGGTTTCCAGCACCGGCACGTTCTGGGACACGGTCGTCGTCTGCGCGTTGACCGGCCTGGTGGTCGTGTGTTCCGGCGACTGGACCCAGCCCGAGCTCTCCCGCGGCGAACTTTGCAACCTCGCGTTTCACCACATCGGTGTCTTCGGAGACATCATCCTCCTCGGCGGCCTGTTGACCTTCGTCTTTTCGACAATCCTCGGCTGGTCCTACTACGGCGAGAAGGCGATGGAATACCTCTTCGGCATCAAGTCCGTCTTCTTCTACCGCTGCGCGTGGGTCGTCGCGGTGTTCATCGGCTCCGTGTGGAAGAGCGACACGGTCTGGAATTTCTCCGACATGATGAACGGCCTGATGGCCGTTCCAAACCTCATCGCGCTCCTCCTCCTGAGCGGCGTGATTGCAAGAGAGGGCCGGAGATATTTCTCCGACCCCTCCAATTTGCAGTCGTAGGCGCGCCCGTTACGGGTGCGTCATTTCGACGGGGTTCACCCACTCGTCGAACTGCTCGGGCGTGAGGAAGCCGAGAGCCACCGCCGCCTCCTTCAGGCTGCTGTTCTCCTTGTGCGCCTTCTTTGCGATCTGCGCGGCCTTGTCGTAGCCGATGTGCGGATTCAGCGCCGTCACGAGCATCAGCGAGTCGTTCAGATACTGCGCGATTTTCTCGCGGTTCGGCTCGATGCCGACCGCACAGTGCGCGTTGAAGGAGCGGCAACCGTCCGCCAGCAGACGCACGGAGTTCAGGAAATTGAAAACGATCACCGGCTTGAAGACGTTGAGCTCGAAGTTGCCCTGCGAGCACGCGATGCCGATGGCCGTGTCATTGCCCATCACCTGCACGGCGATCATCGTGATCGACTCGCACTGGGTGGGGTTCACCTTGCCCGGCATGATCGACGAGCCCGGTTCGTTCTCGGGAATCGTCAGCTCGCCGAGGCCGCAACGCGGGCCCGAAGCCAGCCAGCGGATGTCGTTGGCGATCTTCATGAGCGTGCACGCCAGCGATTTCACCGCACCGCTGGCAAAGACGAATTCGTTGTGCGAGCTGAGCGCGGCGAACTTGTTCGGCGCGGAGGTGAAGGGCAGTCCGGTGATCTCGGCAATGTGCGCTGCGGCGCGCTGACCAAACTCCGGATGGGAGTTCAAGCCCGTGCCCACCGCCGTGCCGCCCACGGCCAGTGCGTAGAGTCCCGAAAGCGTGCTCTCGATGCGGCGCAGATCGTCGTCGAGGAGCTGGACGTAACCGGAAAACTCCTGACCCAGCGTGAGTGGTGTCGCATCCTGAAGATGCGTGCGGCCGATCTTCACGATGTCCGCAAACGCCTTTGCCTTCGCATCGAGTGTGTCGCGCAGTTCGCGAACCGCCGGAAGCAAGGTGCCATGGACCTCGCACGCGGCGGCGATGCTCATCGCGGTCGGGAAGGTGTCGTTCGACGACTGCGACATGTTCACGTCGTCGTTCGGATGGACCGGCTTTTTGCTGCCCAGCTGGCCGCCCGCCAGCTCGATCGCGCGATTCGAGATGACCTCGTTCGCGTTCATGTTGCTCTGCGTGCCGCTGCCGGTCTGCCAGATGCGCAAAGGGAAGTGCTTGTTCAGCTTTCCGGCAATCACTTCGTCCGCCGCACGCACGATGAGGTCGCATTTTTCCTGCGGGAGCTTGCCCAGGTCGCGGTTCGCAAGGGCGCACGCCTTCTTGAGGATTCCGAGCGCGCGGATGAGTTCCGGCGGCTTGATGTCGTCACCGATGTCGAAATGGATCAGCGAACGCGCCGTCTGCGCCCCGTAGTAGCTGTCGTGCGGGACGGGAATCTCCCCCATGCTGTCGGATTCCTTGCGATGAACGGCGGGGTCAAAGGGAGGCAATTCGGTCATGCCCTGTTGATAGCAGCGTGCGCAACCGGATTCCAGAGCCGCGGCCGGCATTCTTGATGCTTCGCATCCTGCTTCGGAATTCGCCGGCGCGGAACCTGGCTGGCATGGAACGTGCGTTTGAGCCTGCCGTCGCAGCGCGCCCGCCCGGGGGCTGCATGGCGGACCGGGCACGTCTGCAAAGCAGTCGAGTATCGCCGTTCAATGTCTCTCTCAATCCAAGCCCGCCATGGTTTACCGGCAAAGCAGTCTTCCGGCTGGCTCCTCTCGACATCGCCTCGATGCCAAACTTGTTACATTTTTCCTTTTGCGCCGGCGAAACCCTGCGTGGAATGGGGAACTGGAATGACCTCTCCGGCATCCACGAGCACCATCCGTTCGGCCGCCTTCAGCCTCGTGGAGCTGATGGCGGTGATCGCGATCATCGCGATCATGATGGCGCTCATCGCCCCGTCGATCAGCAGCTTCTCGAGCACGGCCGGCCGGAAGGGAGCGGTGAACATCCTGATGAACACGCTCGAGCAGGCCCGCGCTGCGGCCCTCGAGACCGGCACCGACATCTACGTGCTGCTCTGGCGTCGGGAATATCCGGACCGCGACGCCATCATGGTCGTGCGCGAACCCTCCCCGTGGATGACAAAGAGTGATGGCACGAAGGAGGACAAGCTCGTGCCACTCACCAAATGGATGCCGCTGCCGGAAGGGGTGCTGTTGCACAAGCCGGATCGTGGAGGAAACGTCTTCGACAACACGACGTGGCCGGCCTTTCTGGACCAGCACAAGAATGAGATCCCGATGCCGGAGGGACACTCGTTCGACAAAAGCAAGATCGGCTACGTCTGGTTCGCACCAAACGGATCGATTCCCCGCCCGACTGGAAAGGAGGCGCGAATCGTCATCACCGAGGGCGTTCGCGGACGGGGCGGCACCGAGGCAGTCCTGAGCGGCAAAAAGCAGCAACAGGGGGGATTCGAAGTCATCACCCTTTCCAGGTTTACCGGTCGGGCACAACTCGACGTCACCCTGTTGAACTGATGGACACGCGTTCCGGCTTCACCCTTTCGTCGAAGGCAAAGGCCTTCTCCCTCATCGAGGTTGTGCTTGCGCTGGGAGTGATTTCCGTCGCGCTGGTCGGCATTCTCGGACTTTTTCCGGTCGCCATGGGAGCCGCCAGGGAAAGCCAGCAGGAGACCCAGGCGGCATTCATCGCGCGCACGATTTACAACGATCTTCTGTCCGCCCCGCCCCGGCAGACCTTCATCGCACTTTCCAGCGCCCCCCTGTCAAAAGGAGGAGGCTCCACCACGCTCCCCGTGGATCTTGCCAGCCCGTCCACGCACTACATCGCCTATACACCGGACGGACTTCCCGACGGCCAGATTTCCCAGGGGACCTTCGAAAACGGAAGACCCCAGGGAGGTTTTCTGGTCACCGTGCGCACCAGTCCATCCACCGAAGCCGGTCAGGAATCCATCTCCCGATTGGAAATCCTGGTCGAGGCACCGGGCACCCTGCCGGTCAGACGACGGGAATCCTACCCGTTTGTCACGCTCGTCAACAACGGTCGAGTCCCCCCCGCACCATGACGCCTCCTCGATCCCCATTCGCAGGCCGTGCGTGCAGGGCCTTCACGTTGCTGGAACTCCTGGTCTCCATGGGGGTCCTGGCGATGCTGCTGGTCATCATGTTGAGCATCGTCGACAGCGCGACGCGGATGTGGCGCCAGAGCGAGAACCGCGTGGACAGCTACCGCGAAGCGCGGGCTGCGTTGAATGTAATCGCCGCGGATCTTGCCGCGATCTGCATATCCGACGACACCAACCATTTCCGGATTCTCGGGGAGAATGCCATGGAGTTTCTCACGGCCGTCTCCCCCGACTACCAGGATGGCGGCAGCAACAGCAACGTGTGCCACGTCGGCTACACATGGAAATATGCGCGCGCCAATCCGCTGCAGGTCAACAGCTCGGAAGGATACAACCTCTTCCGCAGCTTCCGAAGCAGCAACGACACCGTCAACAACATCAAGAACGGCACCCCTCCGCAGGCTGGCACGGAGGAATTGCTCGCGCGCAACATCGTCGACTTTCGCATCGCGGCGTTCACTCTCAACGAAAACGGCACGCGCTCTCCGTTTCAGCAGTCCCCGGATCGACCGATGCCCGACGTGATTGAGATTTCCCTCACCGCGCTGAACAACGACGTCGCCCAGCGCTTTCGCACCCGGAGCGATTGGGAGAACCCAAATTCGGAAACCCGCAAGCAGTGGGAGCGCACCTTCACCACCCGCGTGCGCATCAATGGAAGCGCGGTGAAAAGCTCCGCGGCGCCGGCCTTGTGACGATGAGACGTCGCCACTCCTACTCTCACAGCCGAGGGTCCGCGCTCATATCGACCCTCCTCGTGGTCGTTGTTCTGACGATCATTGTCATCGCCTTCCTGCAAAGCATGACGGTCGAGCGGGCAACCGCGAAAAGCTACCTGAACCGCTACCGCGCGGAGCTGGCCGCATCCGCCGCGCAGACCCAGGCGACCACGCTCCTCTCGGATCTGATGATCCGGTTTCCCTACCACGGAATCGGCTACGTGCAGCGCCCGGCCAGCGACGGAGGAAATGCAGCGGTCATCCCGGTTCTCTACGGCAGCCCGAATGCATCGACCGAACCTCCGGTCGCACGATTTCTGGTATCCGGTGCCGAGACCGACGCCACCGAACTCGCCGTCGAGCCGGACGACGAAAAATCCGTCGCCTTGAATGTGCGTGAAGATTCCGATCCCGGATGGATGGGTTCCCCCGTGGATGCCGCCGGAAACGTGATCTACCGGGAATGCCGGGCTCCGTGGGTCTATCTCCTTCGCGATCCCTCCGCTCCTCATCAGCCCGATCCCAATGCCGCGGGTTACAACCCCCGCGTCGCCCGGTTCGCGTGGTGGGTCGAGGATGAAACCAGCAAGATCGACCTGCTCCTGGCAGGCAACGCCGACGGTCCCGGAGGCGCATTCAGTCCGCCCCGTCAGGAGAACCTTTCCGTTCCGAACGACCGGACCTACCAGGACGCCGTCGCGCGGGAACCCGAAAACCTCGACGTCGGCGCCGTGCCAATCAAGTTCGGATCGCCCCTCGCCACGAGCGACGGCGCGTCGAACCAGACGCTCGTGACATTCATGCAGGCAATGGCCGGAAAGCCAAAGGATGTGCGGCTCCTGAATCAGGTGCCCGGGTTTGCCGGCGCGACGTCTTCGGAGAGCTCGGAAACCCTCGCGCGCTTTTATACCACGATGGCATCCGTCTCGAACGAGCTGGCCGGAAACGGACGGCGCCGGGTGAACATCAACGCCCTGGTGACAAACGAGCTGGATGATCCGGACATCATCGCCGGCAATCTGGACGACATCGCTTACGCGATCACCGGAAAACATATCTTCACCCCTTCCACGGGCTTTTTCGGATCGGAGCCGGACAACGATCCGAAGGCACTCATGCCGGATTTCGGCCAGCGCCTCTGGCCGGCATCCGAGAGTTCGGGGTTGGGATTCTCCCTCTCCGCAAAGGAAAAGGAGACGATTTATCTCACCAAGATCGCCGCAAACATTCGGGACTACATCGACACGGATTCCAATCCCACATTCGTCGATCCGCAAGGGAACGTGATCGCCGGCTCGAACAAGCCCTCCTTCGCGAGTGACCTTCCCCTCGGCACGTTCCCAAATGTGGGCCACGCCGCGCCAATGCCGCGCGCCATCGGACACGAGGCAATCCCCTACCTCGAGAAGGAAACCTTCACCGTCAAATATGCCAACGGGGCCGTCAGCGTTTTCGAGGCTTTCGGCTTCTTCAACCCTTCGACCAAGGATTTTGTGGCGCCGGAAGGAACGGTTCTGCGGTGCTTCGATCGTCTCCGCTGGACGACAGGCGGTTTCGGGACCTTCCAAATGCCGTCCTACACGCTGGACCTCTCCGGTCTGAGATTCCGCGCAGGAGCCATGACGGTCATTTCCACGGGAGATGCCGCCGATCCAAACTCCGAACCCCCGGCCGCCTTGCTGGATCGATCCAAGGTCGCCTGGAGACCCACCAATGGGAAAATGACCCCTGCAGGTGCCACGACTTTCAACGGAGGAGCCAGTTCCTACACCCCAAGCGCCAGAAACGGAACCTACGACCTCGGGACGAAAGTCGTCTGGGGAAACAAGCACGGATACTACGGAGGATTCCCGGTCGTCACCCTCACTTCGTTCACCAGCGGTTCAGGGAACTACACCATGTCGGCCAACAACACCTACAGATACCGGGGAAACAGCCTGCGGGGCAACGACTCGAGAGGTTCCACGGGAGATCCCCGCTCCCTGAATGAATCCATCTTCCTGAACCGCAATCCCAGTGACACCGCGGAAAATCTGGGGCGATTCTGGGACGACGCCAGTCTGCAACTCCACCTGGCAAAAAACGCGAGATTTGTCGATCCCACCGCATGGCCCGACTGGACCCGGGAATTCAGCGGAACGGCCGAGACGGCTTATGCCGTGATCCGCGACCAGCCGATGACGTCCATTGGCGAGCTCGGAAACATCTACGATCCCTACCGGCGGCGGGAGCAGGGCTCCATCAACTACGTCCGGGGTGGCGGGCGAACCCTGCGGATTGGACAGCCCGATGACGTGACCGTGGACGCCCGGAATGGCATCATAGGCGACGACTCGAATGTCGTTGCGGATCTCAACAAGGCCGCCGCGGTCCCCCGCTTTACCAAGGCATGGCAAAACTCCGCCTGGCGTCTCACCGACATTTTCGACGTCCGCTTTGACGAGCGCCTCGCGGAACGCGGCGAGGTGGACACCAAAACGCGGCTCATTCCTCCGCAGGCCCCGGGCAAGGTCAATATCAACTCCGTCCTCCGCGACGACGGTGCGGCGCTGCGTGCTCTCTTGCGGAGTTTCCGGTTCCTTTCCGGCAATGCGGAAAGCGGGGCGCCCTACACGGATCCGAGCCTCTCGAACCGGGTCCTCTCCGACGCCGAGATCGAAAAAATCGTCTCCGCCGTCCGGCGTTACCTCGAGAAGAACGGCCCGATCGTCGAGCGCGGCGAGCTTTCCCAACTCGTGGACGAGGCAGGAAAACCGCTTTTCTCCGCACTCGAAAGCACGCTGGGGAGCCAGAACATGAAGCAGGTCCATGACCGGGGGCGTGAGGAGATTTTCCGCAGGCTCATCGAAATGCTCACCACCCGGAGCAATTCCTTCACGGTGTTTGCGATCGGACAGGCCATTCAGGAGCGGCGCAATTCCGATGGCACGTATGTTCCGGTGGTGCAGAGCACCGCCAAACAGGCGATCACCTACCGGTTCGACCCGGTGATTTCCGGTCAGACGGGGAACGCGATTCCGGACACGAATCCCTCTGCGGGCCCCACCGAATTCCAGGCACGCCCTCTCTACGTCCATCCCTAACACCACCGCCCAGTGATCATCCGTCGTCACCTTCTCATCGCCCTTTCCATTGCGGCCTGCCTCCCGGGGCAGCCCCACGCACAGGAAGACTCCGGGATCGCCTACGTCGCTCCGACCGTGCCGGATGATCCCAATCTTGCGCGCATCTCGATGCTTCGGCTGATTTACATGGCCGGAACCGACGCGCCCAAAATCGCTCTCGCGAAGGCGGCCAAAGGAGGAAAACCAGCGATTCTCGAGGGCAATCTCAGCCCGGACACGGCAAGCCCCTATGTCGCCATGCTGCCTTCGGAGTTCACCATCCACGTGTTGGACAATTCCGTCACTCAAACGGAGGAGGAGCTTCCCGTTGAGGAGAAAAAGCTCGCGGAGCCCATCAACCTCAAACTCACCCCCGGCACCTACACGACCCTGGTCGTGAGTCAAAAGGACGGCAATCTCACGGCGACGGCCGTGCGGGACGAGCCTGGCTCGGGCGAATCCGCCACCCTTCGGGTCCTGGACCTGAGCGGACTTTCAGACTGGGCGATCCGTCTGGTGGAGCGCAGCGGAAAGCCACTCCGCAATCTGTGGACCAGCGGCAACTCCCCCACCGGCATCCAGGTGCCCCCCAAAGGCATTCAATACTTCGAGGTCCTGAGGCTCGTCGATGGCAGGCTCCAGCAAATCGGTCTCTTCGAAACGCAGCTTCGCAAGGGAACCGCGTTCACCATCGTGCTCCATCCTGGCTGGCAATCCCAGGGCGGAGCCTCCTTGGTCTTCGACGCGGCTCCGGGGTATTACTACGATCCCGAGGCGATCCGCGCACTCGCCGGCGGAGCCACCCCCTGAACGGGCACTCCCGTTCGCAAATTATCCGGAAATCCCGTTCCTGCGGCGCACGGCGCGGGCGAGCAATCCCGCCGCTCCCAGCCCGATCAACACCAGCGTTGCCGGCTCGGGAACCGCCACAAAAACATCCTCGAAGGTGGTGCCCACAGAGATCTGATCGATCAGGGAATTGCCGATTCCACTCGCCTGCCGGAGCGCAATCCGGCTCAACGATTGATCGAGGCCGGCGAAGGCGACCTCGAAGGTGTCCGTGACGGAGTGGCTGCTCTCGTCCACGGGGTTGATCCACAGCGTGGATTGCAGCGTTTCGAAATCGAACTTCACGACAACCGCCACCGCGGTGTTCAGTTCGAGCGTCACGGAATCGTCGTAGACAACCGGGTAGTCCGATGGATTCTCCTGCAGGCTCCGATTCCGAATGCCGATCTGATACCCGCTTCCCACCGCCTTGACAAAAAGCCGGGCAAAGAAATCGGTATCCACTCCCGAGTCCGTGTCCCCGAGGTGCATGAAATACGCGCCACCGGTGCCCGGCAGCGTCGTCATTGTCAGAACAGTCGAATAGAACAGGGTGCCGGATGAGTAATTCTGATCGAGGTTCCTGGCGACATCCTCGGCACTGTTGAACAGAAGCCGGGCCTGCCCGTTTTCGACCTGCAGCTGCTGGACGCCAGCGCTCGTATCGTGCTTATACCACAGTCCGCCGGAGACAGTCGTCAACGGTCCGTTCTCGTAGTCGAAATACTCGGAGAAAATCGGTGCCGCTTTTGCGAACGGGAGCGAAAATGCAATGACGAGGCCGGCGACGGAAAGCGAGCGCTTCATAACACTCTTCTCTCAAGCACGAAGCGTGCTCGCAAGCCGCGTGCTGCAACAATTTCGTCAAATTGGGCGGCGACCCACGACGGAGCCTGTGCGTCAGTCCTCGTGGACGATCGCGAGGTTCTTGCCGCCCAGGGACTCGAGGAACTCCCGGGTCTCCCGGGTGCCAAACTTCAGATCGCGGGCCTCGATCGCCACGAAGAACTTGTCCTCGGTGACCTTCTTGAAGCGGTCCCAGTTGAAGAGCGGATGATTCCAGCGCGGCAGGCCGTTGAGGATGAGCATGCCGAACACCGCCGTGAATGCGGAGAGCAGAATCGTCAACTCGAACATGATCGGGAAGAATGCCGGCACCGTCATGATGTCGGTCGGCTTGCCGGCGACGACGAGCGGATACAGGAACGAGGACGGAATGAACTCGAGCGACACCGCGGTCAGAAAGCCCGTGAGACCGCCGATGAACACGATCTGCGCGAGGTAGGAGCGCTTGAGTCCCATCGCATGATCCATCCCGTGAATCGGGAAGGGCGAGTAGACGTCCCAGCGCTTGTAGCCGGCGTCGCGCACCTTCTGGGCGGCGTGATAGAGATCGCGCGCGCTGTCGAATTCCGCGGCGATGGCGAAAACGGGAGCCTTGGGATTGCCTGCGATTTCCATGGATCAATATTCTTCAGAGCCCGAAGGCAGCTCGGGCAGGGCTTCACGGTCGCCACCCTCGCCGTAATGAGGATCCGCCTCTGGAAGGACCGCCTTCACCTCAAACATACAGATCATCGGGAGGAACCGGATGAACAGCAGGAAGAGGGTCATGAAGAGGCCAAAGGTGCCAATGAAGGTGCAGATATCGACCCAGGTCGGATGGAACAGCTGCCATGCGCTGGGCAGGAAGTCGTGCTGGAGAGTGGTGCCGATGATGACGAAACGCTCATACCACATGCCGGCGTTCGGGAACTGCACGAGAATCCAGACCGCGATCCAGTTGTAACGGCACCACCGGAACCAGAAGAGCTGCGGAACGATGACGTTGCAGAACATCATCGGCCAGTAGAACTCGCGCGCTCCCACGCCGGTTGCGCGATACCAGAAGGCCGCCCGCTCGTAGGGGTTCGCGCCATACCACGCGATGAAGAGCTCCATGAGGTAGGCGTAGCCGACGATCGAACCGGTCAGCAGGATGATCTTGCACATCTTGTCGACGTGACCGGGGGTGATCAGATCCTTGAGCGCGGGCCAGATCCACGCAGCGGGAATCATGAGCGTGAGCACCATCGCGAATCCGCCGAAGATCGCACCCGCAACGAAGTAGGGCGGGAAGATTGTCGTGTGCCAGCCCGGAACAACCGACGTCGCGAAGTCGAAGGAAACCACGGAGTGCACCGAGAGCACCAGCGGCGTGGAGAGTCCTGCGAGGACGAGATACGCCATCTCGTAGTGGCGCCACTGGCGGTTGCCTCCGCGCCAGCCGAGGGCGGCGATGCCGTAGAAGAACTTCTTGAGCTTCGTCGTGCAGCGGTCGCGCAGCGTCGCGAGGTCCGGGATCAGACCCGTATACCAGAAGAGCACCGAAACCGTGAAATACGTGGAGACGGCGAACACGTCCCAGAGCAGCGGACTGCGGAAGTTCGGCCAGATCGCCATGTTGTTCGGCACGGGCGCGAGGAACCACGCCATCCAGACGCGGCCGACGTGAAGCGCCGGATAAATGCCCGCGCAGACCACCGCGAACAGCGTCATCGCCTCGGCGGCGCGGTTGATCGACGTGCGCCACTTTTGACGGGTGAGGAAGAGAATCGCCGAAATCAGCGTGCCCGCGTGACCGATGCCGATCCAGAAAACGAAGTTCGTGATGTCCCACGCCCAGGCGACGGGATGGTTGTTTCCCCAGACGCCGACGCCGGTCGAGATCAGATAGGCAAGGCAGCCGAAGCACATGAGCATCATCGGCACCGTGACGCCCATCGCGATATACCACCAAAGCGGGGTCTTCGCCTCGACGATCGAGCTGACGTAGTTGCTGATCCAGCCCATCGTGCGCTGGTTCAGCACGAGCGGCTTGCGGGTCACCTCTTCGTTCGCCCGGATCGTGGCGGGATCGAGTGTGGCAGTCGTGTCGGACATGGCTTAGTGATGCGCCTCCCCCGCTCCGTGAAGCGCGCCGGTTGGAACGTGCCCGGCGTGCGCGTGCTCTTCGCCGTGATGCCCGTGGTGGTCCGGCGAGTTGATGTTGCCGACCCGGGCGGCGCCGGGCATGGCGGGGTTGGGATTCTTTATGCGTGCGAGGTAGGTGATGCGCGGCCGGGCGTTGAGATACTCGAGCATCCGGTATCCGCGCTTGCTCTTGCGGAGCTTGTGAACGCGGCTGTTCACATCGTTCTCGTCACCAAAGACAATGGCATCCGCAGGGCAGGCCTGCTGACAGGCGACCTTGAAGGGAGCGATCGGCGTCTTGTTCTTGTCGGTCGGACCGGCCTTCACCAGGCGGGAGATCTTCGCCTCCTCGATGCGCTGGATGCAGAACGTGCACTTCTCCATCACGCCGCGCATGCGGACGGTGACGTTCGGATTCTTCTGCATCTTGAGCGAGTCCGCCATGCCGGCCTTCGCAATCGGGCCCCAGTAAAGCTCGTCGATGGGACGCTTGTTGTAATCGAAGTAGTTGAAGCGGCGAACCTTCCACGGGCAGTTGTTCGCGCAATACCGCGTGCCGATGCAGCGGTTGTAGGCCATGAGATTCAGGCCGTCCTCACTGTGAACGGTGGCATTGACCGGGCAGACCGTCTCGCACGGGGCGTTCTCGCACTGCTGGCAGGTGATGAGCTGCGCGAGCATCTCGGGATCGGCGGACTGCGTCTCGATGCGGTCGCCACGATCCGTGCCGGGCTCGGCGGCGAAGTAGCGATCGATGCGGATCCAAGCCATGTCGCGGCCCCTGATGACCTGGTCCTTGCCGACGACGGGAACGTTGTTCTCCGCCTGGCAGGCAACGACACAGGCGTTGCAGCCGGAGCAGATATTGAGGTCGACCGTCATCGCCCACTGCTCCTTGGAGAGCTCGTGCGGCTGGAAATAGGGATTTTTGTAGAGCGAGAATTCCGGCGGGATGTGGCTGTCCATGCCCATCTTCTGGGCAAACTCCGGATTGTGCTCGAACGTCTCGAGCGTGCCCTCGCGGACAAGGTCGCGGCCTTCCATCGACCACGTCTCCTGCGGACGCGCGAGCGGGTAGCGCTTGCCATCGGCGGCCTTCACGGAGACACCCGTCACGAAGCGCATGCCGGTGCTCGTGCGGAGCGGATAGACGTCGAAGCCGACGTTCTGCATGAGCGCGGACACGTCCTTGCGGCCGTAGCCAAGCGCGATGGAAATGGAATCCTCGGCATGGCCGGGGGCGATGAGCGCGGGTATCTTGATCGACTTGCCGCCGCTCGTGATCTCGACCCAATCGCCGTCCTTCACGCCAAGCGACTTCGCCATCGCATAGCTCATGAGCGCGGCATTATCCCACGTGAGCTTGCTCTCGAAATCCGGTGTTTCCTGGAGCCAGGAATTGTTCGCGTAGCGGCCGTCATCAACGCTCGAACTCTGCAGGAAAACCACTTCGGTTCCGCCGCCGGGAGCGGCCTGCCCACCGAAGGCGGACGTGATGCCGCCGGCATTGAGGGAGACGCTCGCGGGTGCGTAGCCCGAATTGGCAAGGAAGCCGTTGCGGAGAAATTCGTTCCACGCCTCATCCGATTCCTCGCCGGAGGTGCCGGAAATCGTCTGGAAGGTCTCGCGAACCAGCTCCGGGCCTGCCGGCTTCGGACGACCGGCGAGCTGCGCAAGAATCTCGAGCTGCGAGACGCCGTTCCAGAGCGGAAGAATCATCGGCTGGATCGCCGTGTAGGTGCCGTCGTAGGTGCGCACGTCGCCCCACGACTCGAGGTAGTGCGCGGCGGGCACGGACCACTTGCAGAGCTTCGACGTCTCATCCTCGAAGGGCGAGAGATGAAGCGTGGTTGGCACGCTGGCGAGCAGCTGGGAGAATGCAAGATCGGCCGGCGCGTCGTAGGCGGGGTTGCCACCGAGGACGAGGAGCGTGCGCACGTGCTGGCCCTTGATGGCCCCGGCGAGATCCGCGATGGACGCCGCAGGACGACGGCCGGTCTGGACCGCATTGAGAGTGGAGCCGAGATTGCCGAGCGTTTCGTTGATCGCCAGCACGAGCGCCTGCACGGCGGCCGGCTGCTGGTTGCCCACAAGCACGAGGCTCGCGCCGCGCGCGGAAAGCAGATCATTGGCGACACCTGTCAACCATGCATCGTCGATCTGCGCATTGGATTTCGGAAGCGAAGCGGCAAGGTTCGCAGCGGAGCCGCCAATCTTCGCAGCAAGCGCGGCGGCGAAAGCCCCGATGTCGCTGGCCTTCAGACGCAGGCGGTGATCGGCGAGGCCGCCGGTGTTCGAGTAATGATTCTCAACCACATAGAGGCGGTTCATCTTCCCGTTTTCCGGGTCGCGGCGCGGATAGAATTCCGCGGCGTAGCCGACACCGGTCTCGCTGGTGTTCAGGAAATCGCTGTCGAGCGCAAGAATGACGTCCGCCCGCGCAAAGTCGGGAACCAGCCGGACTCCCGGGCCAAATGCCGCGGTCGTGGCGGCATTCGTCTCCGCGGCGCCAAGCGGCTCGTATTCCGCCCAGAGGACGCCGGGAAGTGCGCGCTCGATCTCGTCACGCAGGCGGTCACGAGTCGGAGACTGGATGCCGTCGGCCAGGATCGCGAGGCCATTTCCGCCCGCAGCGTGGGTGTCGGCGAGAAATTTCTCCAGAGCCGCGGCGTCGGTCGCCTTGCCTTCGAAGGTGATTTCCTTCTTGCGGTGCGGATCGTAAAGGTCGAGCACGCTCGCCTGGGCAAAACCATCGGTGCCGCCGTTGCTGGACGGATGGATCGGGTTGCCCTCGACCTTCGTCGGGCGGCCGTCGACCGTCGTCGCGATCAGCGGAATCGCGCCGAGCCGCGTGGGCATCGCCGTCGAGTAGTAAAGGAACTTGCCGGGAATCGCCCATTCGACGCCCTCCTTGAGCGGAACGATGAACGAAGGTGGACGGCGGCAGCCGGAAAGGCCCACGCCCGCGAGCGCCATCGAGGCACCCATGAGCTTGAGGAACTCACGCTTCGAAAGGCCGCTGTCCTCGTAGACACCCGCGCCGCGCGGAAATTCGCGCTGGAGCGTCTCCTCGAAGTCCGGCGTGTTCTCGAGCTCTGCCATGGAGCGCCACATCGTTGGGCGCTCGGGTCTGGCTGGGTGCGGCAAAATGCGTTTCATCGATGACAACCTCCGCATGTCGTGGGCGGGTTGACGTCCCATTCCTTCCTGAACGCCTTGCCTATGTCCTGTTGAGACACGCTGGCCACCGGCTTCCACTTCATGTTGAAAACTTCCTCGGGCGGACGCAGGTGATTCTCCGGTGCACGATGGCACTCGAGGCACCACGCCATGCTCTGGGGTTCATGCTGATAGACAACCTCCATCGCGCTCACGTCGCCATGGCAGGAATAGCAGCTCACGCCGCGATTCACGTGAACCGCATGGTTGAAATAGGCGTAATCGGGCACCTGGTGGATGCGGTTCCACTGCACGGGATTTCCCGACTCCCAGCTGTTGACCACGGCGGTGAGCTTCGGGTTGTCGCTCTGCACCTTGCCGGATCCGTGGCACGTGATGCAGGTCTGCGTCGTTGGAACGTTCGAGTGCGACGCCACCTCCACGAAACTGTGGCAATACCGGCAGTCCATGCCGAGCTGCTCCACGTGGATCTTGTGGGAAAACGGCACCGGCTGGTCAGGCTGATAGCCCACGCGGGTGTATTTCGGCGTGAAGTAATACCAGACACCTGCGAGGAGCGCTCCGCCGACCGTCCCCAGGCAAATTACCAGCTTCAGCGGGAGCCAGTTGGTCCATTTCGGAAAAAAATTGGCCATCGGTCAGTCGGTCAATTCGGGAAAAATCATGCTTGGGGACGCTCGAAGTTCCCGGAGGCTATTATTAACGAATCTAATGGCAATCAATTTTTTGGGCGGTTTTACTCGCATTTTCCGCGGGGGCACCGCCGGTCCGAATTTTCGACTTGCACACAGGAAACCGCCTCCCGGAGAGCCCTGCGAATCCGACGACGAAAATCCGGTTCGCCGCCACGCCTGCATTCGGTATAGTCGCGCCCATGCGCCGCGTTTTGCCCTGGTTGTGCTCCCTTGCCCTCGCTGTTCTCCTCACCGACCCGGCCGCCGCCGCGGACATCAGCCAGGCTCAGCCGAAACTGCCCACCCTCACTCTGGTCGTGGGCTCCAAGAAGGTGACCGCGGAGATTGCCGACAGCGAACAGGAGCGCTCCGCCGGCCTGATGTTTCGTGAATCCCTCGGCGAGGACGAGGGCATGCTCTTCGTGATGGATGAACCAGGCCCGGCCGGTTTCTGGATGCAAAACACGAAGATCCCGCTCTCGATCGCTTACATCAACGCGGTCGGCGTCATTCTCGAAATCCACGATCTGCAGCCGCTGGATGAGACGATTGTCCCGAGCCGCTTTACGACGGTGGCCTACGCCCTCGAGATGCCCCAGGGCTGGTTCCTGAAAAACGGCGTGATCCCGGGGGACACGATCTCGGGCCTGCCGCCGGCCGGCGAGGAATAGCCACTCCGTCCGTCGATCCCGTTTCCCTTCGAAAGGAAACGGGAACGCACCGGAACAGCGTCCGTCAGGACCTCATCAGTTCCTTGCCGGTCACGGCGTCACTGATGACGAACTTCTCCTGGTGGAAGGTTGGATCGGCCCGGAAGGAAAGCCGGCTCGCGTAGCGACGCTCGATATCGATCAGGAGTTCCTCGTCCTGCTCGCGCAGACGCGCCAGCAGATCGGGATGGCAGACGACCTTGATCTCGTGGATGTCCGCCTGATGCTTCTTCATCACTGAGTGGAGCGCGCGCTGCAGCTCGACACTCATCGTCATCGGACTCTTCACGCGACCACGACCGTTGCAGTGCGTGCAGACCGAAAACTGCGAACTCGCAAGGCTCTCCTGCGCACGCTGCCGGGTCATTTCCATGAGACCGAGCTGCGAGATCGGAAGCACGTGCGTGCGCGCCTTGTCGCGTTTGAGCCGCTCGCGGATGCGCTGATAGACCGCCTGCTGGTCCTTGCGACTCTTCATGTCGATGAAATCGGCGACAATCAATCCCCCGATGTTGCGCAGGCGGAGCTGGCGCGCGATCTCGTCGGCCGCGTCGAGATTCGTCGTAAGGATGGTCTTGTCCATGTCCTTCGCGCCCTTGTTGCGGCCGGTGTTCACGTCCACGGCGATCATCGCCTCGGTTTCGTCGATCACAATGTAGCCGCCGCAGGGCAGCCACACCTGGCGATGAAATGCGGAGTCGATCTGCGACTGCACGCCGAAGAAATCGAAGATGGGCTGGACGCCGGCGTAATGGTGAACGCGCTTTTTCGCGCGCTTGGAAATCTGCTCCACGAGCTTCTGCACGCGCTCGAAGGCGGCAAGGTCGTCGATGAGCACCTCGTCCACCTCGTCGGTGAGGAAGTCGCGCACGGCGCGATCGAGCAGGTCCGGTTCGCGGAACAGCTCGGCGGGCGCCTTCTTTTCCCGCATGCCTTTTTCGATCTCATCCCATTGCTCGAGCAGAATGCTGAGATCGCGCACGAAATACCGGGCCCGCTGGCCCTGGCCCGCCGTGCGCATGATCACGCCCATGCCTTCGGGCAGGTCGAGTTCCCGCAGGATCTTGCGGAGACGATCGCGTTCCTTGGGATCCTCGATCTTGCGCGAGATGCCGCACTGGTCGTTGAACGGCATCAGCACGAGGTAGCGGCCGGCAAGGCTGATGTTCGTCGTGATGCGGGGGCCCTTGTTGCTAATCGGCCCCTTGCTCACCTGGACGATCACGTCGGAACCGACCGGATAAATGTTCGGAATATCCTTTGCGGTGATCTTCTTCTGCGGCTTTTTCGGCCCGCCCTTGCCCTCGCGACTCACCGCCTCGATTCCGCTGTCGAGCGCGGCCGGGATCGCATCCCAGAAATGGAGGAACGCATTTTTCTCGAACCCGATGTCCACGAACATCGCCTTGAGCCCGTGCTCGATGTTACGCACGCGGCCCTTGTAGATGCCGCCGACAATGTTGCGGTCGGTCTCGCGTTCGATCGTGTATTCTTCGAGGCGGTTGTTCTCAAGAAGCGCAACGCGTTTCTCGAGTTTCTCGCAGCTGATGATGAGTTTTGTGCCGGTGGGCTTGCGGCCCAGTCCCAGCCAACGTTTGAAAATTTCGATCATGGGTATTGCCCGCCGGGTTGCGACGGGCGGCTGAAGTGGATGTGAGGAGGGTTTTCATCCTCAACGACGGAAAGGGTTCCGTTTCGGAGAACCGGAGCTCTCGTTCGTTTTCTTCTTTTCGTCGCTTGAGTTGAAAAAATTCAAGAGCCCTTTGCGTTCCTTCTTGGGCTGCTCCACCCGCCCGCGGGCGTCCGGCTCCGCGCGGATGGCGGGGGCGGCGGCCACCGGCGCGGCTCTCACCGTGGCCGTGGCCGGCTCCACATTGGCCACCGTCTCACCGTCGGAAAGAGCCACCGGAACCGGGGCTCCGAAGTCGATGGAACTGATGTGCCGGAAATTCCCCTTCGCCGGCTCGACGCGGGCGAGCTGGTATTCGCTTCCGCCCTCTTCCAGCTTGAAGGCCTCGTCGAGAATCTTGCCCGCAAGCGGCGCGGCGACCTGACCTCCCGACTCACCTCCCTGCACGAGCACGCATACGGCATACCTCGGTTTTTCGTAGGGGGCGAAGGCGATGAACAGCACGTTGTTGTCCTTCACGCGAATACCATCCTTCGTCACCCGCCAGTTCTGCGCGGTGCCGGTTTTCCCGGATACCGCGTGTTCGGGCTCGGCCAGGCGCGCCTTCCGCGCGGTGCCGCCGTTTTCGTTGACGACCCGCCACATTCCCTTGCGGACATGCTCGAGATCCTCCGGCTTGATGCCGGCATCGGTGATCAAATTCGCACGCACCTTCGCTGGCTGCTGCTCGACGATATTGCCATCCTTGTCCACGACCCGGTCGATGAGGCGCGGATAATACACGGTGCCGCCATTGGCGACCGCCGCGGCAACAATCGCCATCTGCAGCGGCGTGGCCAGCACCTGCCCCTGACCGATCGCGACGTTGGCGGACAGACCCGGACGCCAGCGTTCCCGGGGACTGACCCGGGCGAGGTGCTCCTTGCCATCGAGCACCCCGGGACTTTCTCCAGACAACCCGAGACCCGAGAGCTGGCCGAGGCCGAGCATTTTTCCGATCTCCTCGAGCGGCTCGATGTTTGCCGTGTTGAGATACTGCGCGAAGTAGGCGTTGCACGAAACCTTGATGGCGCCTTCGAGGTCGAGGGAACCGTGCGACCCCTTGCCGAAGATCCAGCACTTCATGAAATGGTCGCCGTAGGTCACGCCGCCGGAGCAGGTGAACCGCCGGGCGCCAATGCCCGCCTTCAGTCCCGCGAGCGCCGTCACGATCTTGTAGGTCGAGCCGGGCACGTAGGCGTTGATCGCACGATTCATCAACGGCTCGGTCTCGTCATTGGTGATCTCCGCCCAGTCCCGCGCGGAGATTTTCGGAATGAAGACGTTCGGATCGAAGGACGGCACCGACGCCATCGCGAGAATGTCGCCGTTGTTTGGATCGATGACGACCGCCCCCGCGCGGCCGGCGACCTTCAACGTCTCCTCGACGACGCCCTGCAGCCGCGCGTCGATCGTGAGATAGACATCGTTGCCCGGCTTCGGCGGCACGAGTTCCACGTCCCCCTCGATGATCTGCCCTTTCGCGTCCTTCTGCAGAATGCGAACGCCCGCGGTGCCACGAAGCTGCTCGTCCATGAGCTTCTCGACCTGCGCGCGGCCCTCCATGTCGGGCTGGTAAAAATTGTAGACACGCCCCTTCGCCGCCTCTTCGGCGCGCTGCTTGGAAATATCCTGCGGCGGTCCCACGTAGCCGAGGATGTGGGCCGCGAGCGCTCCATACGGATAGTTGCGCACGGCCTTCACCTCCGCCTTCAGCCCGGGGAGATCGACATTGTTCTCCATGTAACGGGCCATCGTTTCGAAATCGAGGTCCTCGCGATACGTGAACGGGATCTCGCGCTCGTTGCGGAAATGCACCTGGAGCTGCTCGGCGTTGTAGTCCTGCTCGAGATCAAGCTGGCGAAGGCGCTCAATCACCGTGGCATTCACCACCGTGGGAATGTCCGGCTCCTTGTCGTCGACGGGGTTTCCGTGACGGTCAAACCGCCTCCACGGCTGCATCGGCACCTTGTTGTGCTCCTTTTGATAGGCGCGAACGATGTCCGGCAGGTAGAAGTCGACCTCGAAGCTGCGGCGGTTCTCGACCAACGCAACGCCGTTGCGGTCCTTGATTTCCCCGCGCACTGCGGGCAGGCGCACGGTCACCTGGCCGCCCTTTTGAATGATCGATGCGTAGTAGTCGCCGCGCACGACCTGCACCCACCACAGCTTCGCGACGAGAACGCCCATGCAAAGGAGCACGATCGATCCCATGAAGAAGATGCGAAATGCGGGGGTTCCTTTTCTCATTTAGAAATCCCTCAGCAGTCGACGCTCCTGCCGCCGCCACGTGACGAAGGCAATGATCATGTGCAGCCAGAGCGAGAGAACCATTGCCACGAGCGCAGGCACAAGAATCCGGGCCGTCACCGTCTCGTTCCAGACGAATCCCCCGGTGTCGAATCTCCGCATCGTGATCGCGAGATACTGGGAAAGCAGGATCGAGAGCGTCGTGAGGGCGCTCATCAGCGCAGGCAGCCACCATTGGCCACGCAACACAAGGGGACGCACCCCCTGACAGATCGATCCGAGCGCCACGAGCAGCAGAATAGACCAGCCGACCGAGATTTCAACCGAGTCGCCAACCAGCTGCAGGGAAAGGAGATCGGTCATCAATCCCGTCAGCACCGCCAGCGCGAGCATGAGCGGATACGGAAGCGTGCACGCCCCCGCGCAGAACAGCACCGGCACCAGCATCACCCGCGAGCCCGCGGCGAAATCCATCGGCGGAATGAACATCTGCAGGACAAATGCCGCAAAGATGCCGACCGCCAGAGCCACGGTCTTGATGGCGTCCCTGATCATTGCTGCTGCGGCTGGCTGACGATGACGAACACGTCCGCGAGCGTTGCGAAATCCACTTCCGGCGTGATGATCGCCTGACCATCGAGCTCACGCTGCTGGAAACTCTTCACCGTTCCGATGAGCAGCCCCGGAGGAAACACCGCACCCACTCCCTGGGTGTAGACCTTCTGGCCGGGCTGAAGATCGGCGTTCTTGTCCAGAAAGTTCATCTGCAACTCCGGATTGCCACCCTCCTGCACGCGCATGCCACTGACGATGCCCTTCGAACGCGAACCCTCGACGTAGGCGCCCACGCGGCAGTTTTCATCCGTAATGAGCAGCACGGTCGCCGTGTTCTTCTGCACGTTCATGATCTTCCCGACGAGGCCCTTGTCGGTGATCACCGTGTTGGGAACACCGGACCCGAGACCATCGTCGATGCCGTCCTCGAAGCCGCGATTGATCATCACCGTGTTCCACCAACTCGATGCATCGCGCGAAAAAATCTGCGCCGGCACGAGGCGGAACACCGAGCGCTCGCGGTAGTCGAGGGCGGCGCGGAGCCGGTTGTTCTCGGTCTCGAGATCCCGCAGGATCTGGTTCATCGCGCGAAGCTCCTTGTTCTCGGTGGAAAGCCGGCGGTTGTCTGCCTCGAGCTCGTCCAGCGACTTGAACCCCTTCCCCATCGCGCCGAGGCCCTGCTGCACCGCACTGCCCGTCTTGAGGAATGGCGCCATCAGCGAGAGGAGCCCGGATTGCAGCCCCTTCACAGCCCCGGTGCTCAGCAGCATGAAAAACACCGCAACCAGCACGACGATGACCGCGAGGAGGATGTTTACTTTTCTCATGGCGCGATGCAGTCCGCAGCACAACGGACCGGAGTCCGTCGCTCATTGCGGTTTCGCTCAGGATTGCGCGTGATACTGCCGGTCCATGGCGGAAACACGGCGCAACAAATTCAATTCCTGGAGAGCCTTGCCCGTGCCCTCGGCAACCGCGCTCAGCGGATCCTCGGCGACGTGAACGGGAAGGCCGGTTTCCTCCGCGAGCAGACGATCCAGGCCGCGGAGCAGCGCACCGCCGCCCGCGAGCACAAGGCCGCGGTCGACGAGATCGGCGGAGAGCTCGGGAGGGCAGCGCTCGAGCGTGATGCGCACGGAATCCACGATCGTCGAGATCGGCTCCATGAGCGCCTCGCGCACTTCCTGCGAGGTGATGGTGATGGTTTTCGGCAGGCCTGCAACGAGGTCGCGCCCCTTGACCTCCATGCTCACTTCCTTCTCGAGCTTGTAGGCCGAGCCAATGCGAATCTTGATCTCCTCCGCCGTGCGCTCGCCGACCATGAGGTTGTAGGCACGCTTCATGTATTGCGCGATGGCTTCGTCGAGTTCATCACCCGCCACTCGCACGCTGCGGCTGAACACGATGCCCGAGAGCGAAAGCAGCGCCACCTCGGTCGTTCCGCCACCGATGTCGACGACCATGTTTCCAGCCGCATCCTGCACCGGCAGGCCGACGCCGATCGCCGCAGCCATCGGCTCCTCGATCAAATACACTTCGCGTGCACCGGCATGCGTCGCGGAATCCTTCACCGCGCGCTTCTCGACCTCGGTGATCCCCGAGGGCACCGCAATCACCACACGCGGACGCACCATGCGGCGGCGATTGTGGACCTTGTTAATGAAATGGCGCAGCATCGCCTCGGTCACCTCGAAGTCGGCAATCACGCCGTCCTTGAGAGGACGAATCGCCACGATATTGCCGGGAGTCCGCCCGAGCATTCGTTTGGCCTCGTCGCCCACGGCCAGCACCTTGTTGGTGCCCGCCTGCACCGCAACCACGGACGGCTCGCGGAGCACGATGCCGTGATCTTTTACGAAAACGAGGGTATTTGCGGTGCCGAGGTCAATGCCGATGTCGTTGGAAAAAAAACCAAGAACCTTGTCAAACATCTGAATAGGAAAGGGTTAAGTTGGGCCGGAGAGGCGCCTGCATAGTCGCCCGGCAAAGCGCCCCTTCTGAGAAAACTGACCGCGACACTAGGAAGCCGGTTTTCTCGGAGTCAAGGCAATAACAGGCCAATGCCCCGACCGGCGGAGCAAACCCTTCCTTCGCACCCAAACGTTTGATCGATCAGGCGCCGGCCCGCACCGCCGCCTCGATCGCGGCACCCATTTCCGTGGTGCCGACCTTCGTCGTCCCCTCGGTCCAGATGTCCGCCGTGCGCAGGCCGTCCGCGATCACTTTCCGGACCGCCACCTCGATGGCCGACGCTGCGTCGTCACGGCCAAATGAATAACGCAGCATCATCGCTGCCGAGAGAATCTGCGCGATCGGATTCGCGATGCCTTTTCCGGCGATGTCGGGTGCGGTGCCGCCGCTCGGCTCATACATGCCGAACCGCCGCGTTGCATCGCCATCCGCCGCCTCGCCGAGGCTCGCGCTCGGGAGCATGCCCAGCGAGCCCGTGAGCATCGCGAGTTCGTCGCTGAGAATGTCACCAAACATGTTTTCCGCGACGATGACGTCAAACGCCTTCGGATTCTTCACGAGCTGCATCGCCGCGTTGTCGACGTAGAGGTGATCGAGCCTGACCTCGGGATAATCACGCGCCGTCTCCGTCACGATGCGCCGCCACAGCATGCCGTTCTGCAGAACGTTCGCCTTGTCGATGGACGTGAGTTTTCCGCCACGTGTTTTCGCGGCTTCGAAAGCGACGCGCGCGATGCGACGAATCTCGCTTTCCCAATAAATCATCGTATCCACTGCAAAGGATTCCCCGCCCTCCTCCTTCGTGTATTTCGGCTCACCGAAATAGAGACCCCCGGTGAGTTCACGCACGCACAGCACGTCGAATCCGCCTTCCACCGATCGCGGATGCAGCGGCGATGCGTGCGCCAGCTCCGGCAGACACACCGCCGGACGAAGATTCGCGAAAAGTCCAAAATGCTTGCGGAGCGGCAGCAGCGCCGCGCGCTCGGGCTGTTCGTTCGCCGGCAGGCTCTCCCATTTCGGACCTCCAACCGAGCCGAACAGGATCGCGTCCGATTCGTCGCATGTCTTCAACGTTTCGTCGGGCAAAGCCTTGCCATCCACATCGATCGCGGCGCCGCCAACACGCCGCTCGGTGAACGCGATCGAAATCGAAAATTTCTCCGTCACCGCGTCGAGCACGCGTCGTGCCTCGGCCATCACTTCCGGCCCGATGCCGTCGCCGGCCAGGACCGCCACCTTGAACGTTTCACTCATGCGCCGCGCATTTAAGCGGGACGCCGCGCCGGCTGGAAGCGCGAAGAATTCCGCCGATACCTCCCGCCTCAGGCCTCCCGCACGGCGTCGATGAATACGCGCATCTTCGCAACGTCCTTCCAGCGCGCCTCTCCATCGACCTCCACGCCGCTGGCCACATCCACCGCACCGGGTCGCACTGCACGCACCGCGTCGGCCACGTTCTGCGGCGTCAATCCTCCCGCAAGAATCACACGCAGTTCCGGATGCGCGCGCAGGAACTCCGCCGCAAGACCGCGATCCACCGAAGCTCCCGAGCCGCCATATACGCCCGGAGAATCCGCATCGAGCAGGAGCGCCGGCGTGTCGTATTCCAGCGCGCCCTGCAACGCATCCGCGCCCGACACGCGCACGGCACGCATCCACGGCAGCGGACTCGTCACGCAAAACTCCGGCGTTTCGTCCCCGTGAAATTGAATCGCGTCGAAGCAGGCCGCATCCTCGATTCTCGCGAGAAGATCGGCGTCGGGATTGACCACGACTGCGACGCGCACCACGGAAATCTCCTCCACCCACTCGCGCACGACGCCGAGCTTCACGAACCGCTTCGATCCGGAGAACAGATTGATTCCGATCGCATCCGCACCGGCTTCGACCGCGGCCTGCGCGTCCGATGGATTCGTCACGCCACAGATCTTCACTCCAACACGATCCGGCGGGCAGATGGCATTCCAGACGGCGTCCATAAATCCATTAAAACGGTGCGGACGGAATTTCCGCAACCAGCCGCGCGAGTCCTTCATTCCAGCGATTTCGGACGGTGCACAGCCACGGATCGTCCTCCTCGAGCACCGCGCGGCGCCGCACCTCGAGACTTCCGGCCTCGTAGCAAAAAACCTCGAACGGCGTGCCCACCGAGACATTGCTCTTCGCCGTGGCGTCGAGCGAGAGAATCCCGAACTTCACCGCCTCGGTCAGCGGCGTATCGAACGTGAAGCCGCGATCGAGAATCGGTTTGCCGTATTTGAGTTCCCCGATCTGCAGGAACGGTGTTTCGCGACTCGCGTGGATCGCATTACCGGGCGAGTAGATCCGATAGATCTGCGGCGGCTGCGCACCAATCTGTCCCCCGAGAAGGAAGTTGATGTTGAACTCCACCCCCGCCTCCTTCATCGATGCGCCGTCGAGCGCGCGCACAGCCCGCACCTTCTCGCCAACATAGCGCACGGTATCGTGAAGATTCTCCTGGTTGAGCAGACACGGAAGGCGCCCTTCCGCGCCGGATTGCTCGATGTCGCGCTCGATGAGCGCGGCGACCGACTGCGTGAGCGACAGGTTCCCCGAGCTGAGCAGACAGAGGACGCGGTCGCCGTCGCGGGCATAGATGCGCATCTTCGGATGCACGGTGATGTTGTCCACGCCCGCACTCGTGCGCGAGTCCGAGAGAAACACGATGCCCTCGCGGCAAAGAAGACTCAGGCAGTAGGTCACGCCATTCGATTACGCCGGATTTCGACGCTACTCAACCACGCGTGCATTCGCCCGCTTGATGCTCCCGTGGTGGGTGATCAAATGCACCCGTCCGTCGCTCGAGCGAAACACGAGACTCAGCGCCCAGCTCACAAGGCTGATCACGATCGAGCCGAAAAACGCGGTCCAGAATCCGTCGACATGAAACGTGGGCACCAGCCCGGACACGAGCAGGAGCATCAACGCGTTCACCACGAAGATGAACAGCCCCATCGTGACGAGAATGAACGGCAGGCTCAGCAATAGCAGCACCGGTCGCACCAGCGCGTTGATGATTCCCAGAAGCAGCGAAGCGCCAAGAAGCGCTCCCGCGGTGTCGTAGGAGATGCCCGGGAACACCCAGGCCGCGGCCATCACCGCCAGAGTGGTGACCATCCAGCGAATGAGGAACTGCATGACTCCACGGTAGGCTTCGACCGGGATTTTTGAAGAATTATTTTGCCAACTCACGCTATGAACTCCACCTTCGCGGCAAGGGGAAATCACATGCCAAAATCGAAAAAATCCGACACCGAAAAGCCCGGAAAAGCGAAGAAGGCGGAGAAGCCGGCCAAGGAGAAAAAGGTCGAAGGCAAAAGGAAAACCGCCGCAAAGCCCGCGCTGGCCGCGACGCCGAAACCGGCTGTGGCAAAAGCGAAGAAAACGGTCGCCCCCGAACCGGAGATCTCCTTCGATGAGATCTCGCTTCGCGCCTATTTCATCGCGGAACGCCGCCAGGCAATGGGCTGGCCCGGCGACCCGACCAGCGACTGGATCGAGGCCGAGCGCCAGCTCAAGGCCGAGGCCGCGCGCAAGGCGAAGCGCTGATCAACCCGACGCCTCGATTCGCACGCGGCGGCTGGTGCCATTGCACCGGATTTCCGGAACATACATCGCGTGACCGACCACCGGCAGGGCGGAGAAGTCGCCCGCCGTTTCGGCACGCAGATCGTATCGGATCTTCCAGACTCCCTGCGGCAGTGCCCTGACGAACAACGCCACCTTCCGGTCGCGCAGTTCGCAGTAAACGGGAATCGTTTTCCCGTCAGCCCCCTCGGCGACCATCCGTTCGCCGCTGCGCACGTCGACCGCCTCGAGGCCTGCGGGTTTGAGATCCTCGAACACGAGGTATTCGAGGTCGTTCTTCGCCTCGATCGTCAGAACGACCTCGACGCGCTGATCGGTCGGTGACGCCTGATCCTCCGCCCATTCCACGCGGTTGAACCGGTATCCATCGAGCAGGGTGCGCTCGGGGGCGTAACGGAAATATTCGCGCTCCGCGAACACCTCGTTCCCCGCGGCAGGGATCGGCTGTTCCATCGTGAAGAACTCCGCGCGCGCGGAAAAATACACCGGTGCAGAGCCCGAAGTCCGACGCAGGACGATGCGGTTCGGTCCATCGACGAGCAATGTTCGATCAATCTCGAACTCCGTGCGACCATCCAGCGCAGTCGCCTTTTCCACACGCCCCGCCGGTTTGCCATTCACCTCGATCTCGAAACCGACCTCCGCGCCGAGTTCCTTCGTCCGGGCAAGATACGCATTCATCGCGAGCACCACGATCGCCGTGTCGCGGGTGTTTGACCATTGCGCACCCCGGCGGTTCTTGACGAGCCAGTTCATCGCCGGCTCGACGAGATCATCCGAGGGATCGATCGCGAGGAGCGCCTGCAAGGCAAAGGCCGTCGCCTCCACACCGCCATCCTGCCAGCGGCGGAACATGCCATCACTTCCCCAGTGCGCAGTCGGCACCGCCGTCGAGTTCGGCGTGCCAGCCCCCGTTGCCTGCGAGACACCGGGCTGGGCGTCGCGCGTCACCCCATCGTGGAGGTTTCGCGCGAGGGTTTCCGCCTTCTCCTGGTCTCCATAGGCGTTCACCGCAAGCGCGAAGAGCGCGCGGCCATACGCGGTCAGCTCGTCGCGTCTCTCCCAAAGATTCGCGATCGCCGCGGCTTCCTCGTCGGAGAGTTTGCCGCCCTTGGAAAACTGCGCGGCCAGCGCATGAAGCAGCCACGCCTGCCGATCGAGATGGTCCTTTTCGTTCACGAGATGGCGGCGCAACCACGCAGTTCCGCGCTCGAGCACTTCCGCCTTCACGCCAACGCCCGATTTCTGCGCGAGGCGCAGACCCCAGACGACATAGGCCGTCATGAACGCGTCCGCGTCGTCGTGTTTCCACCATCCCCACGCGCCATCCTCGTGCTGGAAGTCGTAGAGTCGGTCGAGCCCCCTGGACACCACGGCGTTCAATTCCTCTAGCCCCGCATCCCCCGTGAAATCGGGATGCGTCCGCGACAGAAATTCAGGCTCGATGCCGCCAAACATGCGGTTTGCAATGGCCTGCCGGTCCAGACCGAGATTTTCCAGCGTTCCAAGCGTCACCACCGCGGGCAGGAACCGGCTCATCGTCTGTTCGACGCAGCCGTATGGGTAACGGACGAGGTAGGGCAGCGCATCGAGCGCCGCCGCCGCGAGACTCGGCGTGGCCGTGACAACAAGCGACTCCGAGCCCGGACGACGCTCCGCGGAGATGTCGAGCACCCATTCGCTCTCCGCTTCGACAGCCTTTCCGGAAACGCTCACCGCCTTGTCAATGCCATTGGGAAAGACATTCAAATCGACGGCCATTCCATCGTTGAGATCGCCACTCACGGCCGTGAGCGTAAGCCGCGCGTTTCCGGGATTCGGCGCGGATAGCGTCCATGACGCGCGGGAATCCCGGTCCGCGGCGATCTGCAGAGTCTGCGACTTGGGAGTTCCGTCGAGTCCCTCCGTGCGCAGATCGACCTTCGCGTCGAGCGCGGCGTCGGTGCGGTTGTTCACCACTCCGGAAATCTCAACCGTGTCACCCGCCACCAGAAATCGCGGCGCCTGCAGACGCGCGATCAGCGGCTTTGTCGTCTTCGTCGCAGTCTCTGCGAATCCGAAGGACGCCTCCGCCGACGCGCCACGCGCCACCACACGCCATGTTGTCAGCGAGTCCGGATAGCGGAAACTGACGCTCGCCCTTCCCTCGGAATCGGTCACCACGCCCGGCTGCCAGAACGCGGTCGCACTGAAATCCGTCCGCACCTGAACGGCGTTTTCCTGCCCGGCCACGACCGGCGCTTCCGCGGCATCTGCGGCCGCCTCGACGGCCATGCCTGAGGCAAAGCTTCTCGACGCCATCATGTCCAAGGATTTGTGCAGCAACCCGCCTGCCGCCGGTTCTCCCATTCCCTCCGTTTCTCCGCGTTGAAACGGACGCTCGAAAATGGAACTCATCATTTGCGACGCAATCGGCCGCTGCCGACCGAGAAAGAACTCCACAGGATCCCCGGCGTAGTCCTGCTGTATGTAGGAGATTGCCTCGTCGGTGACCGCGATCGCAAACTCCCCGCGCACGGGCCGCCCCTCCCAATCCTTCACCACAACATCCAGGCGCGCATCCGATCCAGGCGCAGCCTGCTCGGGGGTCGGCGTCAGCTCCACGGCAAGCGTGTTTCGGAACGGCGGAAACCGGATCTCCTTGACGTCGGAATGCACCTCCAGTCCAAGCACGGAATCCGCGGTCACTGCCACGTTCGGGACGAAGCGTTCCTCGCTGTCGAGCATCACGAGCTTCGAGTCGCCGTCGAGGTGCACGACTTCCGCGCGGAACAAATCACTGCCGGCGTTCACCGTGAACAGCACGTCGCGGTTCGATGTGTTCGTGGTGATCAACACCGGAACCTGTCCACCCTTGGCGGGCGCCTCGGGATCCACGATGATCTCCACGCCGCCCGAGCGATAACCGATCATTCCTCCCGCTGCCGAACTCACCCATACCGTGGTCTCGCCGGTCACGGGAGGGCCGTCGGCATCCGGACTCGACCAGGCAATCCGGTAAAAGCCGGGCTCCGCAGGGCTGAACGAAAACGACGCCTCGCCCTCCGCATTCGTGGACACATCCGTCCTCGAGATCTCCTCGCTCACGTATTCCTGCCGCACCAGCACCCACCCGGGCTGCCCTGTCGGCGGAAAAATCCCCCGGCGCAGTTTGTCGAGTTCCTCGCCGGACACCTCGTGTCCCTGCGGGTCACGCCAGACCTCCGTCCAGCGCTGCCGGGAAAGGACGACGACCCCATTCGTCGAAACCTTTCGATCGTTGCCATCCTTCGTCGCGATCGCCACCTGGATCGCGTCACCGGGCTGCCCGACACGGCGCGACGGCGTCAGCTCCACGAAATATGACTGGCGCGCAACTACGATCGAGCTTTCCCCGACGACCTCCCTGCCGGAGGCGTCGACCACACGCGCCTCGATCACATACCGCCGGTCGCCGCTCGCGTCGAACGGCGTCCGCACCCGCACCAGCGCGCGGCCATCCGGCCCCGTGCGCACGGTCTCGTTCAACACCGTCTTCTCCGGATGGAACGACGGCGGCATGATCCGTCCCCGCGCCTCCATGGCCGGAAGCGGCCGGAAATTCGGACCTTCCTTCACGACGACCGTCACCTGCGCGTCTGCAACCGGGCCTCCGAAATAATACTCCGCACTTACCTCCGCCACGAACTCGTCACCGAGTCGCACTCCGGAATCCGCAGCGACGGAAACGCCAACCTTCAATTCGGGCAGCCGATATTCCTCCAGTCGGAACAGACGGTCGCCTCCGAGAGGACGGTCGTCTCGGGCAAACTGGATCGAAAATTCGCCAAGCGGAGCGTCCGTGCCGACTTCCAGTTCACCCCATGCTCCACCGAATTCCGTGAGTTTCACCTCTCCTTCGCGAAACGTCTCGCCGCGAGGGTCGACGATCCGAAACTTCAGCAACTCCCCGGCGGGCGTCAGCAGTTCGCCCCCCTTCACGGTCCGCGCGATCAACCGCCACCTCACTCGATCGCCGGGGCGATACGCCGCACGATCCGTGAAGACCTGTATTCGCCATTCGTCGAAATCCGTCGTCCGCCACCGCTGCGCCGTGTCCACCACGGCCGGTTGCGAGCCGATCCCTGCAAAAAGAAGGAGACCTTCGTAGGACTCCTCGACCGGAGGAAAATCGAAGCGCACCAACCCTGCATCCACGGACGCCGGATCGACGGAAGTCCAGACAAAGCGGTCGCCCCGGTCAGCCTCGGGTGACACCCGCCAGACCTTCGCAACGACGTCACCCTCCGCCCGCGCGCCCGTGCGCGCATTGCAAAGGAACGCGGTCGCCGAGTTTCCCACCGGTCGCACAACGGCCGCCGCCTCCGTCACGACCAAAAGCGCACGGGCCTTTCGACGACCGGCCGCCGCTTCCAGCACATAGGTTCCAGGCTCCTCGATGGCGTCGAGTTCGATCGACTTCCCCACTGCCACATGCGAGTCGGCCCCAGGCTCCTTCCACTGCCGCACCATGTCGCCCGAGGCGACGTTCACCGCGTCCAGCCACTGACCGGGTTGGGTTTGCGCGGTCGGTTGAAACGCCGCAACGAGATCCACCTTGCTGAGCGTGAAGGTTACCTCGCCCACATTGCGCCAGCTCGCCTGAACCCCCGGCCGTGCACCCGGGAGGCATTGCTGCCATACCGTCAACGTCAGGGCCGGTTCGGTGATGTTCCGGATCTCATCCCTCGCCACCGACCACAAACTCGACTTCCCTTCCGGGAACTCCTTCACGAATCGACGGAACGTTTTCAACGCAGCCTGGTAATCCGGCCCGGGCCGAAGACTGCCGTCGGCATTCCATTTCGACCCGCCGTAGTTCGCCTGCCATTCGCCCAGTTTGAAGAGCGCCTGCTCGTAGACCGCCGTGCCAGGGCCGGCATCGACCGCTGCTTGAAATTCTGATCCCGCCCGCTGGATCGAGTAGATGTCACCGGCTCCGAGCCGGACGCCGAGGAAAAAATGCGCACGCGCACGGTCCTCCGTGCTCGTCGCGATCTCCACCGCATTTGCCAGCACCTCGAGCGGCACACGCCGCACGCGGTAATCGTCTCCTGGCGGCCCGGTCGCCTTCCAGACGATTCCAAGATACCGAGCACGCGCGCGGTCGATGTCCGTCGAAGCAGCCCAATCCTCCAGCGCACGCTGGTAGTCCGACCAGGCGCGATTCCAATCGCCCTCGATCGCCAGCCACGAGTCGCCCAGCGATTCCCACGCCTCTGCGGCGAGCGGGCCGGCACCGTCATCCTCCGCGATCTTTTTCAACTCCGCCCGCGCGGCTTTCACCTCCTCCGCATCCGGTCGGGAACGCCAGAGCGAATCCGCGAGATAAAAATCGAGAATCCGGCGATCCTCATCAGGCACGCCGAGTTCCGCCGCTTCCCGCCACGCGTCGTGCGCGAGCCGGTAGGACTTTTCCGAATAATATGCGGCCGCCTGCTGTCTGAGATCCTCGTAGCGGGAGGCCTGCGCAAGAAGCTGCCCGGCGGCGAGCGCCAGCAGCGCAATCACTGCGGCGGATCCGCGGCGGAAGGGGAAGAAAGAACGCACCATCATTGCCATGATAACGAACATCCCGCCCTTTCCATGGGGATTTTTTTCGCGAACGCAAATCCCCGTGCCATGCAACCTCCTTCGGAGGTGCCCTCGGCCGGCTACTTCTTCTCCGCGTCGAGCGCGGCCTTCACGGCCTCCTCGATTTCCGCGGCAAGCGCGCCGTCCGTGCGAAGGATTTCCTTGGCAGCGTCGCGGCCCTGGGCGATCTGCGAGCCCTTGTAGCTGAGCCAGGATCCGCGCTTCTCGAGGATGTTCTTCTCGACCGCGAGGTCTAGCAACGATCCGGCGCTCGAGATGCCCTCGTTATACATGATGTCGAACTCGGCCTCGGTGAACGGCGCGGCGACCTTGTTCTTCACGATCTTCAGCCGAGTGCGGTTGCCCGTCACGGTGCCGTCGCTCGTCTTGATCGCGCCGATCCTGCGGATGTCGCATCGCACGCTGGAATAGAACTTCAGCGCCTTGCCTCCCGGTGTCGTCTCCGGGTTGCCAAACATGACGCCAATCTTTTCGCGGATCTGGTTCGTAAAGATGACGACGGTGCGCGCCTTCGCAATAAAGGCCGTGAGCTTGCGAAGCGCATTGCTCATCAGACGGGCCTGCGCCCCGACCACCGCCTCGCCGATCTCGCCCTCGAGTTCCGCCTTCGTGACGAGCGCGGCGACGGAATCGACAACAATCACGTCCAGCGCGTTCGAACGCACGAGCGTTTCGCAAATGCGCAGCGCCTCCTCGCCGGAGTTCGGCTGGGAAACGAGCAGGTCGTCAAGGTTCACCCCCAGTTTGCGAGCATAGGAGGGGTCGAGCGCGTGCTCGACATCGATGAACCCGGCGAGCCCGCCGCGCTTCTGCGCCTGCGCGACGACCGTCAGCGTAAGTGTCGTCTTGCCCGAGGATTCCGGCCCGTAGATCTCGATGATGCGGCCGCGGGGAAATCCGCCAACCCCGAGCGCACGGTCGATGAGAATGTTTCCCGTGGGAATGACGTCGACCTGCGAGTGCGTCGAATCGCCCAGCCTGCGGATTGCCTCGTCGCCATAGTCCTTCGCGATCTGCTGGATCGCGAGGTCGAGGTTGCGCGCACGCGCCGCCTGCACCTTGTCATCGGTCTGAACTGCCGTCTCGGATTTCGCCATGCGCGCAGGCTACGAGGTTCACCGCCGCCGCGGAAACGAAAAATGCCTTGCCACGGCAACAAGCCGGGCGCCGTGTCCGGATTGGGCGAATCGCGGCTTGCCATGCAGCCGCGCGGCCTGGAATTTAGCGCATTTCGCCCGCAGATGAGTTCCTCCCGTGCCACATTTTTCCTCCGCTTGGGAAGCACGGTCTCGCTGTGGGTGCTGATCCTCGCAGCGATCTTCTCGGGACGCGAGTGGGCCTTCTTCCTCGTCATCGCGGGCATGGCGCTTGCCTCGCTCTGGGAATACTTCCGCATGCTGGACAAGGACGGCATCCCGAACTTCCAGCTCACGGGAATGATCTGCGCGACCGTGTTTCTCTGCGGCAGCTTTTATTACGCAAGCACGGTGGGCACGGCCCGTTCGATGGATTTCGAACTCGCAATCCTTGTCCTCTTCGTCGTCGTGATGTTCGCGCGGCAGATGTTCGTCCCGATCCACGAGCGCGAACCACTGCAGACGATGGCCTACACGCTCTTCGGGCTGCTGTGGATCCCGTGGATGTTCAGCTTCATCACGAAGATCCTCTTCCTTCCGCCACGCACGCTCGAAGGAGAGCCCACCGGACAGTTCTATGTGCTGTTCCTCGTGATGGTGACGAAGTTCAGCGACATGGGCGCGTATGTTTTCGGCAGTCTGTTCGGCAGGCATCCGTCGGTGCCGCACATCAGTCCGAAGAAGACATGGGAGGGATTCGGCGGTGCGTTGTTCGCCTCGCTGCTGGCGGCGGGCATTCTGTTTTGGGTGGCGCCGGAGAAGATTCCCGCCTTCCGGCTCGGAGACGTCATTGTTCTGGCCATCGGCCTGGGATTCGCAGCGGTCATCGGCGATCTCGCGGAGTCCATCGTCAAGCGCAGCACCGGAATCAAGGACTCGGGCGGCGTGCTGCCGGGCATCGGCGGCACCCTCGATCTCATCGACAGCCTGCTCTTTTCGGCACCGCTGCTTTATTTCTACATGCGCCTCGTTTTGAAGATCGAATGAAGCGGGTCGTCATCCTCGGAGCCACGGGCTCGATCGGCCGGAGCGCGCGAAAGGTCGCAAGATCCCTGCCGGATCGCATGGAAATCGTCGGCATGTCCGGCCACAGGGACCGCGAGGGTCTCGACGCCGCGGCAGCGGAGTTTCCTCGCGCCCGCATCGTCTGCTCCGCTGAGCCGGATGGCGCGCAACAGCTGGTCGAACTGGCCACCATGCCGGAAGCCGACCTCGTGCTGGTGGCCATCGTCGGCACCGAGGGCCTTGCACCGGCGCTCGCCGCCATTGAAGCCGGAAAGGACATCGCGGTCGCGAGCAAGGAGATCCTCGTGCTTGCGGGCGAGATCGTAATGGAGGCCGCCCGACGGCGCGGGGTCCGTGTGCTGCCAATCGACAGCGAGCACAACGCCATTTTTCAGTGTCTCGAAGGGCGCAATCCCGCCCACGTGCGGCGTCTCGTCCTCACCTGCTCCGGCGGCCCCTTTCGCACCACACCGGCCGCCGACCTCGCGCAGGTCACTCCCGATCAGGCGCTGCGCCATCCGACCTGGAGCATGGGACGCAAGATCAGCATCGACTCGGCCACCCTGTTCAACAAGGCGCTCGAAATGATCGAGGCCCGCTGGCTGTTCGATGTCGAAATGGAGCGGATCGACGTGGTGATCCATCCCCAGAGCACGATTCACTCGATGGTCGAGTTCGTGGATGGCTCGATGCTCGCCCAGCTCAGCCGCTCCGACATGTGTTTTCCCATTCAATATGCGGTCACCTGGCCCGAGCGGGTGCGGGGCGACCTCGCCCCGCTCGACCTCGCCGCGCTGGGCCGGCTCGATTTCGAGGCGCCTCGCGAGGACGCCTTTCCGGCACTGCGCCTTGCACGAATGGCGGTGCAGGCCGGTGGAACGATGCCCGGTGTGCTCAATGCCGCCAACGAGGTTGCCGTGGAGGCGTTTCTGGCGGGAAAAATTCCGTTTCCGAGGATCGCCGATGTGGTGGAGCAGTGCATGCGTTCGCACCCCGTCGTCGAACATCCCGACCTCGATGCCCTCCTCGCCGCTGACGCGGAAGCCAGGGCGTTCGCCAGCGAGGTCCTCTGATTCGCCCGCTTCCTGCGGCGAACACGATTCGCTTACAGATTATTTTGTTGCAGAGAAACTTCCCAAGAACGCACACTTTCTCTTTTCGGAGGCACATTTTGTGCTTTAGTGGACGTTCCGTGGCATCTCTTTCGAGAATCACTGTCTATTTCTTCTATGCGTAAACCCGCCGTCTCCGACGAGCCAACCGACTTCCATGAGCTGCCCTTCTGGAAGCGGGCGTGGGTGGTTTTCGTCGTGGAATACCGGGACCTTTCCCTTCCCAACAAGCTCGTGCTCGGGGCCATCGTCTTCGGGCTTGCACTTGCCCCGCTGGCGCCATTCGCAAAGCCCTTCCTCGCGGAGTGGAAGCAAAAGCAGGCATTCAACACCGCGCTGGATGCGTGGGAAAAGGGAGACTTCGCGACGGCCGGAAGCGCCTTCCGGGAGGCCACCAAGGGGTCGACAGCCGTCGAGCGCTGGGTCGAATATGCCCGCTTCGCCACGGACGCCGGGGAGGAAAACGCCACGTCGATCTGGCGTCGCACCGTCGCGCTGAATCCTCAGGACCCCGACCTGCAAACCGGTTACGCAAACACGATTCTCGAAACCGGCAAACCGGCAGATGCCCTGGCCGCGATCGCCGCGATGCCGGAAGAGGTTAGAAAAGACCCTCGCGTTCTCACCCTCCGCGCAGAGGCCTTTCTCCTGCTTGGCAGGGACGAGCAGGCCGCCACTGCATTCCGTCAGGCCTCGGCGGCTGCGGGAACGTCGGATGAAGTCACGGCACTGAAGCTCGCCATCATCGGTTCCAAGGTTGGAGATTCCAACGAACGCGCGGCCGCGCGGACCGCACTCGAGCGGTTTTCGGAGTCTTCCGACAGGCACATTCGCATTCCCGCTCTCCGTGCGATCGTCGACTCGGCATCCGGCGAAGAGCTTGCCACCGCCGCCGGGAAACTCGCCCGTTCGGAGGACGCCTCTTTCGACGACCGGCTCACGGCCTTTAAAGTGCTTCTGGCAGCAGACGCCGGGACGGCGCATGCCATCCTTCCGGAATTGCAGAGCGCCGCCGAGAGCGATCCCAAACACAGCGTCCAGCTGCTGCGGCTGCTCCTGGAAACCGACAACGAGTATTTCGCCACGAAGTGGCTGGTGGCCCGTGAAGGAGATCCGGTGGAGGTGACCGCCCGGCTCGCCGTCGAGACCAGCCTGCACGCCGGCGACTGGAAGGCTCTCGAACTGCATCTTGCGGATTCCGGACTTGCCGATCCCCAGCTCGCGCGCATGCTGCTCTCGGCCCAAACCTTCCGCGCCACACGACCGGATTTCGCACTCGACCGGTGGAAAAACGCCCTCCGGCAGGTCCATGAATCCGGGGAACTCCTCGATGTGGCGGCACGCGTCGCCCGGGGGATGAATTGGGACGACGCATGGATCGTCACCAAACGTCGGGCTCTGGAACTGGATCCCACCAATGCGGAGGTCTTCGACGAACTGATTGCGTTTCACAAGAACCGGCGGGATCTGCCGGGTATGTTTGCGGTGATCAACCAGCGGCTCGGCGCGGAGCCCGGGAACGCCGAATTGCGAAACCTCGCCCTCCACTGCCGCCTTGTGCTCGCCGTGGGAAACCCGCAGGCCAACCTCGCGGAGGCGCAGGATTTCGCCCGCACGAGCCCCGGGGATCCGGAATCGGCCACCACCCTCGCTCTCGCGCTCTATCGCGCAGACCGGCTCGAGGAGGCGGCCGAAGTTTTTGGATCCATGAAACCTGAGGCGCTGGAAGATCCCGAACGCGCCATCTTTTACGGCATGACTCTTGCCGCCCTTGGCCGCGGATCAGAGGCCATGGAGATCCTGCAATCCGCCTCGGGCGCAGACGCCACGTTGTTTCCGGAAGTCATCGCCTTCCGCGCCCGCGCTCTTGAAGCTGCCGCGGCCGGCAATCCTCCGCAGACAACGGCGGACGACGCGTTTGGCGGGAACGCCTCTCTTTGAATTCCAGCCAGGCGGACGACGGGACGCACCGCACGTGACGGACTCCCAAAGCATGCAGGTCACCCTCCCTTTGCCCATATAGAGCCCGTCCACGAATTTCGGATTGCCGAATGCTGAAATCTTGCGAACGCTTCCCCCCGGACTTTCCGCCCCGGAACGTTTGTTTCTTCGTGCACGTCGAGGGATCGCAGCGCGCCGGGATCCAGTGATTCATGAGCAACGATCTGCAACCTCGCAAAAACAGCAGCGCCCCCACCCAGCCTGCCGTCTTTGACGAGCTTCCATTTTCCAAGAAATGCCGCGTTTTCATCCGTGAGCGCTACCGGACGCTGTCCTGGCCGAACAAAATCGGGATCTGGCTCGTCCTGGTGGCCGCGGTTCTTGCCCCGCTGGCACTGACGGCGAGACCGCTTCTGCGCCAGTGGAAACAGGCCAATACGCTTCGGGCGGCCCGGCAGTATGCGAAGGCCGGCGACGTGGCTGCGGCGCTCAAGGCCTACGGACGGGCGCTCCGGCAATCCACGAAAGCCGACGAATGGCGGGAGTTCGCCACCTTTGCGGACCAGAGCGAGGCGGGCAACACGGTCGCGCTGTGGGAAAAGGTCACGGAACTGGATCCCAATTCCATGGACGGGTGGATGGGCGCAATGGAGGCGGCGATCAAGAACGGTGATACGACCGGAGCTCTCAAGATTTTCCAACAGGCGCCGGCGGATGTCGCCGCACGCCCGGAAATGCAGATCACGCGCGGATCGGCGCTGGTCCTTGCCGGACGGCGCGATGCCGCCCGATCGACGCTTCACCGGGCGCTCGCGGCTGCTCCGCAGGAACCCAAGTCCCGTCTCGGACTTGCACTTCTCGCACTGGACGTGGGCGATGAAACGCAGAAACTCCAGGGCCGCCAGTTGCTGGAGGAGCTCACCAGGGATACATCGGACGAAATCCGCCTCCCGGCTCTGCGGGCACTTCTGCGCGGATATCGGGAGGAAAAGCTGCGCGTCAGTGGCATCGATGTCGCCCGACGCATCATCGAGGATCCGACCGCGCCATTCCTGTTCCGACTCAACGCCCTGGGCACTTTGATCGACTGGAATGCCCCCGACCTCGACGGCGCGGTGCGGACGGTTGGCGATCACGCCCTGAAAAGCGAAGGCCATCCCCGGGCTCTGGTGGAATACCTGCTCGCGCGGGACCGCGGCGCCATCGCATGGAACTGGACACAGCACCTTCTCAACAACGGAGTGCCCCGGGAGCAGGTCAGTCTGCTCGAAGCGGACATCGCGCTTTCCGACACGAACTGGCCGGCGTTCATCTCCAGCGTCGAGGCGTCGGGTGCGTTCGCAGGGTTGCCCGACCTCCTTCCCCGGCTCATTGAAATCGCAAAAGGCCATTCCGCAGATCCCACGAAGGCTCTGGAGGAATGGACTTCCACACTCGATGGCATCGACCGCCCCGGCCCGGAGATGGAGATCGTCGCAGCGATTGCAAACCGCTTCGACTGGCAGATGGCGGTCGCCGCAGCTCTGGAGCGTGATGCGGCACTCCGTCCCGGTGATCCCGTCCCGCTGCGAAACCTCGCTTCGTATTACCAGCGCACCCTTGATTTGAAGGCGTTTCAGCGTGCACTCGATCGTCTGGTTGCCGTGGAACCGGGAAACCTGTCCGCCGCAAACGGCGCCCTCCACGCTCGCCTGCTGCTTGGAGACGGAAACCCCGCGGACAATCTCGCGGAGTCGGAGCGATACATTGCGCGCGATCCCCAGAACCCCGAGCTTCTCACGACCCGCGCGATGGCACTCTACCGCGCGGGCCGGTTCCGCGACGCGGCAGAAATCTTCGAGCGCATGCAGCCGGATGCCGCCAACCATCCCGACCGCGCCCTCTACCGCGGTCTGATCTACGCGGAGACCGGGGAAAGCGAGGCGGCGCTCCGGGAATTCGAACGCGCACGCCCGGCCGTGGAACGCTCATTTCCGGAAGTGAAAACGCTCCTGAGCTACGGAGAGCGGCGCGCGCAATCCCGATTGCAGCGAGCCATGCAACCCGCGCCGCCAAGCGGCGCCGCACCGCGCAGCAATCAACGATAGAACGACGCAATCGCGTCCACGACCTCGGCGAGCTCGTCCTCGCGCAACTCCGGAAACACCGGCAGCGCGATCGTCTCGCGGGCGGCACGTTCCGACACGGGAAAATCCCCCTCCCGGTATCCGAGATACGCGAAGCACTCCTGCAGGTGCAGGGGCACCGGGTAGTAGATGCCGTGGCCGATGCCGCGTTCAACAAGATGCGCCGCAAGCGCGTCCCGTCGTTCCGCCCTCACGACGTATTGGTGAAAGATATGATCGCTCTTCACCTGCCCGCGATACGGCCGCGTGGGAGGAGTGACAAGCTCGCCGAGCTCCGCCGCATCAAAAGCTTCCGCATAGCGGTCGGCATTGCGCGCGCGCGAGGCATTCCACTCGTCAAGATGCGCAAGCTTCACATGGAGGACCGCCGCCTGAAGCGCGTCGATCCGGAAGTTTCCCCCGACCGAGCGATGATAATACCGCTGCTCCATCCCGTGATTTCGAGTGAGCCGCAGCGCTTCAGCATGTGCCGCATCTGCGCAGGTCGAAAGCCCGGCATCTCCAAAGGCGCCGAGATTCTTCGCCGGGAAAAAACTGTAATAACCAAAGTTCCCGATCGCTCCGGCCTGGATCGCGCCGCGATGCGAGGGATATTCCGCCCCCATCGCCTGCGCGGCGTCCTCGATCACGACGAGCCCGTGCTCCTGCGCCGTCCTGCAGATTGCGTCCATGTCGCAGCAGAGGCCGAAGAGGTGAACCGGCACCACCGCACGCACCCGGTTTCCCCGGCGGGTTCGGAGCACTCCGTCGTCATCGGGCCGGCATTGTTCCGACAGATACTCGGCCAGACGGGCCGGATCCATGTTCAACGTCGACGGGTCGACATCCACGAACACGGTTTCCGCGCCGACCCGGTGGATGCACCCCGCGGTCGCAAAAAACGTGTAGGGCGTCGTGATCACCGCATCGCCCGCGCCGATGCCGAGCGCCATCAGGATGGCGAGTTGCGCGTCCGTGCCCGACGACATGCCGACCGCATGGCCGCAGCCGACATACCCGGCAACCGCCGCCTCGAACTCCTCGACCTTTCGGCCGAGAATGAACTGCTGCGAGGAAATCACGCCGTCAACCTCGTGGAGGACGGCATCACGGATCTGCGCGTATTGCCGCGTCAGATCAAGGAGAGGAACGGCCACAAACTCCCGGCCGTTATTTGATCACGCCAAACTCGGCGCGGCGGTTCCTTGCCCATGCCGCCTCGCCGCTGCCGGGATCGGCCGGCATTTCCTCGCCGAAGCTCACCGTCTGGATGCGGTTTCCGGAGATTCCCATCGCGATCAACTGCTCTCGCACCGCCTGGGCACGACGCTCTCCAAGGCCGCGGTTGTATTCCTCGGTGCCGCGTTCGTCGGTAAAGCCGGCGATGATGATGTCGTTGCTCATGTTCTTGAGCGACGCGGCGACCGTCTCGAGCTTGATCAATTCCGAATCCGAAACTGTGAAGCCATCATACGGGAAATAAACCGGCTCGAACTGGCTGCGATTCACCGTTCCGCCAAAGAAGTTGGCTCCATCGACGCGATCCGGCAGAGGCATTCCCGTGACATAGTCTCCGTCGACACCGACATACTCCTCGCCGGATTTTTTCCCACCGCACGCGGACAACGCGACCGCCGTGCAAACCGCAAAACCGAAAAGGAAGAGCTGCTTCATCCGGCTATCCAATCGCATCTCCCGGGAACTCTCAACTCCCAACTCTCGCCGCATGCGGGGTCGCGTCAGCGGGACCACGTCGGCTCCGAGACCTTGCCGAGACCGGTCACAATCGGCGTCGATTTTCCGGTCTGCGCGTCGAGCAGCATGAGCGCGGAGCCGGTGCTGTAAATCAAGTGCCGCGAGTCAGCCCCCCAGACCGGGTCCTCTCCGCTCGAGGCGACAATCCGGGTCGACCCGCTGGACAGGTCCGTCACGGCAATCCCGTTGTTTCGCACAGTAAATGCGATCTTTCTCCCATCCGGCGACCAGCTCGGCTCGGTGCAAAAACTGTGACCGGTGCTGACCGGACGCGGGGTGCCACCTCCGGAGGAGATCCGGAAAAGCCGCGGATTCCCCCCCTCGTCCGAGGAGAACACAATCTCCGATCCGTCCGGCGACCACGAGGGCGAGGACTCGACACCCCGCGTGCGGGTCAATCGCTTCGCACCGGAGCCGTTGGCGGCAACGACGTAAAGTTCCGGGTTGCCGTCCTTGCTGATCGTGCACGCGATGCGCCCGCCGTCCGGCGAGAAGGCGGCACCGGAATTCGTGCCGGGAAACTTGACGATGCGATTACGGGCTCCGGTAATGATATCGACCAGGTAGATGTCCGCGTAGCCGCTCTGATAACCGGTGTAGGCAAGCTTCCGACCGTCGGGCGAGAGCGCAGGGGCAACACTGATCACCCCGTCGTTCGTGATCTGCCGGACGTTCGCGCCGTCGTAGTCGGCGAGATAAATCTCCTTTTTCCCCGTCCGGGTCGCGACGAAGGCGATGTGCGTTGATGCAATCCCTGTCTGTCCCGCAACCGTCTCCACGATGTCATCGGCAAAGGCGTGCGCCATCGCGCGCGGCGTCCCGCTGTAGCTCTTGGAAAGGACGACACCTCCGGCGCGGTCCTTGACCACACCTGAGAGTCCGCCGCCGCTCATCGTCCCGGAGACGACATAGGACGCCGCTCCGGCATCCCCCATCGAGAACCATCCGGAGACCGCAAGGTCGTTCCTGAGGACGGAGGTCACGGTCTCCCCCCCCGCGCCTGCGACCGGTTGCACGGCGAGCGCAATCGAGTCGGTCTTGCGGATGGTGATCGTAGGAGCCTCCTGCGCCGGCAGAGCAAGTGGGAGGAGGGCGAGCGCGGCGAGAATGCGAAAACGAATTTTCATGAAATGGACAGTCCGAGTGCCGGTCGTTACGTTGTGCGCCAGACGTGGGTTTTTCAACATCGAAGCGGGACGATCCGCCGAACGGTCAAAAGCAGGCGATTCGCCCTCTCCGGGAGGCAATCTTCGCCGGTGTCGCAGTTGCCCTGTCGATCGCATTCGGTGCCTATCTCGTCTACGATCGCGCCTGTCGCGAAAAGATCGCTGACGAGCAGCACCACCTCGCGGAGCTTGCCACGCGGGTCGCCGCACTCGGCCGGAATCTCCATCGCGCGATGTTGCGCACAAGCGACCCCGATCACCGGGCGAGAGCAAGCAGCGAGTTCGCCACGATGTTGAAGTTCGTCCGGGACAACGACAGGCACGTCCGGCGCATCTACTCGTTCTCAATCAGCGAGTCGGGTCCGGAGCTGCTCTCCGACACCGAAAATGCCCGGCCGTTGCCGGCCCTGGCACATCGCGCGGCAGCACACTTTCTCCAGCATCGCGGCGCGCATCACTGGGTTGCCTCCGGGCTGGATGCCGCGGGATTTGCGGTGATCCGGGAGGGCGACCATCCACTTGCCGCCGTCGGGATCGAAAGCGATATTGAAAACCTCCATGTGCGCATCCGCACGATCCGGGAGTCCCTTTGGATCACCGCCCTGCTGGGACTGGCGCTCGGATTTGCAACCGGCGGCGTGGTATGGCGTGTGCGATCGCGCTCGGCGGTTGCGGTGCGCGAATTCGAGGAGACCCGACAGATCGAGAACGCGACGTTCGCTTCGCTCGGAGAGGTTGTCTACCGGTTCGATATCCAAGCTGGCTTCTTTCACTGGCGCGCGAACACCCGGCAGCTTCTCGGGTTCGAGCCTCCGCCCGATGGCCAGCCGAGAAGCGATTGGATCTCCCGCATTCATCCCGATGACCAGCTCCTCTACATCGCCGCCCTTCGCGAGGCAGCCTCCAGCGACGGCGCGATGGAAATCGAGTATCGCGTGAAACACGATGATGGCCGGACCGTCTGGCTGTTTGACCGCAGCCGCGCGGTGCGATTGCACGACAACCGCCGGTTTCTCGTGGGGTCACTTATCGATATCACCCAGCGGCGAAACGCCGAGGAAACGCTCCGGCTGTTCTTCGAGGAAACATCGATGGCCCACATGATCTTCGACGGGGACGAGGTCATCAACGCAAACCCCGCCGCTGCATCCCTCCTCGGCGCACAGTCCCCGCAGGAGCTTTTCCACATGCCGATCTGGAAACTGTGGCCGAGGCGACAGCGATCGAGAGACATTTCCGCCGAAGAATGGTCGCGCCATGTCCTCGACGCGATGGAGCATGGCTCCTGTCAGTTCGAGTGGATGTTCCAGCGACCCGACGGCACGCAGGTCGATTGCGACGTATTCCTGCGTCACACGACGCTGCAGGACCGCACCGTGCTCCTGGTCGCGTGCTACGACATCACCCCCGGAAAAGTCGCCCAGCTCCAGCTCATCGAGAGCGAACGCCGCTTCCGCGACGTCAGCGAGTCGATCGGAGAATTCATCTGGGAGGTCGATCAGGAGGGCCGATACACCTACGTGTCCCCCCGCGTGCGCGAGGTTTTCGGCAGGCCGCCCGAGAGCGTGATCGGGCACAACCCGATCGAATGGGTGCCCGAAGCCGACCGGGAGGAATTTCTTGCAACCTCGAATGCCATCGTCGCCCGCGGGGCCACGTTCCGCGGTTTCGAGCACCGCATCCTCCGTGCCGATGGCCAGATTCTTTGGGTCAGCGTCAGCGGCGTGCCGAACTTCGATTCCCACGGCGTTCTCACCGGGTTCCGCGGCGCCTCGCTCGACATCACCAAACACCGCGCCTACGAGGAGGAACTCGTCCTGCAAAAGAACGCGGCGGAGGCCGCAGACCTCGCAAAGAGCAGCTTCCTCGCAATGATGAGCCACGAGATCCGCACCCCGCTCAACAGCGTGCTCGGCTTTGCGGACCTCATGCTCGGCACTCCACTCACCCAGACCCAGCGGGACTATCTCCTCACCATCAAGCGCAGCGGCGACGCGCTGCTGGTCGTCATCAACGACGTCCTGGACTTCACGAAAATCGAATCCGGCCGCATGGAGGTCGAGTTCCGGCCCACCAACCTCGTTGCCTGTGTCCGCGAGGTGCTCGACATGTATTTTCCGGCCGCCGGCGCGAAGGATCTGACACTCGACTGCCGGATCGGCGACGGAATTCCCACCTTTGCGCGGACCGACCCCGCGCGTCTGCGCCAGATCCTCATTAACCTCGTCGGCAACGCCGTGAAATTCACGGACGAAGGGTCGATCGTCGTAACCCTGTCGCTCGCGGACGCCGGCGCGCGCATCCGGTTTTCGGTTGCCGACACCGGCATCGGCATTGGCGAGTCCGAACGCGAGCGATTGTTCAAGCCATTCTCCCAGGCGGACTCGTCAACCACCCGCCGCTATGGCGGCACCGGCCTGGGACTCGTGATCAGCCAGCGGCTGGCCGGCCTGCTCGGCGGCAGCCTCGTGCTTGCAAGGACATCGGCGGAGGGTTCGGAATTCGTTCTCGAAATTCCGAACGAACCGATCACCGACGAGGAGCGCCGGGAAATGGGCGACGAACCGCGAAACGACCTGCACATCGCGATTTCCGGACCGCCACCGCGGGTGCTCGTGGTGGACGACAATGCGCTGAACTGCCGGCTCACGTCCCTGCTGCTCCAGCAACTCGGAGCACAAGCCATCACCGCTCAAAGTGCGGCCGAATGCTTCGACGAACTCGAAAAAGGCGGGGTTGATCTCGTGTTGATGGACGTGCAGATGCCCGGAATGGACGGCCTCGATGCGACACGGCGCCTCCGGGAAATCGAGCAGGCGGAGAATCGTCCACGACTCCCGGTGGTCGCACTCACCGCCAATGCAATGACCGGCGATCGTGAGCGATGCCTGGCCGCGGGAATGGACGGCTATCTCAGCAAACCGCTCCGCCGCGACGCACTGCTGAAGGCGATCGAGGAATTCGCGCGGCCGCGCGCCCCTCGCGATTAACAAACGCCCATCTTGTCAGGACACCGGGCGGCGTGCATATTCGCCGTCCCGCGAAACAGCGGGCATCCTGTTTCCAATGAAGGTTTATATCGACGGCGAGTTTTACGAGAGGACGGACGCGAAGATCTCCGTCTTCGATCACGGCCTGCTTTATGGCGACGGCGTGTTCGAGGGCATCCGCTTTTACAACAGCCGCGTCTTCCGGCTCGAGGAGCACATCGACCGTCTCTACGACTCCGCCCGCGCGATCTGCCTTTCCATTCCGCTCGACAAGGCCGCGCTGACCGCAGCAACCCTCGAGACGATCCGCCGCAATGAACTCTCCGACGGCTACGTCCGGCTCGTTGTGACCCGCGGTGACGGCGACCTCGGACTCAATCCCGCCCTTTGTCCCAAGGCGACCATCATCATCATCGCCTCGAAGATCACGCTCTACCCCGAGGAGATGTATGCGAACGGCCTGATGGTCGTCACATGCGCGACGCGGCGCATCCCCCACGGCGCGCTCAGCCCGATGGTGAAGTCGCTGAACTATCTCAACAACGTGCTCGCGAAGATCGAGGCAGCCAACGCCGGAGCCGGCGAAGGTCTCATGCTCAACGAACAGGGCATGGTCGCCGAGTGCACCGGGGACAACATTTTCATCGTGAAACGCGGCGCGATCTACACTCCGCCGATTTCCTCCGGCGCACTCGCAGGCGTCACCCGCGGAGTCGTCTTCGAAATGGCGGCCGAGTTCGGCATTCCGATCTCGGAGCCCGACATGACACGTTACGACATCTTCACGGCCGACGAGTGCTTCCTCACCGGCACGGCGGCGGAGATCATTCCCGTCGTCACCCTCGACCGGCGTTCCATTGGCGACGGCCGTCCCGGACCCGTGACGAAACGCTTGATGACACGCTTCCACGAGTTGACACAAACGACCGGCACTGTGATTGATTAAGCATGCAGTGCGACGTTTGTGGCGAGAAGGACGCGACCGTCTTCCTCACGCAGATTGTCGAGGGGAAGATGCAGAAGGTGAACCTCTGCGAATCCTGCTCGAAAGCCAAACACATCGACGATCCGACCGCTTTCGAATTCGCCGACGTGCTTCTCGGCCTCGGCACCGCACAACAGCTCGAGCGAAGCCCGGCCGCCCGCAAATGCCCGGTCTGCGGCTTCACACAGGCCGACTTCAAGAAGACCGGCCGCCTCGGCTGCAGTGAGTGCTACACCGCGTTCGCGGAGGGACTTTCCGCGATGCTGGCAAACATGCACAAGGGCACCACGCACGTGGGCAAGGTCCCGGGTCACCAGCGCGTCAAGCGGGAGCTCACGATGAAAATCAAAACGCTGCAGGCGGATCTCGACGAGGCTGTCGCCGCCGAGCAATACGAGCGCGCCGCCAGCATCCGGGACCAGATCCGGCAGATCGAGATGGAGCTGTCGCCATGAAGCTCACGGAAATACTCGCGTGCCCCGGGGAATGGCTTTCCGGCGATGGTCCGCATCGCCAGATCGTCGTCAGCAGCCGCATCCGTCTGGCGCGGAACCTCACGCGCACCCCGTTTCCCGGCTGGGCCAAGCGTGCCGAACGGCTCGAAACGCTGGAACTCATCCGACCCGCCGTCGAGGCGTTGCCGGAAATGCGCGACGCATATTCCCAAAATCTGACCGAACTCACGGCACTGGAACGGCAGGTGCTCATGGAAAGGCATCTGATCAGCCGCGAACATGCCGCCAAGGGCGCCGGAAGCGCCGTGGTCATGAACGCGGAGCAGACTCTCAGCTTCATGATCAACGAGGAAGACCATCTCCGGATGCAGGCGATCCGCTGCGGACTGCAGCTTCAGGAAGCCTACCGGATGGTCGACCGTTGCGACACCGAACTTGGCGACCGGCTTGATTTTGCCTTTCACGACGAGCTGGGCTTTCTCACCGCCTGCCCGACGAATGTCGGAACGGGCATGCGCGCCTCCGCGATGCTCCACCTGCCCGGCCTCGTGATGAGCGACCAGATCAACAAGATCATCAACTCGGTGAACAAGATCGGGCTCGCCGTTCGCGGCCTCCATGGCGAAGGGACCGAGGCGATGGGCAACCTCTTCCAGGTGTCGAATCAGACCACCCTCGGAGAAAGTGAGGAGCAGATCATCGAGCGGCTCACGAAGGTGATCGAACACATCGTCGAGCACGAGGAAAACTCCCGCCAGGTCCTCGTCGAGCGTCGGCTCACCACCTTGCTCGACCAGGTCGGCCGCGCCTACGGCATCCTTTCGCACGCCCACAGCATGGCCTCCAAGGAGGCCTTGAACCTTCTTTCCGTAATCAAGCTCGGAGTCGATCTCGGCCTTTTTCCGGACACAACCCGGGTGATGATCGACGAGCTGTTCATCGAAACCCAGCCGGCCCATTTGCAAAAGGGCGCGCATGGCCAGAAAATGACTGCAGAAGCGCGCGACACCTTGCGGGCTTCATTGATCCGAGCGAAACTGAAGAAGCTTCCAAAACCGAACCTCACAAGGTTGAAGGCGGCGGAAGCCCCAAAGGAACCCGATGATGAATAATTTCACGCCGCGCGCCCAGCAAGTGCTCGCCCTTGCCCGCAAGGAAGCCGATCGCTTCAACCACAACTACGTCGGCACCGAGCATCTCCTGCTCGGCCTCATCAAGCTCGGCCAGGGCGTTGCCGTCAACGTGCTCCAGAAGATGGGGCTCGATCTCGAGACCGTGCGCATGGAGGTTGAGAAGCAGGTCGGCTCCGGTCCCGAGACAAAGATGGTGGGGAACATCCCCTACACGCCGCGGGTGAAGAAGGTGCTCGCCCTTGCCAGCAAGGAGGCGAAGGCCCTGCAGCATTCCTACGTGGGGACGGAACACATCCTCCTCGGCCTTCTGCGCGAAGGTGAAGGAGTCGCAGCCCGGGTGCTCAAGAGCCTTGAGGTGGACATCGAGCGCACCCGCAACGAAATCCTCAAGGAACTCGATCCGAATTTCTCCGCGGAGGAAGGAAGCGATGCCGTGCCCGCCGAACCCGGCGGCAAGAAGGACGGCAAGACGCCGGCCCTGCGCGCGTTTGGCCGCGACCTGACCGAACTCGCCCGCAAAGCCGAGCTCGATCCAGTCATCGGCCGGTCCGACGAGATCGAGCGCGTCATTCAAATCCTCTGCCGCCGCACGAAGAACAATCCCGTGCTCATCGGCGAGGCTGGCGTTGGAAAAACGGCCATCGCCGAAGGCCTGGCCCAGGAAATCATCGCCGGCAATGTCCCCGAACTTCTGCGCGACAAGCGGGTCATTACGCTTGATCTGGCCCTGATGGTTGCCGGAACCAAGTATCGCGGCCAGTTCGAAGAGCGGATCAAGGCCGTGATGGACGAAATCCGCAAGGCGAAGAACGTCATCCTTTTCATCGACGAGTTGCACACGATCGTCGGCGCCGGCTCCGCCGAGGGCGCGATGGATGCGAGCAACATCATCAAACCCGCACTCAGCCGCGGTGAACTTCAGTGCATCGGCGCGACGACGCTCAACGAATACCGCAAATACATCGAGAAGGACTCCGCGCTCGAACGGCGCTTCCAGACCGTGAAGGTCGAGCCGCCCACGGTCGATCAGACGATCCAGATCCTCAAGGGCATCCGGCCGAAATACGAGGCGCACCACAAGGCGAAGATCACCGACGAGGCGATCGAGTCCGCCGCCAAACTCTCCGACCGCTATCTCACCGGCCGTTTCCTGCCGGACAAGGCGATCGATATCATGGACGAGGCCGGCGCCCGCGCCCGCATCGGGGCAATGACGCGTCCGCCGAACGTCAAGGACATCGAGGCCGAAATCGAACAGATCAAGAGCGACAAGGAAAGCGCCATCAAGGCGCAGGACTTCGAGCGCGCGGCCGCACTTCGTGACGCCGAGAAGCAGGCCAAGGACAAGCTCGACAACGTCCTTGCCGAATGGCGCAAGGCGAAGGAGGAGAAGGAGGTCATCGTCACCGATGAGGACATCATGCACGTCCTCTCGAAATGGACCGGCGTCCCGCTCCGACGCATGGAGCAGAAGGAAACCCAGAAGCTCCTCGCCATGGAGGACGAGTTGAAGGGCAAGGTCATCGGACAGGACGAGGCCGTGGTTGCGATCAGCAAGGCTCTGCGCCGCTCGCGTGCCGACCTGAAGGATCCGCGTCGTCCGATCGGCTCGTTCGTCTTCCTCGGCCCCACGGGTGTCGGCAAGACGTTCCTCGCGCGCACGCTCGCGGAATTCATGTTCGGCGACCCCGACGCGCTCATCCAGCTCGACATGAGCGAATACATGGAGAAGTTCACCGCCTCCCGGCTCATCGGCTCGCCTCCGGGC
>CALGTD010000052.1 GCA_937901895.1 uncultured Spartobacteria bacterium | reverse complement strand
CCGGCATTCCCGTCTGCATTCTCGTCCTGAAGAAGTGCAAGAAGCCCGACGACGTCCTCTTCATCAACGCCGCGGAGCACTTCGAAAAAGGCAAACGCCAGAATTATCTCACCGACGAACACATCGAAAAGATCGTCGAGACCTACCGTGAGCGTCTGGAAGAACCACGCTACTCGCGCCGCGTCAGCATGGCGAAGATCGAGGAGGAGGGCTACAACCTCAACATCTCGCGCTACATCAGCACGGCGCAGGCGGAACCCGAAATCAAACTCGCTGACAACTACTCACGGTTGCTCGAGATCGAAAAATCCATTCGAGACGCCAAGGAGAAACATAACGATTATCTGAAGCAACTCGGTTTGCCAGAGCTGCCGTGATGAGTTCCTTTCGGGATTGTTGATTCCCTGCTATCGTTCGTTTTGCATTCAACGTGTCTTTCGCCTTCCAGAATCACCCGCTTTCAGCGGGAGTTTACACGCTTCCCGACGCAGCCCGGCTTCTGAGATTTCCGCTGGATCGCCTGCGGAGGTGGGTGCGCGGTCTGCCGGAGAACTCGGCACGACGATTCCCAACTGGTCCTTTTGCAAGCCGGGCGGAAGGCCGGGATCGGCACATCGATTTCCATACCCTGATCGAGCTGTTTACGGTTGCCCAGCTCAGGCAACTCGGCGTGTCGATGCAGACGCTGAAAGTGAGCCGAGAGGAACTCGCTGAGCGCTTTTCGACCCCATATCCTTTTGCTCTTCGCGGGCTTCTTACAGATGGGCGCCGCCTGCTGAAGGAACTGAACGAAAAGGCACTGCTAGAACTCGGGTCTGGCGGGCAGTCCGCCTTTGAAGCGGTTGTGGCGCCGTTTTGTCATCGCCTGGATTTTGACGCCACGAGTCAGCTGGCTGCACGTTATTTCCCGCTGGGTCGGGAAGTCCCTGTCGTTGTGAGCCCGGCACACGCGTTTGGCCGGCCCGTAATTGCAGGAACGAACCTGCCGACCGAAACGGTGGCTAGTCTCGTCAGAGGAGGAGAGTCGCTGGACGACATTGCGTCGGAATACCAGCTGTCGCGCGAGCAGGTTGAGAGCGCGTGGCACTTCGAAGAGCGGCTTGCCGCATGAGAATTTATTTCGACGAGAATTTCTCCCCCGGTCTCGTTGAGGGATTGCGGCGGATTCAGGACGGACGTCGCAGTGATGACATTATGGTTTGCTCCGTAGCGGAGGAGTTCGGGCGAGGGGCTCCCGATGAGGAGTGGATTCCCGGCATCGCCAAACGGCATGGTGTGGTGATCACACAGGATCTGAACATCCACCGAACCCGTGCGCAGTGGGAACTCTGCCGCGCAAACAAGATTGGCGTGTTCTTCATCAAGCCTCCAAAGAAGGGATGGAATTACTGGGACATCGTTCAACTTGTCGTGCGGTGGTGGCCGGATATCTCACACCGCGCAAAGAACCATGAGCGCCCTTTCGGGTTTCTCATCGAGCACAACTCTTCGAAGCTCAAAAGTTGTGAGTGACGCGGACGGTTTGCGCAGTGTGGTGATGTAAGCGGTGCTCTGCGGAGAAGAGCGGAAGGCAACTCGGGCGTCCGCTTTCTGGTGGTCCCTTCCGGGCTCTCGTCCTGAACGCAGCGTTCCGCGATCCGCATTCACGTCCTTTTTCGTCGTTGTGTGGTGAAGGGTTCACGCAACGGGCGCAGCGGAAAGTCGAAAGTCTGAAGGTCGGAAAGTTTAAGAGTCCAGTGGCGCTGGCGCGCGGAGCGGGACGAGCGGTTGCCGCAAAGAGGCGCAATTCGCGCAGGGTGAGGGGTGAATGAAAGGTAGGTCGAGGACCTCTGGGCCTCGACATTGGAAAACGATCCGCGGGCCCGAAGGTCCGACGGCTACCGAGCGATCCGTTGCCTCGCGCACTCCCGCGCCTCCCCCTGCGGGCTGACTTCGTCAAGCTCTCCCGATCGCGCTCCGTGATCTGGAATCGGCGTCCCGCGTTTACGCGGCCCGGAGGTGAAGGAAGTGCTCGTCGGGCCAGCAGAGGGTGAGGGAGGCGTAGGATTTGTCGCGGAGCCGGGCGGCGCGGAGCTTGGGGAGGGCTTTGTGGAAGAGATCCTCGAGCCGGTAGTCGGCAAAGGTGCGGCTGACGTCGAACTGGCGGGCGAGGTCCTCGACGAGGACCCGCCGTTTGTAAAACGGCCAGCGGGAGTAGGGGAGGTCGAGGAACCCGCAGCCTTCCAGATAGTCGAGCACGGGGCCGACCGGCATGAGAAGAGCGCCCATGAGGCGGTTTGCCTGGTGCTCCCACCATTGGCCGGGCTGGTTGGGAATGCCCGCCTGCATCATCTGCGCAAGGGCGGGGTGCCCGGCACGGTGACTCCGCCACAGCTCGCGGTAGAGGATCGTGTGCAGGATGGCGTGGGCGCACTCGTGGGCGAGCGTGCTGCGGCAGCGGTGGTTTGTCGTGACGTCCTCCAGCGAATCGAGCCGTTCGTCGAGAATGACGCAGGTTGGGCGTTCCGGGCCGAACAGGGTGACGCCAAGGCAGCCGTCGGGCAGGCGGTCGAATTCGTAGGGGCGGTCGAGGAGCCGCTCAGCGAGAAGCTCGATATTCACCGGCGCGCACGTCGCGGGGTGCAGGTCGAAACGGTCAAGGATCGTCGTGGCAATGGCTTCGAACTCGTCGTCCTCGATCCAGAGTCGACTGAGAAAGGGACCGGAGGCGTGGGGGCGGAGGTGCATCGTGAAAATTCCCTGATTCTTCGTCCCTGTGCCGATGCGCCTCCGTCCGGGTTCAGAAGCGGAAAAATCCTTCCCTCAGGTTTTCGCTGCGTTTCTTGTCCAGAAGCTCGACGAGCTGATCGGGAGTGACCTCCCCGTCGGTGGCGGCGTCGACCACGCGGCGGAACGCGGCGGCCCATGCGGGGTTGCGCTCGGTGATGGCGCGGATCTCCTGAACCGGCGCGCGCCGGTCGAGGTTGCGAAGTTCGTCGAGGGGAATGTCGAGGGCCTTCGCGATGTCGCGCAGAACCTCGGGGGAGGGGTTGCGAAAGCCGCGTTCGAGGTCGGCCACAAAGGCGACGGACTTCAGGCCGGCGGCCTGGGCAAGGGCCCGCATCGAGAGGCCAAGCTCGGCGCGGCGGCGTTTGATGCGCTCGCCAAGCGGGGAGGTGATGGGTGGAGTATTGCGCACACAAGCAGGATACGCACATCTGCGAACATGGCAAGCAGGTTCAAACCGCGTTCACCGCATTCGTCGCATGTTCGCGGGAACGCATGTCTGCAGGCACAGGATATTGTGGTTTCTGTGAATAACCACCCCTAAATGCAGAAATATGGAACTTTCGAATTGACGCGTGTTCGCAAACATGCGAACAGTGCATGCAGCAGGAAGAGGAACCAAAAAACACCCTTCCAGCGAGGACCTGATCGTCCGCCGGGCCGGAGCCGCGAGTGCGGTTCATGGAGAAACCCGGTGGGCGTCCGGTCGTAGAGAGTGCCCGGATTCGGAATTCGGGCCGAGACCAACCCGGTTCGCGTGAGCGGACCCACCAACCAACCACACACCATGGCTATCTCGAATTACATCAGTGCCGAGTTCACCGCGGAGCAGGAAGCCGCCGCGATGACGAAATTGAACGAGCTGGAGGCGCAACTGGCGTTTCTGGTGGATCTGAGTCCGGCCGCGCTGAGGCGGATCGCACGGGCGGGCGACCGCTCGCAGGCGTTTGTCCAGCGCGCGCTCAACCTGGCGGCGGAGTCGCCGGAGATCCTGCCGGGAGAGTTCGATCTGGCGGAATTCCGCCGGGACGTGGCCCTCGCGGAGGCGCTGACCCGTCTGCAGGCGTCGATCACGCGGCTGCAGGAGCGGGTGCGCACCTCGATCGTGGCGGCTAAGGCGGATGCCTTTGCCCAGGCGCTCGAGGTCTACAACCGGAGCAAGCGCACACGGCGTGCGGGCTTCGAGGAACTGACGCGCGAGCTCGGACGGCGATTCCGCCGCCGCGCCTCCGGAACGAATGGGGCTCCGTCGCCGGAGCCGGCGGCTTGACCGTCACCATTCGGGAGGGAAAGGCCGGTCGCTCTGGAAACGGGGCGGCCGGTTTTTTTTTGGTCGAAGGTCTGAAGGTCTGAAGGTCTGAAGGTCTGAAGGTCTGAAGGTCTGAAGGT
>CALGTD010000051.1 GCA_937901895.1 uncultured Spartobacteria bacterium | reverse complement strand
CGCCGATTGTCACGCGCCGAAGCCGATGGGCCTTGCCGGCCGGTTTGCCCGGTCGAGCTGCCCGCTGAAGATTTCCGCCAGCGTGTAGCTTTCGGCCTCGGGCAGGGGTTTGCCGAGGTTCGCGGCGATCTTTGCGGCGGCGGTCGCGTCGAGTCGACCGAAGTGGCGGTGTGCCATCAGCCGGCCCGGCCGCAACAGGGCGGAGTCGAGTTCCTTGAGCGCGCAGTTCACCGTGCAGATGACCTGGAGCTTCAGGAATTCGCCGAGGATGCCGTCGGTGATGTTCAGCAGCAGGCTGACTTCCTGGCGGTTGTCGGAGCCACGCGGCATGAGCGCCATCTCAGCGTCCTCGAGGATGACGACCATCGCCGCCTCCGCGTGGGTGCGCCGCTGTCCCGCCCAGAAATCCACGAACTCCGGATCCCGGAGCAGGTGGAGATTGGAGGACGCGATGAAGTAGAACCGGTGTGTCTCGCGCATCTCCGCCATCAGGTGTCGCAGATATGAGGTCTTCCCGGTGCCGGGCGGACCATCGAGCACGGTGAGGCCGGTGCGACGCTCGCGCAGGCTCGCGACAAAAGCCGCATGCCAGTCCGGGAAGCTCTCGCCGTAGTGCAGGCGCATCGAGTCCTCCGTCTGCAGGACGGCCTCGTCGAGGGCGACGGATTCCACGTCGATCCCGCAGTCGGTCCTCTTGACGATCTGGAACGCCGGCTTCTCGGTCCGCGGGCGGCTGGAGAAGGTTTTCTTCAGCTTCTCGGCGGCGCGGCGCGCCTTGTCCGGACGGTCCGCATAGACGGCGATCGAATCGTCGTCAACGAGGGCGAACGACGTCTCGTCGAGCCGGATGCAAAGGTCGACCCAGTAGCCGCAACCGCGCTCGGGATCGTCGCGGCCCGAATACCACGAGCGCACGATCCGGTCGGCGAAGGTTTCAGCCATCCGGTCGAGGTCGAAGTAGCCGTCCACGTAGCAGTAATGGACCTCGCCCGTTCCGAAGAAGGCCTTCACGGGCTCAAAGATCCACCGCCTCGAGTTGACGGAGTAGGTGACGGGAACCCCGTCCGTCTTCTCGACGGCGGGGGTGCCCTTCTTGGATGAAAATGTTTTCACAGTTTGATTTGGAATGGGTGCGCGAATTGCCGCGCGAAAATGGAATGCCGGAACGTCCCGGCGGGATGACGGAGCGAATCGACGGCTCCGCAGAATCAGAGATCCGGTCGACCGCCTTACGCGGGACGCGCGGAGAACACCGGAAGGGCGTGCACGCGCATCGACGCGGCGAAAGCCGTCGCCCGAATCTCTTCACAAATTGTGAGTGCGCGTTTCATGGCGTTCTCCTCTCGATGAGGGACAGACAATGAAGCAGGATCGTTGCCGGCACGCAAGGCCAACCCGCGCAGCCCTCCCGCGTTCCAAGAACGGACGCGACGCACGGCCGGTATTTCCGTAGCATCACCGCCATGCTCAAAGTGTATGCCTATGCGAGTTGCGACACCTGCCGGAAGGCGCTGAAGTTTCTGCGCGCGGAGGGCATCGCATTCGAGGAACTTCCGATTCGTGAGACCCCTCCGACGAAGGCCGAGCTTCGGGAGATGCTCGCCGCGCAGGGCGGGGATTTGCGCCGGCTCTTCAACACCTCGGGTCGCGACTACAAGGCGCTCGGTCTTTCGGCGAAACTCCCGTCGATGAGCGAGGCGGAGGCGATCGATCTGCTCGCATCGAATGGAAATCTCGTGAAACGTCCGTTCGCCATCGGCGCCGGCATTCATCTCGTCGGGTTCAAGGAGGACGCCTGGCGCGGCGCGCTGAAGCCATAGATCGTTTCCTCTCCGGCGAAACTGTGGAAGATTGCCCCATGCTCATCGATACGCACGCCCACCTCGATTACCCGGACTTTGCAGAGGACTTCGACGCGGTGCTTTCACGGGCTCGCGAGGCCGGAGTTACCCGGATCATCACGATCGGCACCGGCATCGAGAGCAGTCGCCGGGCGATCGCGCTGGCGGAAAAACACGAGGGGGTGTTCGCCGTTGTCGGCGTGCATCCGACGAACGTGCAGGAGGAACCCGCCGACTTCCTCGCTGCGCTTCGCGAACTCGCGGTGCACCCCAAGGTTGCCGCGATCGGTGAAACCGGTCTGGATTACCATCATCTCCCGAGTGAAAAGCTGACGTCGTCCCCGGCGATCGCGGCGTTGCAGGCGGAGACGCCGGAGGACGCGGAGTCGGCCGTCATCGATGGCGCCTACAAGGCCGCGCAGGCGGATGCCTTCCGCATCCAGCTCGATCTGGCCGCGGAGCTCGGTCTGAACGTGGTCATCCATCAGCGCGACGCATGGGACGACACGGTGGAGCTGCTCAAACCCTACACCGGCAAACTGCGCGGCGTGTTTCATTGTTTCGGCAATCTGCCGGAGCAGGCGGCCGAGGTCGCGGCGTTGGGACACCTCGTGTCGTTCACGGGCATCGTGACGTTCAAGAACGCCCCCGTCGTTCGCGAAGTGGCGGCCGCGGTGGCGGCAGACGGCTACATGGTGGAGACGGATTGCCCGTATCTCGCGCCGGTCCCGCACCGTGGAAAGCGCTGCGAACCGTGGCATACCCGGCTCGTTGCAGAGAAGGTCGCGGAGGTGCGCGGCGTGTCGCTCGACCGGGTCGCGGAGGAAACGACGCGAACGGCGGAGGCATTCTTCCGTCTTGGCGGAGGCAGGTAGGCGTTGGCTTCGCGGGCCGGCGTATGGTATGCCGGAGATCCACGCCCCATTCCATGATACTCCTCGGCATCGACATTGGCGGCACCGGCATCAAGGGAGCGCCGGTGGACATCGAAACTGGAAAACTCGCCGCGGAGCGCTTCCGCATCCCCACACCGCAGCCATCACTGCCGAACGCCGTCGCCGACGTCGTCGGGCAGATCGCCGAGCATTTTAATTACAAAGGCCCCGCCGGCATTACGTTCCCCGCCATCGTGAAGAGTGGCGTGATCTACTCCGCGGCAAACGTGGACAAGTCGTGGATTGGGACAAACGGGAACCAGCTTTTCTCGGCGCACACCGGCGGGCCGGTCGAGGTGGTCAACGATGCGGATGCCGCCGGGATCGCGGAGATGCGCTTCGGCGCGGGTCGTGGTCGCAACGGCGTTGTCATTCTTCTCACGCTGGGCACCGGCATCGGCAGCGCGATCTTTCTCGACGGCAAGCTCGTGCCGAACACGGAATTTGGCCATCTCAAGATCCGCGGGAAGGATGCCGAGAAGCGCGCATCCGAGCGGATTCGCGAGGAAAAGGATCTCACGTGGAAGCAATGGTCGAAGCACCTCAGCGAATTCCTCGTCGAGCTGGAGAAGCTCTTTTCCCCCGACCTTTTCATTATCGGCGGTGGCGTGAGCAAGAAGGCCGCGAAGTTTCTGCCGTATCTCACCACCAAGACCGAGGTCCTCATCGTGCCTGCCCAGATGCAGAACGAGGCGGGCATCATTGGCGCCGCTTATCTTGCGAAGCATCTCGCGGAGGGCGCCTGATCGCCGGGTAACGGTGGATCGGAGCGGTCCGCCCGTCAGAATTTCCAACCGTCCTGAAGAACATGCCCTCGTTTGACATCGTTTCCGAAGTGGATCGCATGGAAGTGAAGAATGCGGTCGATCAAGCCACGCGCGAACTCGCAAACCGGTTCGACTTCAAGGGGGTGAAGGCGACCATCGAGCTCGATCCGAAAAAGGGTTCGATCCTGCTCACGACGGACGACAGCGAGCACATGAAGCCGCTGCGTCAGATCGTAATGGAGAAGCTCGCGAAGCGGAACGTCGACCTGCGCAACGTCGAGGCGGAGGATCCAGACCTTTCGCCGCTCGGACATTCGAGGCAGGAACTCGTCATCAAGCAGGGGCTCGACGGCGACAAGGCGAAGGAAATCACGAAGGCGATCAAGGGGCTCGGATTGAAGGTGCAGGCCTCGCTGCAGGACCGTCAGATCCGCGTGACGGGAAACAAGCGCGACGACCTGCAGAAGGTGATCGCGTTCCTGCGATCCAGCGATTTCGGAGTCGCGCTCGGGTTCGGAAACTTCCGCGACTGAGCGGCGGCGTTCAGAGATTCAGCGCCTTGAGCGCGTCCACGAACCGACGGTTCTGCTCCATCGTGCCCACCGACACCCGGATCCACTCCGGCAGCTTGTAGCTGCGCATCGCTCGCACGATGAGGCCCTTCTTCAGGAGCGCCTGGAAGACGGCGTCCCCGTCGCCGACGCGGACCAGCACGAAATTCGCGTAGCTCGGGACAAACTCGAGGCCCATTTCGGCAAAGGTCTGCTGAAGATACTCGCGTCCCTCGCGGGTGAGCTCGCGCGTGTGCAGCATGTGTTCGTCATCGGCAATGCCCGCCGCCGCGCCGGCCTGGGCGACGGCGTTCGCATTGAACGGCTGGCGGGTCTTCTGAAGCACCTCGGCGAGCGGAGCGGGCGCGAGACCGTAGCCGATTCGCAGCGCCGCCAGCCCCTGGATCTTCGAAAACGTCCGCATCACGACGACGTTCCGTCCCTCGCGGACGTATTTCAGCACATCCGGCGGATTGTCCAGAAACTCGTAATAGGCCTCGTCGAACACGACGACGACGTGCTCGGGCACGCGCGCCATGAAGGCATCGATCTCCTCCTGGCCCAGGAGAGTGCCCGTTGGGTTGTTTGGATTGGCGATGAACACCTGACGCGTGCGGGGAGTGATCGCCGCGAGCATGGCATCGAGATCGTGCGCGTAACCGGGGTCGTCCACCTCAATGGTCTTCGCGCCGAAGAGCTGTGCCATGAGCGAGTAGACGGCGAACGCGTGTTTCGCGGTGACCACCTCGTCGCCGGGTTTCAGGAACGCATGGCCCAGAAACTCGATGATCTCGTTGGACCCGTTGCCGAGCACGACGTTGGCGCGCTCGAGTCCGAGCTTGTCGGCAATGGCGCCGCGAAGCGCCCATCCGCCGCCGTCGGGGTAGAAGTTTGCACGCTCCAGCGCGTCGCGCATGGCGTCCAGCGCCTTCGGGGAAGGGCCCAGCGGATTTTCGTTGGACGCGAGTTTGACGATGTCCGCGGGATCGAGACCCATTTCCCGGGCGAGCTCCTCCACGGGCTTGCCGGGTTCGTAGGCGATGAGATCGAGGACGTGCTGGTGTGCGGTCGGATACATCGGAAGTTCCTATGCTTTCAGATTCGAGTCTGTAAGTTCAACGGCGAAACCCACGCATTTCACGTATGCGCATCGCCGTTCTCGCCGACACCCATGGCAAACTGCCGCCCGCCGTGCTCGATTCGATACGCGAGGCGGACGAGATCTGGCATCTCGGCGACTTCGATCATCCCGGTGTAGTGGACGTGTTTCGGGGGCTGGGACCGGTTTTTCACGGCGTGCGGGGAAACTGCGATGCGGGTATCGACCTTCCGGAGCGGCTTTTTCTCGAGCGCGGGGGGCGATCGTTTCTTCTCATTCACATTCCGCCTTCGAAGTCCGGCGGCGCGGATTTTCTTCTCCACGGGCATACGCATGTTCCGCGGGACGAGAAGATCGGCCTCACACGCATTCTGAATCCCGGCACGGTCGGCAAGCCGAACAAGGGCGCTCCTCCCGGCTATGCGTGGCTGGTCATCGACGAGGCGACCGGCGCCGTCGAGTGGAACCCCGTTCGCCTCTAGCGCGCGGGCGGACCGACCCACCGCTCGATCTCTCGCGACCATTCCGGCCCGCTCGTGGCCTCGATCAGCGCGATGTTGATGGGCTCGATCAAGTTCATTCCCTGCTTCACGGCGAATGCCATGCCGACATGGTTGGAGGGCAGGGACTCGATGAACATCTCGCCGGCGTGGTTTTCGTTGACCACGTAGCGCAGCGAAATCTCGAGATCGACGAATGCGGTGATCGATCCGGCCTTCAGGGCCTCGAGGCCCTCCTCGATCGAGTTGAACGTCTGCGCACGAATGCCCGCGCTGACCAGCAGGCGCTGCGCAAGCGAGCCGTCCACCACGCCGTTGCGATACGGCGCGAGATCGCTCACGCGGGTGATCGAGGTCTGGGTCCGAGAGATGGCAATGCTCGACGCCAGGGTTGCCGTGAAAATCCCGACGATGAACACGCCGATGAACATCCACACAAACGCGAGAATCCGGCCCGGCGCCGTGCGCGGCGTCTTGTCCCCATAGCCGACGGTCGTCATCGTCACCGCGGCAAACCACAGGGCCGACCCGAATCCGTGGATCGGCTTCCCGCCGAAATGCGCGTGGTTGCTCCGCCGTTCGACGAGCCACAGCAGCAGGCTGAAGACCCCCAGCGTGCCCACGAGCAGCAGAACGATGGACAACAAGCCGTGACCCAGAAGATCGTGAAGAAACTCGAACCAGTGCGGAAGCCGTGTGGTTTTCGTCAATGCCACCGCGGTGGAGGTGGACAGGAAGGGCTGCGTGAAATCCACGCGACGTTCGCGTTCCGCAGAAACCCCGAGCGCGCCGGCGACCACATCCACACGCCCCGATACCGTGTCCTCCACGGCATTCTCCAGGGTGGTCTCGACATATTCGAACGGTCGCTCCATCTCCGTGGCGACACGCTCCCACAAATCGATCGCCAGACCGGTCCACTGACCGTCTTCGTCCTTCTGCGCAAAGGGAGGATGATCGAAGACACCGACCTTCAATCGTTCCTCCGCAGACGCGGTTCCGATCGCCGTCGCAACCATCAAAAGAAATGCGGCGAGGACTGGGAGACGCATGGCGAAGATTTGCACTTTTCGCCGGGTGTTGTCACTTCTCGTTGCCCGCCGTGGAACTCACCGAAAAATTTCTCGTCTCGATGTGTGGCTGGCCTGTTTTCAAGCAGGCACGCGCGATTCATGCGGCAGGCCGCGTGACGGAGGCAACCTATGAACCGCCGGTGCTCAAGGCCCGACTGTCCGAGGGCGGGAGGCAGTTTCTTTGCGGGCTGAAGCTGCGCAATGCGATCGACGTGGAGAATCTCTGCCCGTGCCGGGACTCGCGCGTGCGTGGAATCATCTGTGCGCATTCGATCGCGGCGGCGCTGCAGGTGTTGAACCCCGTGAAGCCTCGCGAGACTGCGGCTGCCCCCGCCCCCCGCAGCGAGCGAGCGCCGGAGTCCGCCACAGCGGAGACACCGGAAGTGCGGATCCGGCTTGAGGGTTCGCTGCGTCATCTCGAGGCGGAAATCGATTTCGCCTATGCGACGTCCGGTGTGAGAAATGCCGCGTTCGAGGGCGCGGTGTTCGCGGAGGTGATGGCGGCGGGTTTTCGGGATTTCCGGGGGAAGGCCGCGCTTCAGGGGGAGGATGCCGTGCTGCGGTTTTACGCGGCGACCCTCCCGAGGTGGCGGGAAAAATGGAAGGTGAGCGAGGGTGAGCGGTTCCGACATGTCACGCAGGATGTCGTGCGCATTGAGCCGCGCTTCGCGATTCAGGAGTCCGCGGGCGGGTGGCTGGATGTCCGGATTCATCACACGGCCGGCGGGGACGCACTGCTTTCACACGCCGATTTGCAGCAGCTCCTGCGCGGTGGCGGGACCCATCTCAAATTGAAAAGCGGCAGGATTGCCGTCGCCGACACCGCGGTCGTTGAGGATCTCGAAGAGGTGCTGCGCGATTGCAATCCACGGCAGGAGGGCGGCGCCTACCGCATCGCGCCGGAGTATCGCGGCTACCTGGAGAGTTCCGTTGCGCAGTGGAAAGGGATGGAAACTCCCCGGTCGGCCGGGCCACGACCGGGCTTGGGCAGGTTGAGGGAGCAGCTGAGGCCCTATCAGGTCGACGGCGCGCAGTGGCTGCTCGAGCGCGCGATCGCCGGACGCGGTGGTCTCATTGCGGACGAGATGGGACTCGGAAAAACCGTGCAGGCGCTCGCGATGATCGAGGCGCTCGGCGGGGGCACCGCGCTGGTGGTGTGTCCCTCGTCGCTGGTCTGGAACTGGACCCGCGAGGCAGAGCGGTTTCTCCCAGGGATTCCCGTTCTCCCGATCGATGGTCCGAATCGCGACCGGTTGTTTGCGAAGATCCCTGGACATCGGATTGTGGTGACGAGCTACGCCCTGCTGCGTCGCGATATCGACCGGTATCGCGGCATCGAGTTTCGCACGGTCCTGCTCGACGAAGCGCAGCACATCAAGAATCCCGACAGCCAGAATGCGAAGGCGGCCTGCGCACTGCGCGCACACAGCCGGTTCATTCTCACGGGCACGCCGATTGAAAACTCCGTCCGCGATCTGTGGTCGCTCTTCGAGTTTCTGCTCCCCGGTTATCTCGGGCATCGGACCGACTTTCGCGAACGCTACGAGGCGCCGCTGCTTGCGGGAGCAGGCGGGGCGGTGCGCGACCGGCTTTCCCGGCGAATCTCGCCGTGGCTGCTTCGTCGCCGGAAGCAGGACGTGCTCAAGGACCTCCCGGAGAAGATCGAACAGGTTCTCGAGGTCGAACTCACCGACGAGCAGAAGAACGTCTACAGTCGGTTGCAGGATGCGGCGCGGGCGCAGGTCGACAAGTTGAACGACGCAGGCCAGGCCGGAGCGGCCCGGATGCAGGTGCTCACCGCGCTGTTGCGACTTCGGCAGGCGTGCTGCGACCTTCGCCTGCTGGGCGCGCCCGGAGCGGAGCCGCAGACGTCGGCCAAGCTTTCCGCACTCCGGGAACTGCTCGAAGAGGCGATCGATGGCGGACATCGCGTCCTCGTGTTCAGCCAGTTCACGTCGATGCTCGATCTTATCGAGCGGACGCTCGAGGCCGATGGCATCGGATTTTGCCGTCTCGACGGGTCCACGAAGGATCGCGCAGCCGTCGTGGAGAGATTTCAGAACGACAAAACGATCGCGGTGTTTCTCATCAGTCTGAAGGCGGGAGGCGCCGGTCTCAATCTCACGGCGGCGGACACGGTGATTCATTTCGACCCGTGGTGGAATCCCGCCGTAGAGGCGCAGGCGACGGACCGCGCGCACCGCATCGGCCAGCGCAACGTGGTCACCTCGATCAAACTCGTTGCCCGCGGCACGATCGAGGAACGCGTGCTCCAGCTTCAGGAGCGCAAACGAGATCTGCTCTCCGGAGCGATCGATGCCGATGCCGCGCTTGCGACCCTGAGTGCGGAAGACCTGCGCGCGTTGGTTCAATAGCCGGTGGCTGTTCGTGGCGTCCCAATCGCCGAGAGTTCCGCCCGCCGCGATGAAAAGCCCGAGTCGTTGGACAATTTCCGGAGGATGCCTTACAGCTGGCGGCATGAAATTTCTTTCACTCCTCTTCACCGCGGTCATGCTGGGCGCGATGTCTTCACAAGCCCAAACCACTCCCGACAAAGGCCGTCAGTATCTCGAAGAAAACGCAAAGCGCGAAGGCGTGAAGACGACCGCATCCGGGCTCCAATACGAGGTGCTTCAGGAGGGGAACGGAAAGAGCCCGAAGGCGACCGACACCGTCGAGGTGCATTACAAGGGCACGCTCATCGATGGCACGGAATTCGACAGTTCCTACAAACGTGGCAGGCCCGCGACGTTTCCGCTCAATGCCGTGATCCCCGGCTGGACCGAGGGCGTGCAGCTCATGAAGGAGGGTGCCAAGTATCGCTTTGCCATCCCGTCCAACCTTGCCTACGGCGAGCGCGGGGTGCCCGGCGTGATCGGTCCGAACGAGACGCTCGTCTTCGAGGTCGAGCTCCTCAAGGTGCACTGACCGTTCCGGCTTTTCCTCGCACCCTCCCGGGGAGGGTGCGATATTCCGGATGTGACGCTCTCCCCGGATGTCCGTCCCTCCACCGAGTCACCCGGTGTCCGCTTGATCGTCGTCGGTCCTGAGTGCGACCGTTTGCGACGTCTGCTCGATCGTCTTTCCGGAACGGAAATCCGGATCGCGGGGGAGTTCTCCGACCCCGACGGAGGAGGGGAGGCACTGGCTTCGGATGGAGCGGACCTCGTGCTCGCGAGGATCGCGGGGAATCCGGTTCGTGGAATCGAGATGCTCGCCGATCGGCTGGTGTCCGCGACGAGGTTGCCGGTCATCGTGATCGCGGACATCGCCGACGCGGGCGCCGAACGTCGGGCAATGCAGCTTGGCGCGCAGGATTATCTCGTGATCGAGAGACTTGAGCCGCCGACTCTGGAGCGGTCCATCCGATGGTCGCTGGCGCGCTCACGGGAGATCCGGGACTTGCGGCAGGACAGCGATTTTTTTCGAACGCTGCTCGATCATGTGCCCGACCGGATTTACTTCAAGGATCGCGAGTCGCGCTTCGTCCGTGTAAGCCGCGCGGTGGCGGAGGCGCATGGATTCCACGACCCCATGGCGCTGATCGGCGAAACGGATTCGGCGATCTATCCCCCCGGGCAGGCCGAGGAAACGCTGCGGGACGAGCGCCGTGTGATGGAGACCCGAACCCCGATCGTCGGCAAGGTTGCGAGACGCACTTTACCCGATGGCTCCGAGGTGTGGCTGAGTTCCACGAAACTCCCGCTCGAGGACCGTAACGGCCGCGTGGTCGGCACATTCGGCATCACGCGAGACGTCACTCCGCTCAAGCGCCTGGAAATGGCGCTCGACGAGGAGCGAACCCGGCTGGCGGAGGCGAATCTCAACCTGACGGATGCGCTCGGAAACCTCCAGCGTGCCCACGCCGAGCTGAGCAGCGTGCAACTTCAGCTCATCGAAGCGGAGAAATTGAAGTCGATCGGCCGCCTTGCCGCCGGTGTTGCGCACGAGGTGAAGAACCCGCTCGCGATCCTGTCGATGGGCATCGAGTTTCTGCGCACGCGACATGCCGGCGACGAGATGACCCTGAATGTGCTGAAGGAGTTCGCGGATGCGGTGGGACGTGCCGACAGCGTCATCAAGGGCATGCTGGATTTCTCCGCGCCCCGGAAGATCGAGCTTCAGCCGTGTGACCTCGCGACGATCATCCGCACCGCGCTGCGTCTGGTGCGAGGGGAGATCCGCAAGGCCGGGCACCAGATCGAACTCGATGCCGAAGGGCTTCCGGCGGTGCTCGCCGACCGCGTCAAGACCTGCCAGGTCTTCGTGAACCTGATCACAAATGCCCTGCATGCCATGCCCGAGGGCGGCGTTCTGACGGTGCGCGCGCAAACGGAGCAGGCATCCATCGATCATGTGTCGACCGGTTTCCGACCGGGCGAGGAGATTGTGGTCGTTGAAATCTCCGACACCGGCTGCGGCATCCCCCCGGAAGTGCTCGACCGGATTTTCGAACCCTTTGTCACCACGAAGACGGCGGGAAAGGGAACCGGCCTCGGCATGAGCATTGTGCGCTCGATCATGAATCTCCAGCGCGGCGCGGTTTCGATCCGGAACGGGCAATCCGGCGGCGCGGTCGCGACCGTTACTTTTCGAACCACCCAGCAGCCATGAACCAAAAACGCATTCTCATCGTGGACGACGAGTCCGCTTTCACCCGATTGCTCCGTCTCACGCTCGAAAGCACGGGGCGGTTTGTTGTAGAGGAGGTCAACGAAGGTCGCAAGGCGGTGGAGACCGCCCGCTATTTCAAGCCGGACATCATTTTTCTCGATGTCGTGATGCCCGACATCGACGGCGGCGACGTGGCGACGCAGATCGAGGCGGACCCCGAACTGACGGGAATCCCGGTCGTCTTTCTTACCGCCATCGTTTCACCACGGGAGGCGCAGAAGGAAACCCACATCGGCGGCTATCCCTTCATCGCAAAGCCCGTGAGCGTGGAAACGATCGAGAAATGTGTCGCCGAGCACTGCGGGTAACCGTCGCGGTCAGCGCAGGGTGACGAGCACCGCGAGAAAGTGGCATGCAGATCCCCCGATCACCATGACGTGCCACGCGAGGTGGCTGAATGGCAGTCGCTTTGCCATGTAAAAGGGGACGCCCGCCGTGTAGACGATCCCGCCGGCAAGCAGCCAGAACAGACCCTCCGACGACATCTTCTGGAGAAACGCCGGGAGGAACAAAATCCCCAGCCAGCCCATTGCGAGATACAGGCCGATCGAGATCCGGCGCAGCCGGATGCCTCCGAGAAGGACAAACGCCGCGCCGCCAAGTGCCATTATCCATTGGAGCGCAAACAGCCAGATTCCTCCCGCGTCCCGCAGCGGCCCGAGTGCAAATGGCGAGTAGGTTCCTGCGATGAGCGCGTAGATCGAGATGCGGTCCGCCAGCCGCGCCTTCACTTTCCGCGGTCCCTGCGGGAGTGCGTGGTAGACCGCGGAGATCGCATACATCGCGACAAGCGTGACGCCGAACGCCGCGGCGCCAAGTTGCGCGAGATCGTCGTCGCTGGCCAGCGTCAGACCCGCGAGCACGGGCAGTCCGCCCACCGCCAGCAGCAGGCCCGCGGCGGAACTCCAGAAGTTCGCCTTCTCCTCGGCGGGAGTCTGCAGGCGCTCCGAAGGAGCGTGGGGCGATGAGACGGAGGCGGACATGAAGGCCTCGATACTGTAGCGCGCCCCGTCGCACTGCCGAAAAGATTTTCACTCCGAAACGGCGAACCCGGAAACTCCGGAGCCGGATGCCTAAAGGGTCCGAGCCCTACCGGCGCACCGGTTTGTCGGAAACGAGCGCCCCGAACACCATGGTGACCACGTCTGCCATGCGCCGGTAGTCGAGCCGATCCCAGGTATCGCCATCGGTATGGTAGGCCTCGTTCCGGTAAAACGCCGTGTCGGTGACCATCAGCGCCGGCCAGCCATATTGCCAGTAGTTCGTATGGTCGGAAAGGTTGATGGCTGCGAGGCGCAAGGGGGCATTGATCGAATGGACCGGAAGATTGGTGAGGCCTTTCATCCGGCGTTTGAAATCCCGCACGAACGTCCGCTGGTCCAATTGGCCCACCAGACCGATGAAATTTCCGCGACTCGGATAAAGCGCGCGTAGAAGGGAGATTGGATAGTCCTGCGACATCCACGCGTCGTCGAAGTATCCGATCATTTCCAGCACGACGACGCCCCGCACCTCGACGCGTTGCTCGTGGAGCTGCCAGGCGTGGATCGCGCTGCCCATGTAGGGCGATCGGAAAAACGGCGGCTCCTCGAGGCAATAGGCAACGAGCTCGACGTCCGGCGGCGTCTGCACGGAGCCGAGAAGGCCGGCGAGTTCGATCAACCCTGCCACCCCGCTTGCGTTGTCATCGGCGCCCGGCGTTTCGCCGAAGGCGTCGTAGTGCGCACCCACGACCCAGAGGCCGTCGCGCCCGTCGCCGAATCTGCCAATGACATTTCGAAACCGCCTGCCACCGAGGGAGTATTCCTGGATCTCCACCGTCGCTCCGCGTTTCTGAAATTCCGACGCGACGTATTCCGCGCAGCGGTCGAGATTTGGCGCGTTTACATAGCTGCGCGGGGAAAGCTCCTCCGACAGCATTCGCACATGCCGCTCGAGACCGGCGGGATCCACTTTCGTCGCCGATCGAGGGTTCGTGGAAAAGACCGGCTGGCAGAGCACGAGCCACGCGACCACCCATGCGATCGCAACGAGGATCGCAAACAATGCCGCGACGCGCACCAGCAGCCGGAGCGATGCGAGCACAAGGCGGTTCGACGTCGGGCCGGCCATTTCGCAGCTTGTGCAATCGTCGTCGGCAGCGCAACCCGCGATCGTCCTCAGGGAATCTCGCCGCGTGGCACGACCCGCAGAAACGCGGCGTCTTGAGGATCGTCATCCCCGGGAACGAATGTCCCCAACCGCATGCGGTAGTCCGGAGTCGAGCCCGGAGTGTCCGAGAGATGGACGAATCGGGAGCCCGCGGCCTGCCAGCTCACGAGGTCGAACGAGAGAAGGACATCGTATTCCAGCCCGTCCCGGACCGGGAAGGACAGCGACAGTCCGTCACCGCCGTCCGCTGCGAGAACGACCGGTGGTGCATCGAGGGCGAGCGGGTTCGTCCCGAACGAAAACTCGCCGCCGTTGTCGAGGCCGTCCCCGTCCGGATCGAGCCACGTTTCGTGGAGATGGGTGAGGCCCGGCAGATTCTCGCGGAACCAGCGATCGACCGGAGTCACGGTGTCCCCGTAGGTCTCCCGTGCGAGCGCCGCGATCTCCGCATCCGGCAACGCGCGCCGGAAAATGCGCACCTGATCCAGAGCGCCGTGAAATGGCAGGGAAGCTCCCGCCGCCGTCCCGCCGATCTCGATGCCCGGGCTCAGGGTGAGGTCCTCTCCGCCTCCGATCACGAATCCATCGGGCTGGCCATTCACGTAGAGTTTCATCTCGCGAATCGACTTGATGCGGCGCACCGCCACATGCGTCCACTCGCCGACGGTCACCGGTCGTCCGCCCTGCAGGATGACGCGGTTGCCGGTCTCCGTGGAACCTGTCTGGAAATTGACGCGGTTCACGCCGCCCGGGCTTCGTGTTCCTGCAACGAGGAATTCCTCCGCGGCAAACGGCGCATCCGAGAAGAACAGGGTCGCGCCCTCCACCGGCAGATCCGTCGTGGGGAACGGCTCGTCCGTCCGTATCCAGAACGAGATCGTGAAGTCGTCGCCGACGTGGTTCGGAATCGTCACGCGGCCGCCGGCAAATTCCAACGCGCCGGCAATATACCCGTCCGTCCACTCCGTCGTCCCTGAAACGGCTCCGTCGTCGCGGAAGCTGGAGGAATCCACCGCCGTCCCACCCGTGGTGGCATCGAACTTCAGCCACGTCACGAGGTCGGTCGAAACAGCCTCGATTTCCAATCTGGCTGAGGCGTAGTTCGGAAGGCCGTTGGCGAACGCGGCTCCCGCGGGGACGCGCACGGTCATCGGCGCCGTCGTCGCCGGTCGCAGGCGCACGGCGTAGGAGTTTCCGCCGCCGCTGAACTCGACGACCTCACCTCCGCGCACGCGCAGATCGGATGCGTCGAAATTCGTCACGGAATGGCTGAAGGTGATGCCCAGGAAGGCCTCGCCGGCTTCGTTGAATCCACGCGATTCCAGGGTCACCGTCGGACCGTCCTTCAGCGATTCGATCCACTCCCGGATGACTTCCGCCGCCTGCGCATCGACGAGGTTTTTCGCAATCGGGGGCATCTGTCCGTTGCCGATTCGATTTGTGCGCAAATACGCCACCGAGTGCGCGGGATCGCCCGGCTGGATCACCGACTCCGGTTCGCCGGTGAATGCCGCATCGAGCTTGCCGCGGAGCAGGCCCTGCGCCTCGAGCGGAGTGGTGAACCGCGCGTCGAAGTTTGCCCGCACGCCACCCGGGCGGTGGCACTGTGCGCAATTCGAGTCGATGTAACTGCGCACCCGCGTCTCGAGGGGGGCGGAAATGTCGTTGATTGCCCGCGCGCGCAGGTAATACGGCAGGTGTTCGGTCCGGTATCCCTCGTCGAGGAGCCCGATGTGCGCGAGGGTCGCGAGCTGGTTCGCCGTGCGTCCGGTTTTCGGATAGACCATGTCCCCGTTGAGTTGGTGCGTCTTCACGCCGAGGACGTGGTTGGCGGCGCCGTTGTGGCACGTCATGCAGTCGGTGCGATTCGGATACTGCCACACCTGCTCACGGGTTCCGCCATCGGCCAGCGCAATCCAGATCGTGTCCTCCGCGCCCGCAGGAAGCAGGTCCGCATCGCTTCCGTCCTCGCGCCACCGATACGTCACGCCATAGGGCTCGCCGGTGGCGCTCATCACGAGGAAGCGCGTCTCGAGCTTCCGCACGACGGAGGGGGCCTTCTCATCCACCGGCAGCTCGAAATGTTTCACAAACACGGTTCCCGGCGGAAACTGCCAGTCGCTCTCCGCGGAAAATCCGATTTTCTGTCCGCCGGACGTCCCGTCGTTCGGCACGGCCAGCCATCGTCGTTTGGCCGCACCATCCGACCAAAGCGGTGCGTTCACGGTGTAGGGAACCAGGCCCGCGCGCGGCTCCAGGGTCTGGAGGTTCGTGAACGCGCCGGTCTCGCTCAGCAGCAGCGGTGGATCGGGAATGGTCACTCCCGTGCGGGTGAGTTTGAAAAACTGCGCGATCTCGCCCTCCGTGAACTTGATGATCAACGGTTCTCCGTCCGGCAGCTGCAGATGCGCCGTCGTGCCGCGGGTGCCGGTTCCGGGGGAGGAGAGGGTCACGAGATGTTCCACGGGAGCCGGCTTTCCACCTTCTCCGGGAGCGATCGCCCAGACCTTGCCGCTGACATAGTCCGCGGCGAGGCACTTTCCGCGGAGATCGGGGTGCTCCGTGCCGTGATAGAAGAAGCCCAGAATGATTGCGAACCCCTCGCTGCGAGGGTAATCCCATAGCGGCGGCTGCCGGGTTCCGATCAGCGGCTCCGGCATCGGTTTCGGGCCATCCACTGTGCCTTCCTTGAAGGACCACTCGAAGTTTCCTCCCTTGACCAGCTCGCTCACCTCCTCGCGATGCGCCTCGCCGACGTCGCCAATCCATACCCGCCCGGTCACCGGATCGCGCGCGAACCGATACGGGCTGCGCAGCCCGATCGCATAAAATTCCTCGAGCACGCTGCCGTCCTCGCTCACCCAGGGATTGTCGTTCGGGATGAAGTAGTTGGCCGTGAAGCTCGGTGGCCATCCCTCGGGAATCCCTGGAGTCTGGCGCGGCTGGCGCCGGATGGGGTGGCTTCGCTCCGGGTCCTGATCGACATCGATCCGCAGCATTCCGGAGAACAACCGGTCGTCGATCTTCTGCGAGGCGTCGAACTGGTCGTCGGCACCACCTTCGTCACCGATGGCCACATAGAGGAAGCCATCGGGACCAAACATCATGCACCCCGAGTCGTGCCATTGGTGCCGGTCGAACAACTGGATGAGGATCAGCTCCGAGGCCGGATCCGCGGCGAGCGTCCCGTCCGGCACCGTGAACCTCGACAGCCGCCAGTAACTCCAGTCACCCGAGTCTCCGTCCGGCGAATACTTGTAGGTGACATAAACGTAGCCCCGGTTTGGCGAGTCCGGTTGTCCGAATTCCGGGTGAAACACCAGATGCGACATGCCGCTATCGCTGTTGTTGTAGGTCTGCTCGCGGTAATCGAGGAACAGCTCCATCGACGAGACGTCCGGCCGGTTCTCGAAGGTCAGAATCCGTCCCTGCTTTTCGACGATGAGGATCCGGTTCGTTCCGGGCACCGGCAGCGCGCAGGTGATCAACTTCGGCTCGATGCCGGGGAACACCCGCTCATAGCCCCAGTCGCCCGTTCCGCCGGGTGCCTGCGAGGGAAAGACGCCGTCCAGAAACGGCCCGATCGGTTCCGCGGCATCGAGTCCGCTCTCTGCGGAACGTCCTGTCTCTGCTCCAGCGACGACAGCGGTCACCACAATCGCAAAAAAATGTCGCAGTCGAGCAACCAAACGCATGCAAAAATCTTGGAGCCAGAGGTTTCCGAATTCGGAGGATACGGAATCCGCCAGCGTGTTGTGCGGATACATACCGCCATGATTCCCCTTTCGCTACTGGATTTTCACCGTCAACTGCCGGGCACTTTTCCGGGGAGATCCGGTGCCGCCTCTCCTGAACACCATGGCCGCGACCGCGATGCGGAGGCATCCGATAGTTGCAACGCGTCTCCAACCGCGTATGATACTCCACCCCCCAACCTCCCCGATAATCTCACCCCATTCGTTCCATGCATCTCCGCTCAACACATTTTCTTTCCGGCATCGCTCTCCTGACACTTGCCGTTCCCGGCGTCCGCGCCGCAGACATTCTCTGGAATTCGGGAGTTACGGGAGACTATCTCACGCCCGCAAACTGGCAGGGTGGCTCGCTGCCGACGGAAGCGGACGCGGCAGTCATCGACAGCGGGACCTCCAATCTGAACGGTGGGTCGAGCTCCGTGTTGCGTCTGCGCGTGGGCGGAGCTGCCGGACAGACGGGCAACGTCAACATCTCGAACGGGGCCCAGTATCGGACGGCCGAGGCACCCGGGGGAGACCTCCTGATAGGTGATGGAGGAACGGGCAACGTCACGATTACGGACAGCACGTTCACCGTCGGTAGATGGCTGAAAGTGGGTCTCGGCGGGGGCACGGGAACGTTGACGCTCAGCGGGACCACTGAAATGGAACTCGATCGTCGTCCGGTGCAGGATCCGCCGCTCGAAGAGGATGAGGTCTGGATCGGCGGAGATGGAAACGGATCCACAGGCACCCTTGAAATGTCGGGATCCTCGCGCCTGACCTCCTACAGCAACGTCTATATCGGCGTGAATAACAACACTGCCCAGGGAACGCTGAACATGAGCGGGTCCTCGGAAATTCGCGCCTGGGGACACAACAACTTCCTCATCGGCACCGGCGGCGCGACCGGCCACGCGACCCTTTCCGGGAATGCGAAGATCGATAAGCTCAATACACTGGGTGGCGCCACTGGCCATTTTGCAGTCGGTATCCAGGCGGGAAGCACGGGAACCCTGACGATGGAGGACAACGCGGAGATCTTTACCGCAGGTCAGTTCAGGGTTGGTGCTGGCGGTGCCACGGGCACCCTGACGATGCGGGACGACGCCCGTATTGAAGTGGCCAACGAATTGTGGATCGGCAACGCCTCCGGTTCCAATGGAACTGTCATAATGGAGGGCGGAACCATCCGCGTCGACAACTGGCTGGCGATCGGCCGGCAGAGTGGAAGCGGCACTCTCGAAATGACTGGAGGCTTGATCGAGCTTACGGGAGCAATTGGTGGCAACCTCACGACGGCGGCTTTGGGTGCTGGCGTAAGCGCAACCATCGAGCACTCGGGTGGAACGATTCGAAACACCGCGACGAACACTTTTCTCAGCGAGAACGGGACCACGGTCTGGACGGCGTCTGGCAATGCCCAGGGCGAGTTCGGTCGCTTTGTGGTGAATCAGGGCGGCATCGGGGCGTTTTTCACGATCGAGGGAAATGCGAACTACACCGCGACCACCCTTGCGGTGAAGGGTGGCGGTGAAGTGAATTTCGATGGTGGAACGTTTACGGCCGATACCTTGAGCGTCGAAGCGGGCGGTGCGTCCCCCGCGGTGGTGAATTTCAACGGTGGAACGGTGAACATTCCACGGATCTCGATCGCCAGCGGCGCGATACTGGATACGTCGACGCCGTTCACGGTCACCAATGGCCGCACCCTTGCGGGGGTTGGCTCGGGAGCGTCTACGATGATGTCGGATGTGACTGTTGCAGCCGGGGGCACGCTCTCCACGCACGATACGGAGATCGGGCAGTTTCTGCTGGAAGGGGTGACGTTGCAGACCGGCGCCGCTCTGGAGTTTGACGTGAACGGCCTCGCCCCGAACGACGAGATGATCGTCACCAGCCTTGAGGCGAATGGCACGATTGCCCTGACGATTCACGATCTGAATGCCGGCTCCCTCGAGACCGGTGTGGCCTACACGCTGATTTCCGGCGACCTGAGCGGCGACGCGACATTCGACATCGAAGTGCTTGGCGGGCTTGCCCTCGACGAGAGCTATGGCACCGGTGGCTATTTGTTCGACACCACAGCGGGAACGCTGACCGTGCAGTTCGCGCCCATCCCCGAGCCTGGCACGGTCGCGCTCATTGCCTGCGGCCTCACGTTTGCCGTGTGGCGCCTGCGTCGTCGGAACGCCTGAGCGGCGGGACGAGACAGGTAATCTGGCGACGGGCCGGCGGCCCCGGTTTTCGGGGAACGTGCGGCCCGTTTCGCTTCCGGGATGGATCGCCCGTGATGGGGTGGGCGTTGCCCCTCTTTTCCTCGCGATTCGCTGGCGGCGGATGCAACTTTGCGTGACGCTCCCTGTTTGACCCTGAACGTCCGTCCTTTGCCCATGCCCCGCCGCCTTCTCTCCGCCATGCTGGCGTGCGCGGGACTGTTCGCGTTGCCCGCGCAGTCCGCCACGAGTCCCGCCGATTATGTGAACACCCTGCAGGGCACGAACTCGAAGTTCGAGCTCACGCGGGGGAACACCTACCCGGTTACGGGGCGGCCGTTCGGCATGAACCTCTGGGCGCCGCAGACGGGCCCGAACGGCGACGGCTGGAAGTATCAATATTTCAAGGACACGATCCGCGGCTTCCAGCAGGCGCATCAATGCAGCTCATGGACGAACGACTACGCTGTCTTCTCGCTGATGCCCGTGGCGGGAAAGCTGACCGTCGATGAGAACGAGCGGGCGGCGAAGTTCTCCCACCAGAACGAGACGGCGAAGCCGTATTACTACCAGGTGAAGCTTGGCACGGGCGTGAACGTCGAGATGTCGGGCACTGAGCGGGGGGCCTTTTTGCGCTTCGCGTTTCCCAACGGGAAGGACGCCTTCGTCGTGATGGACGGCTACACGGGCCCGGCGGAGGTGAAGATCCTGCCGCGCGAACGCAAGATTGTCGGCTGGGTCCGCAACGGCCGCCAGATTCCCGGCAACTTCCGGAATTATTTCGTCATCGTGTTCGACAAACCGTTCATCGGTTATGGCACCTGGGGCGACGGGAACTCGATCACGGAGAAAGCCACGGAGCGCCAGGGCGAGAAGATCGGCGCGTATGTGCAGTTTCGCCAGGGAGAGACCGTGCAGGCAAAGGTGGCGTCGTCCTACATCAGCCCCGAACAGGCGGAGCTGAACCTCCAGAGTGAGCTCGGAAAGTTCGCCCGGCTGGAGGATGCGAAGGCGGCCGGCGCCGCGGCGTGGAATCGCTATCTTTCGAAGATCGTCGTCGAAGGTGGCACGGACGAGCAGCTCCGCACGTTCTACTCGTGCTTCTTCCGCGCGAGCCTGTTCCCGCGGATGTTCTTCGAGATCGGGAAGGACGGGAAGCCGCACTACTTCAGCCCCTACGATGGCAAGGTGAAGAAGGGCTACATGTATACGGACACGGGGTTCTGGGACACCTTCCGCGCGCAGCTTCCGCTCAATTCGCTGCTCCATCCCGAGATGCACGGCCGTTACATGGTCGCCCTGCTCGATGCCTACGATCAGTGCGGCTGGCTGCCCTCATGGTCGTTTCCCGGCGAAGCGGGAAGCATGATCGGCAACCACGCGATCTCCGTGCTCGCGGACGCATGGGTAAAGGGCATCCGGACATTCGACCCGAAGAAGGCCCTCAAGGCGTATCGCCACGAGGCGACGGAGAAGGGCCCATGGGGCCCTGCGAATGGCCGCCATGGTCACGAGGATTACTATCGGCTCGGCTACGTCGCGTATCCCGAGACGGGCGAAGCAACGGCGAAGACGCTCGAATATGCCTATGACGACTTTTGCGGTTACAAGCTCGCGATGGATGTCGGCGAGAAGTCGCAGGCGGATTTCTTCGCGAAGTCGATGCGCAACTACCTGAACGTCTTCGATCCGGAGACCGGCTTCATGCGCGGAAAGGATCGCAGCGGAAACTGGACGCCCGCGGATTTCAATCCCATCGAATGGGGTGGCCCATTCACAGAAGGTTGCGCGTGGCATTACCTATGGTCCGTGTTTCACGACGTGGGTGGATTGATCGACCTGCTCGGCGGTGACGAAAAATTCGTCGAAAAGATGGACCGCGTCTTCACCGAGACGAACCAGTTCGAGGTCGGCACCTACGGCGGTGTGATCCACGAGATGCGCGAGATGGAAATGGCGAACATGGGCCAATACGCGCACGGCAACCAGCCGATCCAGCACATGATTTACCTCTACAACTACGCCGGCGCGCCGTGGAAGGCGCAGTTCCGCGCCCGGGAGGTGATGGAGAAGCTCTACGACTCCACGGAGAACGGTTATCCCGGCGACGAGGACCAGGGCCAGACGTCGTCGTGGTATGTGATGAGCGCGCTGGGATTCTACAGCGTGTGTCCCGGCACGGATGAATATGTGCTGGGCAGTCCGGTATTCGAGAAGGCGACCATCTCGCTGGAAAACGGCAGGAAGTTCACCGTCCTCGCCAAGGGCAATTCCAAGCGCAATGTCTACATCCAGTCCGCAAAGCTCAACGGGAAGCCGCACTCCGCGAATTTCATCCGCCACTCCGACATCGTGGCCGGCGGCGTGCTCGAGCTGGAAATGGGACCGGAGCCCAACAAGCAGCGCGGCACAAGGATCGAGGACCGGCCGTTTTCGCTGACCCCCTACGGGGAAAGCGCGAAGGAGAGTGCGGCGTCCGCGCCGCGGTAACGGCCGGCCGCGGCGCCGCAACCGGAGCGTCTTCTTCTCCGGTCACGGAGCACCGCGGCCCGACAGTATTCCAACTATGCAGCGGCGGCGCAGCGTGCGTCGTTCACCCACGCCTTGCGCAGAGCCTGGGGACTTTTCACCGTGATGTGCCGTCCCCTCACACGGAGATATCCGCTCTCGGTGAGCTGGCGCAGCGTGCGGGAGAGGGTTTCCTGACGGACGCCGAGTTCACTTGCCAGCGCGCGCTTCGTCGTTCCGAGGTCGATCTCGACCGATTCGCGCGAGCCCGGGCCGCCGCATTGCTTGAGCAGCCAGTGGACGAATCGCGTGGAGGCGTTCTTCGAGACGATGTCCTCGAGCGAGTCCGCGATTTGATGGACCTGCTGGTCCATCGATGCGAGCACGCGCAGGGCAAGCTCGGGACAGGTGCGCACCTTCGAGAGGAAGCTGCGGCGGGGAATGATGATGACCTCGCTCGCGACCACGGCTCGCGCATCGGCCGGACAGCCGCTGTCGGAGTCGGACGCGATCTCGGGGAGCACTTCCCCCTCGCGGTAGAAGTGGATGACCACTTCACGGCCATCCATCGCGACGCGGTGGAAATTCACGATGCCGCGACGCACGAGGCAAAGTCCGGGCGGCGCCTCGTCCTTGTGGAAGAGATACGCGCCTTTCTCGAGGAAGCGGATGGTCGCAACGGTGGCGAGGTCGCGCAGATCCTGTTCAGGCAGATCGGCAAACACCTTCGTGTTGCGGAGGAAGTAGCAGAGCGCCTCCAGCCGGAAACCGGAGATGTCATCTGCGGGTTTGCGGGCTTCCGGCGTGGGCCGGCTCCAGGGTTGATGCATCGGTTCGGCCCGGTGGGTGCTGCGGGTGAATCCACGGCTTCCATTGGCGGGCGTCGTTCGGGAATGTAGTCCTTCCATTTTCGTGTGGTGGACCGGTTGCGCCGCCGCTTGACTGCGTGTCGGTCGGTCCGGTCCGATGGAATCATTCTCGGAGTGGACGCCCTGCCGGACTCTCCGCAGGTTGGGGAAAACCCAACGAAATTTGTCCTAAGACACTTTTGTCAGGCTTTTGCCACGTCTTCGCGCGTTCTGTCAGCGATCACTGATCGCGATCAATGCAGGGTCGGTGCAACCTGTCGGACGAAACGGCTGCCAGCGCGTCGGCTGTGCACCACGTCGGGAGAGCTCCGCGCGGATCGCATTGCATGCCGGTTCATCGAGCAAGGCGGGGTGCAAGGTGGTGCGGATCTCGTAGTCGACCCCCGAGGCGATCACAAGATCGAGTGCCTCGCTCGGCCCGTGCCAGCTCTGCGCGACCTGCGTGATCGCATCGTGACGGGAATCGAACGGAGCTTTCACATCGAGTCCGATCCAGTCGAGCAGCGGCAGCAGGCGCTCGAGTCGCTCCGGGAAAATCCCCGCGGTGTGAAGCGCGACGGCGAAGCCAAGATCGCGCACGGACCGGATCGCATTCTCGATCGCAGATTGTGCCGTTGGTTCGCCGCCGCTGAAGACAACCGCATCGAGCAGTCCGGCGCGGGATTTCAGAAATTCGACGACCTCCCGCCACGGCAGCACTCCTTCGTGGAATGGTTGAAGGTGCGTATTGTGGCAGTAGCGGCATCTCCACGGGCATCCCTGGCAGAAGACGACAGCGCTCAGTCGACCGGGGAAGTCGACCGTGGAGAAGCGCGTGAGACCGCCGATGCGGAGCCGGTCAGGCCGCAAGGGCGCGGTCCTGGCTCGCCGAGACTTCGCGGAAGGGGCGACGCTCGCGGTGTTCGCTTTTCTTCCCGGCATTGAACTGCGAGACGGGCCGGTGGTAGCCCATCACGCGGGTCCAGATTTCGCAGGGCTGGCGTTCGTGGTCTTCGAGTTCGATGGTTTTCATAGAATCGCAAGATGTGCGGCGCGCTTGCGGGCAAGCCGCTCCTCGTCGCATCTCGGGCAGAATTGGTGTTCGCCGGCGAGGTAGCCGTGGGTGGGACAGATCGAGAACGTAGGCGTGATCGTGAGGTAGGGGATGCGGTAGCGGCCAAGCACGCGGCGGACGAGCTCCCGGCAGGCGCGGGCGCTGGAGACGCGCTCCGGCAGATACATGTGAAAGACGGTGCCGCCGGTGTAGCGCGTTTGCAGCGGCTCCTGATGCTCGAGCGCCTCGAACGGATCGTCGGTATGGCCGACGGGCAGCTGGGTGGAGTTCGTGTAATACGGCGCGTCCGGCGTGCCGGCCTGGAGAATCCCCGGAAAACGTCGCTGATCCGCCCGCGCGAAGCGGTAGGTCGTGCCTTCCGCGGGTGTCGCCTCGAGATTGTAGAGGTGTCCGGTTTCCTGCTGAAACGCCGCGATCCGCCCGCGCATGTGATCGAGCAGGCGCAGCGCGAACGCACGGCCCCACGGCGTCGAGATGTTCTCCGCGTCGTCGGTGAAGTTGCGGATGCATTCGTTCACGCCATTCACGCCGATGGTCGAAAAGTGGTTCCGCAACGTGCCGAGATAGCGGCGCGTGTAGGGGTAGAGGCCGCGGTCCATCTGCTCCTGAATGACGGTGCGCTTGATCTCGAGGCTCTCCCTCGCGAGCTCGAGCAAACCGTCCAGCCGCGCGAACAACGCCGGCTCGTCGCCCGGGTGCAGATATCCGAGGCGCGCGGCATTGATCGTGACGACGCCGATGGAGCCGGTTTGCTCCGCGGATCCGAACAGACCGTTGCCGCGCTTGAGCAGCTCCCGCAGGTCGAGCTGGAGGCGACAGCACATCGAGCGGACCATTCCGGGCTGGAGGTCGGAGTTCAGGAAATTCTGGAAATACGGCAGCCCGTATTTTGCGGTCACTTCGAAGAGGAGATCGGCGGTGTCGCTCTCCCACGGAAAATCGTCGGTGATGTTGTAGGTCGGGATGGGGAATGTGAACACGCGACCTTTCGCGTCGCCGGCCGCCATGACCTGGAGGAACGCGCGGTTGATCATGCGCATTTCCTCGCCGAGATCGCCGTAGGTGAACGATACCGGCTCCCCGCCCACGAGCGGATGCTGGCCGCGAAGGTCCCCGGGGCACACCCAGTCGAACGTGAGATTCGTGAACGGCGTCTGCGTGCCCCAGCGCGAGGGGACGTTGAGGTTGAAGATGAACTCCTGGATGTTCTGCCGCACGGTCTCTTCGTCGAGGCCGTCCACACGGATGAATGGCGCGAGGTAGGTGTCCACCGAACTGAACGCCTGCGCGCCGGCCCATTCGTTTTGCAGGGTGCCGAGAAAATTCACCATCTGCCCGAGCGCGGTGCGCAGATGGCGGGGCGGGCCGGATTCCACCTTGTTCGGAACGCCGTTGAATCCCTCGGCCAGCAGCGTGCGCAGCGACCAACCGGCACAATAACCCGCAAGCATATCGAGGTCGTGGATGTGGTAGTCGCCCTCGCGGTGCGCTCGCCCGACCGCCGCGGGATAGATGTGATCGAGCCAGTAATTCGCGGTCAGCTTGCCGCCGATATTCAGGATCATGCCGCCCAGCGAGTAGCCCTGGTTGGCGTTTGCATTCACCCGCCAGTCGCTGCGATCGAGATATTCGTTCAAGGACGAAATCGGATCGATCGAGGTCGGGGGCGGAACAGCGGTTTTCATGGCCTGCAACTACATATGGGGGTGGGGCACCGGAAAGAGCGCGATATGTAGTAGTTGCGTGGCCGTCGCGTGGCATTGATTTGCATCAAAAAACGCAAAAACGCCGTGCAGATCGCTCTGCGCGGCGCTCGACCTGGAGGAGGAATTTTCGCCTACGGTTGCAGCCGCACCCGCCGCCACTCGCCGCAATACGCGCGCTTGTATTGGATGCGGTCGTGCAGGCGGTGCGGGCCGCCCTGCCAGAATTCGAAGGTGTCGGGCACGATACGATAGCCGCCCCAGTGATCGGGCAGCGGGACACGTCCCTCTTTGAACTTGTGGAGCATCTGATGGAACTTCGCCTCCAGCAGCGCGCGGGAGGTGATCGTCGAGCTTTGGTTCGAAATCCACGCGCCGATCTGGCTCTTGAACGGACGCTTGAAAAAGTATGAGGCGGACTCCGCGGTGGTGATGCGCTCGGTCTTTCCGGTGATCTCGATCTGGCGCGAGATCGGCAGCCACGGGAGGAGCAGGGCGGCGTGAGGGTTTTCGTCGAGCTGGCGGGCCTTTTCGCTCGTGTAGTTCGTGAAGAAGACGAAGCCGCGTTCGTCCCACGCCTTGAGCAACACGGTGCGGCAGGTGACACGACCATCCGCGCCGGCGGTCGCGAGGCTCATTGCATTCGGTTCGGGCAGTCCCGCTTCGCGCGCGGCGTCGAACCACTCGCCGAAGACGACGAAGGGATTGGGATTCATTTTGGCGGCGACGAGAGGCGCGACGGGCAGGGTTCGTCGGGGATGACGCGACTGGCGGGGAGCTTCGAGCAACAACATGGCGGGATTCTACGCCCGCGCGCGGTTGCGCCGGTTGATGCCCGTCAAGCGCGGTTGGAAAATGACGCGGTGATCGCGTTCCGCGTCGAGACAATGGACGCGAGGCCGGCACCGTGAAAGGATGGCTTGATGAGTGAAAGGTTCGATGTGACCCGCGTGCGCGCGGATTTCCCGTTCCTCGACGTGGAGGTCGGCGGGCTGCCGGTCGCGTATCTCGACAACGGCGCGAGCACGCAGAAGCCGCGCGCGGTGATCGAGCGGATGGCGGAGTTTGCCTCGCGCGAATATGCGAACGTTCATCGCGGCATTCATGAGTTGAGCGAACGCGCGACGGCGGCCTATGAGGCGGCGCGCGCCCGGGCGGCGAAGTTTCTCGGCGCGTCTGCGGCGGAGGAGATCGTGTTCACCCGCGGCACGACCGAGGCGGTGAATCTCGTGGCGAATGCGTGGGGTGGGGAGAACGTGCGCGTTGGCGACACGATCCTGCTCACCGAGATGGAGCATCACAGCAATCTCGTGCCGTGGCTCGAGCTGGCGCGGCGGACCGGCGCACGCATCGAGTATGTGCCGGTGACGGAAAACGGCGCGGCGCTGGACCTCGCGGCCGCGCGCAGGCTTCTCGCGGAACGGCCGCGCGTCTTCGCCTTTGCGCATGTCTCGAACACGCTCGGCGTGATCGCGCCGGCGGCGGAGCTGTGCGCGATGGCACGCGAGCATGGGGTCGTGACGGTGATCGATGGCGCGCAGGCGGCCGGGCATCTCCCGGTGAACGTGACGGAAATCGGCTGCGACTTTTACGCCTGCTCGGGTCACAAGATGTGCGGGCCGACCGGGCTCGGTCTTCTCCACGGCCGTTCGAACATCCTCGCGGCGATGCCGCCGTGGCAGTTCGGCGGAGAGATGGTCGAGCGCGTGACCTACACAGCTGCGACGTTTCGCCAGCCGCCGGCCCGATTCGAGGCGGGAACGCCGGCGATCATCGAGACCGCGGGACTCCACGCCGCGATGGATTATCTGGATGCGATCGGACTGGAGGAAATTGCCGCGCATTGCGAGGCACTCGGCGTCCGCGCTGCCGAGGCGCTGCGCGGGATCCCGGGCGTTCGCGTGTTTGGTCCGGAGGGTCATCGCGCGGGGCTGGTGACCTTCCATGTCGAGCAGGTCCATGCGCACGATGTCGCGTTCTTCGCGAACGAGCGCGGGGTGGCTTTGCGCGCCGGGCACCACTGCGCCCAGCCGCTCATGCGCAAACTCGGCGCGCCGTCTTCGTGCCGGATGAGCTTCTATCTTTACAACACCGACGACGAGCTGGATCGCGGCGTCGCCGCGGTGCGGGACGCGATCGCATTCTTCACGGCCACATGAGCATGGAATTGTATCAGGAGGTGCTGCTGCAGCATTCGCGGCGGCCGCGGAACTTCGGCCCGCTCGAGGGAGCGACCCATCGCGCGGAAGGCGTCAACGCGCTGTGCGGTGACGAGGTTTCGATCGAGCTCTCGATGGATGGCGACCTGGTGCGGCAGGCCAGGTTTTCCGGAAGCGCCTGCGCGATCTGCACGGCTTCTGCCTCGATCCTCACCATGGAAATCACCGGACAACCGGCTGCGGAAGCCCGGACGCTTGCGGAGGATTTCCGGAAATTCGCAGTCACCGGAGAGCCGGCTCCGTCCCTGTCGGCACGCCCCCGGCTGGAGGTGATGGGGTCCGTTCACAAATTTCCGCAACGGGTGAAATGCGCGACCCTGCCGTGGGAAACGCTCCTTGCGGCGATGAATTCGCCGGTGAACTCGCAGAGTGCTTGATTGCCGACAACCCCGCTGGAAAGAATCGGGCGATGTCTTACATTTCGCCTGACCGCGAAGCCGCGGCGGAGGAGACGATCCGCAACTACGTTCTCAATCAAGCCGCGCTCGCCATTTACGATCCACTTCAGTTCCGCCGTCCGAAGGCGGAGGTGCTTTCCTTCGAAATCGAGATGCTCGACTTCGACGATGACGTGGTTCATGCCGCGGGTCCGGTGCGGCTCCGTGGAGCCAGCGGCGAGGTCGAGCAGTTCCTGCGCGTGAGCGTGCCGCTCGTCTTCGACGGGGACAGCTGCAGGGTGCCGGAGGGGGCGCAGGTTCGTGCCGCCTACATCGTCGAGACGGACCATCCGAACGGCGGTTGCAAGGAGACCGTCGCCCTGGCGAACGCCTGACCATTCTTCGAGGATTGCACACTGGGTGCATCGCATCGTTAATGAGGCGATGCGCCCGATGAAGACGCCCGCCCTTGCGTTCCTGATTGCCGGACTTTGCAGCGGAGCGGCCATGGCAGCGGAGTCGGCCGGCGCGGCAATCGTGCCGACCGCGGAGACGTCGGTCTCGATGTGGCGGTGGACCACCACGACGCCCGCGGCCGGGTGGGAAAAGCCGGGATTCGACGATGCCGGCTGGAGAAAGTCGCGCGGAGGTTTTGGCTCCCCGGACACCCCGGGTTCCCGCGTGGGCACGGCGTGGACGTCCGACGACATCTGGCTGCGCCGGGAAATTGAACTCACGCCGGAGGACCTCGCCGGTCCGTTGCAGCTTCGGATCCATCACGACAATGACGTGGAGGTCTATCTGAACGGCGTGCCGGCCTTTTCGAGCGCCGGCCATCGAACGGAATATGGGCAGGTGGATTTGAGCGCGGAAGCGCGGGCGGCGCTTCGACCGGGCACGAATCTGCTGGCAATTCACTGCCGGCAGACCGGTGGCGGACAATTCGTGGACGCCGGCCTGGCGCGGCCCGCCGGTGATTGAGCGGCGACCGGATCTCGCGACCGAAAATCTCCTTTGGAATCGCGGCCTTGATCGAGAATCACGGTGCCCTCGCCTGCCAATGGGTCGTGAACCATTGTAAAACCGGCCTTCCCGGGTCGGTTGAATTTTAATGGGGCTGCGCAAGAATCCGCTCGAAAAACGCTGGACGCATTTGAATTTCGGTGAGATAGCAGGCGGCATGCGTCCCCTGCGCTTCTCCCTCCCTGTCGTATTGTGCCTGTGCGCGGCATCCGCGTTCGCTCAATGGAAACCCGTCCCGAATTCGATGCTCACCGAATGGGGCCGGAATCTGGATCCCAAGAAAGTCTGGGCGGAATATCCGCGTCCGGGGCTCGTTCGTGAAGATTGGACGTGCCTGAACGGGCTCTGGGATTTTGCGGTCACCCCGCGCGGCGCGGGGCAGCCCGAGTCCTGGACGCAGAAGATTCTCGTGCCGTTCGCTCCGGAGTCGGCGTTGTCGGGTGTCGGTCGTTTGATCGAGCCGAATGAAGAGATCTGGTATCGGCATTCGCTGCCGGATCCCAAGCCCGGAATGCGCACCCTGCTCAACTTCGAGGCGGTCGATTACGAGGCGACGGTCTGGGTGAATGGCAAGGAAGTGGGTTCACACAAGGGCAGCAGCACGCCGTTTTCCTTCGACATCACCGATGCGTTGAAGCCGACCGGCAACGAGGTTGTCGTCCGCGCCTATGACGCGACCGAGGGCTTCCAGCTCAAGGGCAAGCAGCACCGCAATCCGCACGGAATCTGGTATACCCGGGTGTCCGGCATCTGGCAGAGCGTCTGGCTCGAGCAGGTGCCTGAGCGGTGGATCGAAGGCCTGACCTACGGGTGCGACATCAAGACCGGCACCGTCACCGTCGATCCGAAGCTCGCCGGCACGCCGGTCGAAGGCGAGACCGTGAAGCTCACGGCCTACTTCGGTGGAAAGGAAGTGGCGAGCGCCTCGGGCACCGGAAAGGTGGAACTGAAGATCCCGGACGCGAAGTTGTGGGAGCCAGGTTCACCGAACCTCTACGACATCGTCGCCGAGCTCGTGAATGCGAACGGGCAGGTCGTCGACAAGGTGAAATCCTACACCGCGTTGCGCGAGGTTGGCCGCGCGAAGGATGCGCTCGGTAACTGGCGCTTCACCATCAACGGGCGTCCGATTTTCCATTGGGGACCGCTGGATCAGGGCTGGTGGCCGGACGGCCTGCTCACCCCGCCGTCGGAGGAGGCCATGCTTTCCGACATCAAATTCCTGCAGGACGCCGGGTTCAACATGATCCGCAAGCACATCAAGATCGAGCCGCGGCGCTATTACTACGACTGCGACCGTCTTGGCATGCTCGTGTGGCAGGACCAGCTCAACGGCGGCGGAGCGAGCCCGCGGTGGACGCACCTTGCTCCGAACCCGGAGGATGCCAACTGGCCTGACGAGCATCACGAGCAGTATGTCCTCGAATACAAGCGCATGGTCGATCACCTGCGCAACCACCCGTCGATCGTCGTGTGGACGCCGTTCAACGAAGCGTGGGGTCAGCATCGCACGATGGAGACCGGCCAGATGGCGGTCGAATACGATCCGACCCGTCTCATCAACATCGCCAGCGGCGGCAACTTCTGGCCCGTGGGTCACATTGCCGACCAGCACGCGTATCCGCATCCCGCGTTCCCGTTGAAGGACGAGCGTTTCGCCGACTACGTGAAGGTCGTCGGAGAATTCGGCGGACATGGTTTCCCGGTGAAGGGCCATCTCTGGAATCCCAATGCCGACAACTGGGGCTACGGCGGGCTGCCGAAATCCATCGACGAGTGGAAGCAGCGCTATGAAAGGTCGATCGACATTCTCGCGCGGCTCCGGCAGCGCGGCGTGTCGGGTGGTGTCTATACGCAGACGACCGACGTGGAAGGAGAGATCAACGGATTGCTCACCTATGACCGCATCCCGAAGATCGACACCGCCTGGTTGCGCTCGATGGCGAAAAAGCTCTACGCCGCAAACGGCCTGATCGAAACGAAGGAACTCGTCCCGACGTCCGAAAACGAGCCCCAGCAGTGGCGCTGGACCGAGGACACTCCGCAGTCGGGCTGGGAAAAGCCCGGATTCAACGACAGCTCGTGGAGGGAAGGCCAGGGTGGTTTCGGCGTGCAGGGAAACGGCAACATGCACGTCCGCACCGAGTGGCGGAGCCCCGATATCTGGCTGCGTCGGAAGTTCACGCTCTCGAAGCGCCCGACCGGCAAGCCGATGCTCCGCATCTTCCACGACAACGCCGCGACGGTTTACCTCAACGGCGTGAAGATCGCCGAACTCGACGGCCACGTGAACGAATACATCGAGGTCGAACTTGCGAATCCGTCCGCCCTCAAGACCGGGGAGAACGTCCTCGCGATTCACTGCCACCAGGACGACGGAGGGCAGTATATCGATGCCGGATTCGTCGAAGAACTTGTCCGCTGAGGCCACCACAACCAGAAAGCCACGCCGGCGGTTGCTTGCCCCCGGCCAGGAGCCGCACGTCGCGCTCATCATCGAGACGACGCTCGCCTCCGGCCGGGACATCCTCGGTGGCATCGCGAGGTATGTGCGGGAGCATGGACCGTGGAGCCTGTTCCATTCTCCCCGCAGCCTCGATGAGCCCGTGCCGAGCTGGCTGAAGCACTGGCGCGGCCATGGCATCATCGCGCGCGTTCAAAACCGCGCGGTCGCCGAGGCCGTGGGTGCCACGGGCCTGCCGGTGGTCGACGTGCTGGGGAATTTCCCGCAGGCCGGTTTTCCCCTCGTCCATATCGACCACGCCAAGGTTGCGCAGATGGCCGCCGAGCATCTCCTGGAGCTTGGGTTCGTCCATTTCGGCTACGTGAACATTCCGGACGAGCGCTGGTCCCAGGCCCGCTGCGATGCGTTCCTTGGCACGGTCCGCCATGTGGACCCCTCTCCGTCGGTTTACACCGTTGCCCCGCGCTCCCGCGGACGGATGAAGCCGTGGGAGGTCGAGATCGACGAAATGGCGGCGTGGATTCGCAATCTGCCGAAGCCGCTCGGTGTGATGGTTTGCAGCGACCAGCGCGGTTCCGACGTGATGGAAGCCTGCCGTCGAGCCGGAGCACGGGTGCCCGACGACGTCGCCGTGGTGGGTGTGGACAACGACATTCCCCTCTGTGAGGTGAGCAACCCGCCGCTCTCCAGCGTCTGGCCCGGGCACGTGCGCGTCGGCTACGAGGCGGCCGCCCTGCTCGATCGTCTCATGGCGGGTGAGCGTCCGCCGAAGACCCCGCAGTTGATCCCTCCAATCGAACTCGTCACCCGCCGGTCGACCGAGATCCTTTCCGTCGGCGATCCCCTCGTGGCCGCGGCGTTGCGTTGTATGCGGGAGAAGGCGTGTGAAGGCATCGGGGTGGACGAAATTGCCCGCCGTGTCGGCGCTTCCCGGAGCGTCCTTCAACGCCGGTTCAAGGCCGCCCTCGACCGCACCCTGCACGACGAGCTCGTCGCCATCCGCATTCGTCGCGCCACGGATCTCGTGCTTCACACGAACCTTTCCATGGTCGAAGTCGCCGAGCGCTCCGGCTTCCGGCACGCGGAATACATGGGCGTCGTATTCAAATCGCGCGTCGGAAAGACCCCCGCCCAGATCCGTCGAGAGAACGCGGCCCAGCAGAACTCTTGATGAAACGGCCGGAAACGACCGGAACTCTCTTGTTATTGACCGAAAGTTTCATTGCTGGCCGGCGGTAGCTGGCTTAACCGTTTTGTTGCTTCGCCGCGCGCCCCAACGCAGGTCGAAGATCCCCTTATCCCCAACTCTTCCCTACAGTCTCTCATGGTCCCCTCGTCCTTCGGATTTTTCCGACCTCCGAGCCGGAACGCTTCGCCCCGTGATCGGCGCGACGGCGACGCCCGTGCTTTTTGCCCGCACCTTGCACGCGGGCTGTATACAGGTAACTTGTAGAGCCTTTTTTCCCCGACATGACAGGCTCTCCCTTCCCATTTTTCCAAGGTCCTTATGACAGGCCGGCTTCCCACTCCGGTCGCGCCGGCTTTTCGCTCATCGAGCTGCTGGCGGTCATCGCGATCATTGCGGTCGTCGCCACCATGGCGGTGTCCGGCTTTCAACGCGCCGCCGAGGGGAATGAGATCGAGCGTGCACTCAACGGGGTGACCGCCGGTCTCGAACTCGCACGGCAAACGGCCATCTCCCAGTCCACCTATACGTGGGTCTTCCTGGCGGAGGACGATCTGGGCCCCGCCGACGGCAATACCATCACCATGGCCGTTGTTGCCTCCCGCGACGGCAGCCTTCCCACAACCAGCTCCGGCGACAAGTTCCGGCTTGTCAGTCGTGTGGAGGAGTTCCGCGGGGTGAAATTTGGATCGGACGCCGACGCCCCTTCCGTGAAGCTGCCCGTTCGAAGCGGAGCGTTCATCGAGGAGGCGAAGGTTTCCGGGCCCCGCAGGCCTCCCCCCGACGTCTTGCCTGAATGGGCCCGCAGACGCGATTTCACCAGTGGCCGGGTGGTGATGTTTTCCCCCACGGGCGAAGCGGCGCTGGATCGCAATGAATCCAGCAGCGCGGAAATCCCGATTTACGAAGGACTCCAGATCACTCTGGTTCCCTCGAAAGGCTCTTCACCCTCCGAACTCGAGCGGAAGTCGACTGCGCTCGTGTTCGTAAACGGCATCACTGGCGCCCCCAGTGTTCATCAATCGATGTGATGAAAAACGGATTCCAACCAAAAGCAGACACCGCGTTCAGCCTCGTCGAAGTCGTGGTTGCCCTCGGCATCTTTGCCTTTTCGATTCTGACGATCATTGGGCTCATGGGCTCGTCGCTGAAGGTGACCCGCGACAACGAGGAACGGATTCAGGCCGCGAACGTTGCCACGGTTTTGATGGAGCGGTATCGCGAAATGATCAACCAGGAGGTTCGCCGGGCGGCAGGACGGCAGGCTGATGCCATCAGCTGGAACAACTTCCCGCTTCCGGCAAATCCCGCGGGAGGCAACAGCTTCTCCAGTTCGGTGCAGTGGATTGACAATGTGGGCGCTGTGACCAGCCGCGAGGAGGCGGCGTTTGGTTTGAAACATCTGATCACCAGCGAGCCCGTGAAGGGATCCGCGGCGCAACTCGTTCGCTGCTCGCTTCAGCTCATCTGGCCTGTCGAATCGGCGGACAAGGACTCGCCCCAGAAAAACACCTATGTCGCGACGACCGCCTTCGTCGCAAATCCGTGGTAATGATTTCCGCAATTCCATTCCGCCACCGCTCGCACAAGGGGTTCACCCTCGTGGAGCTCATGGTGTCCCTGGCCGTTCTTTCCATCACCGTGCTCATTTTCACCCAGGCGATTGGTGGAGTTTCCAGTGCGTGGCGTGGCGCTGAAGAGCGGATGAACAATCACAACAAGGCCCGCGCACTGCTGGGACGTCTCCGCACGGACATCGACGCCATTGTCATCCGTCCGGATCTTGCCGCCTTTCCGGAGTCGCCCGAGGAATTTGGATTCTACACGTTGCGACGGGGCGTCGACGGAAGCAACCAGGCGGATGCACGCCCGCTCTCCTACGTGACCTACGATTTCGAATCGCCATCCTCCACCCGGCTTTTTCGGACGGATGTCGGATATTCCTATTCCGCCGCCAGCCCTCTTGGGTTTGCGGAACCCACGCCGGCATCCAATTCCCAGAACAAGCCGGATCGCGGGACGCCTCCCTCGGACACCGGCGCGGACGTCGCACTCGCCGATGGCGTGGTCGGCTTCGAGTGGGCGTTTCTGAAACACGACGGAACGTTTTCCAAGACGCTCGACTATGTCGATGGCGGGCGGCCCCGCACGGCCAAGGCCCTCGTCGTGGCCATGGCGGTCATGGACGATAAAGCCATCGAGGCCCTTGAGCGGGTAAAGGGGCAGGGACAGGTTGCTTCCCTGAAGCAGGCTTTTGAAGTTCCCGAACCCGACGCCGAGGGGAATTGGAATCCCAAGGCCCAGTGGGACGACATCCTTGGGCTCTTCCCCGGCGCCAGCGGCTCCGTCGCCCGTCAGTATCCACCTGATTTCGTTCGTGGAATCCGAACCTTCGAAAGGACCTATGCATTCCCATCCACAAACTGATTTCCTGTTCCGCCGCGGAGCTTCGTGTGATCGCGCCTGCCGTCGGGAATCCGGCGTGGCCCTGGTGCTCACGCTGTCGCTGATCGTCGTCGCCACGGTGATCGTCACCGCCTTCTTTTTCCGCAGTCGGTTTGATGCGCAGGGAAGTGCCGGGTATTCGTCGCAGGTCAGCGCCGCAAAGCTCGCAGAGTTTGGTTCGGCCCAGGTGGTCGCGGCGATTCTTGCCGAGGCGGAGGAGGGTGCCACCACGATCCTGGGCTCAGGCGCGGATCGGGCGTTTGTCGTCGATGATCCCGCGAACATGGTTGTGAAGCGGGAAGTGTCGGGTGGGATCGCGAGCGGCAACTTCCGGACTTTGGTCAAGCAAAGCACGCCGGCGCTGGGAAGCGCCGCCGCCGCGGCAGGGATCCGCGTCAGCAATGTCCCGACATACGACTCCTCGCACCTCAATAAACCGGGATATCGCCCGCTGGGTGGCGAGTATTGGGACCGGCCGATGCTGACCGCCGATTACCTCTCGGACACGGACGTTCCAAACTGGATCTATGTAAACGCGCGCGGCGAAACGGTGACTTCGGCTCCCGGCCGGAACCCCGCTCCCGAGGACCGCATTGTCGGTCGGTATGCGTTCCACGTTTACGATGTCGGCGGCCTTCTGGACATGAACGTCGCGGGATTCACCCCCGGGGCCATCGAGGAGATCGAGGGACGCAAAGGAAACCTCGTCCTTGCGGATCTGGACTGGCTTTCCCAGCAGGTGGGAGCCCCTCTTGATGTGACACGGCTCAACCAATGGCGTTACCGGCCAACGGTGCAATGGGCGACCACCACTGACGGGAAACCCAGCGAAAGTCTGGCGTCCGTGCTTCGTTCCGGGCCGATGTTTGCCTCGCTCGGGAAATTCCCTCCCGGGATGGATACCATCCACGGAACAACGACGGAGCGGCCGAACCAGAACGCCTTCCTCTCCCGTTCCGACATGCTCAACTACCTCCGCTCGGAGCTGGGATCGGAGGACTCCGCCCGCTTGCTTGCGCCTTATCTGACGCACTTCACCCGGGATATCAATGCCCCCACCTATCGGTGGAACTGGAATCTCGGCCGGCCGAAGACCGTGACCTACCGGAACGACAGCGCCGGTCAGGAGGAAATTATCAATTCGGAGATCTGGTCAGGCGACGGGGAAGCTTTGATGCCCCGTCGGTTTGCACTGGATCAGATTAATCTCCTCAAACTGAACACGTCCGGTTCCAGCCCCGTGGTAAGTCGGGCGGACGAGGTCCAAAAGGCGTTTGGCCTGGAATGGAACGGCTCTCTGAAGCGTTGGGTTTATAATGAAGACAAGATCAAGCTGAACTCCAACCAGCTTCCTCGCTTTCGGACCCTTCAGGAGGTGAAGGATGCCGGCGAGACCCCGAACTTTTTCGAGGTCCTTCAGGCTGCGATCAATGTTGGGTCACTTGGCCACCAGATGGCCGGCGTTCCGCCCGTCATCAATCCATTGGCGGCTCCCCCCCAACACAAGGACAGAGGCTTCACCGACCCTGAATACAGCAAAGAGCCAAACAACCGGCCGCATGCCATCGGGCTGGACGACAGTTGTGTGGCCTATCACGTGGCACGCATCGGGGCCGCCATCATCGACCAGTGGGATGAGGACAGTCTTCCGACCGAGCTCGAGGTGAACGGCACGGTCATTTTCGGAGTCGAAGACCTGCCCTATCTGCACGGGTTCAAGCGGGGGAACTATTACGCCGCCGGATCCGATTTGCGGATCAACCGCAAGGATGGATCATCCTTCAACGTCCGGGAAGGACGCACGTATCTCCACCCGCAGGTGTGGAACCCGCATGCCCGTCCGGCGACCGAGCCCACGGTGCCCAGGCCCACGAAATTCCGTGTCGTCCCTTACACGGAGACTCTGTCCCGCGCGAACAGCGGAGTGGGGCGCGTTGCGGGCAACCCGCCCACCACGGAGCCGAACGTGGCATTTGGAACCGACTTCGGGCGCCCAAATATCTGGCCGGACAACGCCACCTGGGGTGGACAACACAACTCTGCGAACGGAAGCGTGGACTATACGCTCGATCCGATCGTTCAAGAGTATCCGAATGCCGGATCCCTGGGGAATCTGGACGACTATACGGTCGGAGGACAGAATCCTCTTCTCCGCCAGGAGAGCGACTGGATCGAATTTGATTACAGCGAGAGCCTGCGCGAGCCGGCGCTGTTGTGGACTCCCGACGGCAACGGTGTCGCCAAGGATATTACCGCTCGCGTCAGTGGCGCGGGAACGACGGATGGCGAGTTTCAGATCGACCGGATCAAGAACATCGCAATGGTTTACCCCACGGATACCAAGCCGCGAATCGGGTTCCGGTTGGGCAAGTATTACGTAAACAGCGCGGTTCCGGGAGACTACACGGGCGCTCCGTGGGCCCAGATCGACCTTCTGCGCTTCCGCGGCTGGGCGGAATACTACACCAAGGTGAACTTCGCCTTGCAGTATCAGGCCCCGGGTTCCTCCGAATGGAAGACCTACGACATCATGTATGACGTCGTGGATGTCTTCACTCCCGAGAGCACGATGAGGACGCTGGGCGCGGGTCAGGACCAGGTGTGGCGGGTGATGGGACGCGACGCCGATGCGACCTTCCGGGTCGATCCGCGCGTAGAGCGCTTCGGCCCCCAGAGCCAGTTCTACCGTGTCTGGTCCGGCACCGAGAGTCAGCTGAATCCGAACAATCAAACCAACCTGGCCTATTTCCCGCCGAACAGCACTGGCTTCACGACGAATTCCAGCGTTTCGGGTGCGACTGCCTCGTCTCCAAAAAACCTGAACACCGGAAATTTCCTGTTCAAGACGTGGGATGGTGGCAGCACGGATAATCGCTTCATCGCGTCCAACCACTATCCGCGTGCAAACGGCAGCTCCGCGGGTGGTCTGGCTCGCATCCGGAATCTCCGGCAGCAGTGGATGCCCTATGCCAGCAACTGGTCGTCGACCCAGGGATTCCTGAATCCGAACAACGTGTTCTTGAATCAGATCGCGGGGAATTCTCCCTCCCAGGGAAACGAGTTCTACCGTTATCTGGACCCGGATGGCGAAGCGCGTCGGGCGTCCGCCGGGTGGCTCCCGAACTTCTATACGGCGGATATGAATCCGCTGACTCGCAATTCCACTCCTGGAAACGTCGGCAACCCCAACGCGAACGCCCGGCCCATTGTGTTGAACCGCCCGTTCCAGTCCGTGGCGGAGATGGGTTACGCGTGCCGCGATCTCCCATGGAAATCCGTGGATTTCTGGAATGCAAATACCGGCGATAACGCGTTGCTCGACTACTTCTGTGTGAACTCGGTCGACAACGATCCGGCGCAGGACTCCGAGGCGACCCAGCTGATGGCGGGCGTGCTGAACCTGAATTCGGCCGATCCGCTGGTTCTCGAGGCGGTCCTGAGAGGGGCGAGTGGCCGGGCCGATGGGCGCCGCGGCAGCGATTCCATGCAGCTGTCCGATGGCAATTACAACGCGATCGCGACCGCGCTGGCAAACTGGGTGAATCCGGAGAACAGCGACCCGGCGGAAGGACCGTTCCGGTCCCGCGCGGAAGTCGCGGGAAAACTGGTGTCCGGGACGACGTTCGCCGGCCCGTTCAGTGGACGATTTACGAATGGGAACCAGTCCGACACGCAAAACAGCGCCCAGATCCGGAACGCCATCGGAAACAACCTCTACTACGACAGCCGGCGCACCAGCCTCATGCGTGCACTCGTGGACTCCGTGGGTGTCCGCACGTGGAATCTGATGATCGATGTAACCGCCCAATCCGGCAGCATGCCGCAGGGCTCGTCCCAGCTATCCGACTTCAATGTTGACGGGCAGGCTCGCTATTGGGTTTTTGTTGCGATCGACCGGATGACCGGCAAGGTGGTCGACCAACGCATTGAAACGGTTCACTAATTTTATGATTCGAGCATCGGCCTGCGCCCTGGCGCTATTCCCGCTATTCGCCCTCTCCGCACAGGACGGCGAGCCGCGGCCCAAGGAACCTGTTGCGCCCCGGGCGCCGGAGAAAGCCTATTGGAAGGTGACCACCCGTTACAAATCGGGTGCTCCGACGGCGGACGGTGAACAGCAGAAGGGCAAGACGGCTGTGCGCACTGTGCGAAAGGAGAAGCAGCTGATCCAGGAGATCATGGAGCGCGATGGCACCCGCTTCGAGAGCTACATTCTGGGGGGGCTGCGCCTTAGCGATTTCGGAAAGAAGGACACCGTCGTGAAGGTTCCTCCGACGGATACGCGGTTTCCCTTCTACGGCGATTCCGACTTTGCCCGCATGGGGTGGCTGTCCATGAAGCATTTCAAGGGCGTTGAGGAGTATAAGGGAAGACAGGTGTTCGTCTTCCGGATCTCCGGAGACGATCCCGACGCGGTTGTCCCAGGGCCCGCCGTCATCATGCTCGACACGAAGACCCAGCTGCCCGTGGCCTACGCCGACGAGGAACTCGAAGAGACCTACGAATTCATGAGCCCTCCGTCGACCGCGATGGTGATCCCGGAGGTCTTCCAGAAGCGTCTCGTCAAGGAGCTCCAGTATATTCAGGACCTGCGGCGCGCCAGCGGCGGCGGTTGATCCCTCCGCTGAACACGCGCGATGGGCTGCCCCGGTGACATTCCTTCCGACAGCCCGTTGTTGAAATCCGTCCCCCCGGCTGCCGGGGCCGCCGTGTCGCGAAATCGGGACTTTTGCGACTTTTCCCGCCTGGTCCTCCCGATACGGTGACCCGGCCCATTTGATTCAACGGCCGTTGCGATGATGAAAACCTTCCTCCCGGGATTGCTGGTGGCATGGATAGCCGCCTTCGGCACACCAGCCGCGGTGGCGCAGTCGGCAGGGAAACCGGCGGTCAGTGATTCCTGGAATGCCCAATGGATCGGCCCCGCGGCCGATGAGGGTGGACGCCGCTACGGCGTTTATTATTTCCGGAAAAGCTTCGACCTCGACGCGGTTCCGGAGTCGTTCGTGGTGCGGGTGTCGGCGGACAATCGCTACAAGCTCCTCGTGAATGGCACGCTCGTCTCCCTGGGGCCGGCGCGTGGCGATACCCGATACTGGAATTACGAGACGGTCGACCTTGCGCCCTATCTCCGGGAGGGAAGGAACACACTGGCGGCACTTGTCTATAACGAGGCGGAGTTCCGGCCCGAGGCGCAGGTCACGTTTCGCACGGCCTTCGTCCTGCAGGGCAACTCCCCGGCGGAGGAGATTGTGAACACGAACGACTCGTGGAAGTGCGTGCGCGACGAGGCGGTTTCGCCGATCGCCGGCTTTTTCGCGGCAAGCGTCGGCGAGCAGGTCGACCAGCGAAAGACCATCAAAGGCTGGTCGGCGCCCGACTTCGACGATTCGAAGTGGCCCGCGGCGAAGACGCTCTTCGGTGCGAGTGCGAAAGGCCGATCCGATGGCTTTGGCTGGATGCTCGTTCCTTCGCCGTTGCCGCCGATGGAAATGAAGGTCGAGCGCATTCCCATGGTGCGCAAGGCGACCGGTGTCGAGATTCCGGACGGCTTCCCGGAGAAGGCGGTCCCGGTCACGATTCCCCCGAACACGACGGCAACCCTCCTGCTTGACCGCGCCCACCTCACGAATGCCTACGTCACCCTCGACTTCAGCGGCGGTCGCGATGCGGAAATCTCCCTGCGCTATGCGGAGTCGCTTTTTGAAGATCCGGTGAATCACGGACACGGCGCGCGAAAGGGCAATCGCGACGAAGTCGAGGGCAAGGAATTCGTAGGCCGCGAGGATCGTCTGATCTCCGACGGCAGCGCGGGCCAGACGTTCACCACGCTGAACTACCGCACCTATCGCTACATCCTCCTCACCGTGAAGACCGCGGACGAGCCGCTGGTGATAGACGACCTCTACGGCACGTTCACGGGCTATCCGTTCGAGCAGACCGCGGTGCTGAAAACGGGCGACGCCGAGATCGACAAGATTCGCGAGATCGGCTGGCGCACCGCGCGGTTGAACGCGTGGGAGACCTACATGGACTGTCCGTATTACGAGCAGCTCCAATATATCGGGGATACGCGCATCCAGGCCCTGGTTTCGTATTACGAAAGCGGTGACGACCGTCTCGCGCGCAACGCGATCGAGCTCATCGATCGCTCCCGCGTGCCCGAGGGCATCACGCTGAGCCGCTATCCCACGCACAGCGCACAAATCATCCCGCCGTTCTCGCTCTGGTATATCGGCATGCTCCACGACTACTGGATGTATCGCGGCGACGATGACTTCATTGCCGGCAAGCTCGTGGGCGTGCGCGGCATCCTCGACTTCTTCGCGAGGTATCAGGACGAGGACGGTTCGCTGAAGGACGTGCCCTACTGGACGTTCGTCGACTGGGCCGGCGGCGATGGCTGGTTCGTCGGCTCCCCGCCAAAGGGACCGGGCGGGCATTCGTCCATTCTCGATCTGCAGCTCCTCATGGCCCTGCAATGGGCGGCGGAAATGGAGGCGAAGCTCGGCATGCCGGCGTTCGCCGAACTCCATGGCAAAAAGGCCGCGCAGTTGCAGGAGACAATCCGCCGCAAATACCGGGACACCGGGCGCGGCCTCATCGCCAGCACCGAGGAAAAGAAAACCTTCTCCCAGCATGCCAATGCGCTCGCAATCCTCACCGGCACCGTGCCGGAGGCGGAGCGCAAGACCGTCGCGGAGAAGTTGCTCACCGACGACTCCCTCACGCCCTGCAGCATCTACTTCAAATACTACCTCCACCAGGCGCTGACGCAGGCCGGCCTCGGCAACGACTACCTCGACTGGCTCGACATCTGGCGGGAGAACATCCGCCTCGGCCTCACCACGTGGGCCGAGGATTCGAACGTCCCCGGCGCCCGCTCCGATTGCCACGCATGGGGCAGCAGTCCAAACATCGAGTTCTTCCGAACCGTCCTTGGCATTGACAGTGCCGCGCCGGGATTTGCGAGTGTGCGGATCGAGCCGCACCCCGGACGGCTTACCGACGTGAGCGGCGAGATTCCGCACCCGAAGGGCAGGATCGCCGTCGCGTATCGTCGCGACGGAGACACGTGGAAGATCGCCATCCAGCTTCCGCCGGAGACCACCGGCACGTTCGTCTGGGATGGCAAATCCCACGCGTTGAAATCCGGCGACAACCGCTTCGAACTTTGACGTTCCGCCGGAAGTCGCGCCCGCCCCAGCCGCTGCGCGACACGAAAGACCCGGCCAACACTGCTTCGCGCGCCGATACCAAGGCATGACACAACGCGAACAACTCATTGCCTGGCTCGGCGACGCCCACGCCATGGAGGTCGGCATCGTCACCACTCTCGAGAAGCACATCGCAGACGCTGAGGGCCTGCCAAAGGTCCGCGCCGCACTCAAGAAACACCTCACCGAGACGAAAAAGCACGCCACCGCCGTGAAGCAGGCGTTGAAGTCGCTCGATGCGGGGCATCCCGTCATTCGGGAAGGGGTCAGCAAGGTCGTGAATGCCGTCGCAGGCATTGGCACCTCGCTCGTGAAGGACACACCGGTAAAGAACGCGATCGCCGACTTTGCGACCGAGCACTTCGAGATCGCGTGCTACACCTCGCTCGCGCAGACCGCCGACGCGGTGGGTGAAAAGAAAATCGCAGCCACGTGCAGAGCCATCCTCAAGGAGGAGCAGGCCATGGCCAAAACGCTCGAGGCGCAGTTCAAGGATGTGAACGCCTTCTACCTCCGCAGCCTTGACGCGGACGAGCCGAAGCGCGCGACGCGCGCTTCGCAACCGCGTTCCCGCACTACTTCGGCAACCGCGCGCACCAAGGCGCCAGCCCGCGCAAAGCCCAGGACTAAAAAGGCTCCGGCCAGGCGGAAGTCCGCGAGCCGTCGCTGACCTCCCGTCTCTGCGGCCGGCGTCGCGATTTCAATGCGCGACGCGACGCGCCGTTCAGTCGCGGTCGATTTGATCGGGGAGTTCGTTCACGTCGTCCTCCCGACGCGGAAAGTGCCCGGCAAGTGCATCGCCGATGCCTCGGATGGCCTCCACGATGCCGTCCGTGAACTTCCCGGCGACCAGTCGCTTCTGCAGCTGCGTCGAGATCTCCTTCCAAAAGCCGGGGCCGCATTTGCGGTCGATTCCTTCGTCGCCGACGATCGCAAACTTTTGATCACGCGGCGCGAAGTAAAGCAGCACGCCGTTGCGCTCGCGCGTGGCGGTCATCCCCAGTTTCACGAATCGCGCCTGCGCCCGCTTCAGCGGATCATCGCCGCGCAGTCTCCGCGCCGTGACGAAAACGCGAATCTCGCCGGAGGTGCGTCGCTCGGCGTCCTGAATCGCCGCCACGATGCGGGCGTCGTCGAGTTTGTCGTGAAATTCCCTCGGCTTCATCTCACCAGTCTCCGCTTGCGCCCCCTCCGCCGAAGCTCCCCCCGCCGCCGCTGAAGCCTCCGCCTCCGCTTGACCAGCCGTCTCCACCCCATGAGTCCGGGAGAGTGCCGCCACCAGAATACTGCCAGCCCCTCCGCCACTGCTGCACCGCCGACGCGATCAGGACCGCGATGAAGAGGAGGACGAAGAGCCAAAACAGGATGTCGGACAGATCGAGGGTCCCGTCTTCCGCCACCGTGCGGCCGGTGCCTTCGTATTCGCCCTGCGCCGCCTGCAGGATTGCCTCCACGCCGCGCGTGACACCACCCGCGAAATCGTCCGCGCGAAACGCCGGCGTCACCACGTCTTCGAGGATCGACTTCGCCGTGGCGTCTGGAATCGCCCCCTCGAGCCCGTAGCCGACCTCGATGCGCATGCGACGGTCCTCGGGAAAGATGAAGAACACCACGCCATTGTCGTGCTCCCGTTGCCCCACGCCCCACGCCTCGGCGGTGCGCTGGGTGAAGTCCTCCATCACGAAGTTCTCGGGCACGCGCGGAAAGGTCGCGACGAGCACCTGGCTCGATGTGTCGCGCTCAAACTGCGCCAGCCGCGCGGCGAGCGATTCGCGGGTCTCGGGCGGGAGCAGGCCCGCGTTGTCCTCCACGTAGTCTGCGGGCTTCGGCGGCAGCGCGGGCGCAGCGAGAGCGACGCCGCCAAGCAGGATTAGAAAAAGGGCAATCGCCGCGCGCATGGGCTGCGGCTAGGGGGTCGCGGCGGGAGCGGGATCCCCGAAATTGAAATTCACCTCCGGCGCCACGTCTGCGCCCGGCTTGGCGCTGAACAGCGCCCGCGGGGTGAAGCCGAGCATGCCCGCGAAAATCACCGTGGGGAATTTCTTGATCGCAATATTGTATTCCGTGGCCGTCTCGTTGAACTTCCGCCGCTCGACCGCGATGCGGTTCTCCGTGCCCTCGAGCTGCGTCTGCAGCATCTGGAAGTTCGTGTTCGCCTTGAGCTCGGGATAACGCTCGACCGTCACGAGCAATCGCGACAAGGCGCCGCTCAGTGCGGCCTGGCCCGCCTCGAACCGCTCCAGCTCCACCGCATCCGGCGCTCCCGCGGACATCTGCACGTTCGTGACATGCTGGCGCGCCTCGATCACCTCCGTGAGCGTGGTCTTCTCGAAATCCGCCGCGCCCTCCACAGTCTTCACGAGATTCGGAATCAGATCAGCGCGGCGCTGGTAGACGTTTTCCACGTCGGCCCAGCTTTGATCGACCCGCTGCTTGAGGCTCACGAGCCCGTTGTAAGTGCTACAGCCGCCGATGATAACGACGAGTGCGATCAGAACAAGGACGCCAAGGATGGAGAGGACAGCTTTCACGGTAAGTAGTGAATCAGCGCAGCGAGTTTGCCCGTCGCCGTCAAGACGCGAGGCGCATCGACTCTCTCACGACCCGCCCGGATTGCCGGCCTCCTGGTCCTCCCGCTGAGCGGCGCGCTCGATCGTGTCGCGGACAAACTGCGAGTGGAGCACCGTGCCGAGCCCGAGGGGGTGGTGGATCGTGCGCTCCTCGTATTCCATCTTCACCGTCTCGTCGTGGCGCATCTGCGCGAGCACGATGCCGATGACCAGCGGGCGACCCTCCGCATCGGGAATGAACACCGGCCCGCCGCTGTCCCCCGCAAAGGTCGTGTAATCCGCATAGAAGGTCGGATGTCGCTTCACCGGCAGGAGCGGATGGCTCGCAATCATGCCCCGCCGCGCCACGGGAAACCCCGCATTGTTCCCCTCGAACCGCTGCGGATACGTGAGCACGTAAACCGGACTGCAAATATGCAACTCCGCCGCGCCCACCGCAGCCTCGTCCGCGATCGCCTCCAGCGGCAGCGCATTCGCCGGCACCGGTGGCACTTCATCGAGGCGCAACACCGCCACATCCTCGGTCTCGTGGCGCACCCACAACGGTTTCCCGTCGCGCCGGATCGGCACCGTGTGGTCGTGCCGCTTGAAGGAGCCGTCCTCCGCCTGCTCGCGCAGCACGACGATCGCCGTGTCGCCATGCGTGTTTTCCAGCACGTGCGCCGCCGTCACCACATACAGCGCCGGATCCGCCGCCTCGCGTCGCACCAGCACGCACGTCCCGGTGGAATCGGGGTGAAACAGTTTGAACGTTGACTCCAGCATCTCTGTCGCAAAGTCCCCGGCGCGAGCCGCCGCGCAGGTGAGGAGCAGCACGGCGACGGAGACGTATCTCCGCTGCCATGGATGGAACGCGACGGCCTCAGCGCAGACCGCCGCACAAATTCGGTAAAATCGCGGAACGAACAAGGAAGGGGGAACGGTGGAAACCAGCAAATGGGTTGGGCATAGCGAATCCGCTGGTTGCGGCTTCCGTCAACGCGAATATTCGCGATCGCCGCCCTCCGTCCTAGAAACGCTCATCCTTTCCCAGAGCTGCTCTGTTGGGTGAAACGCCCGTAAACACGAGCACCTGCCACAGCCAAAGAACGTTTTTTCTATCCCGCCCGTGCCCAACGCACATAATGTTCAATAATGTTCATACATTTGAGCGTCATGCTTGTTCCTCTACGCTTCTCCTGCTCTCTTCGAGACTCGGGTCTCCCCGCCGTTCTTCCCGCGCTTGCATCGCTCCTTGTTCTTGCCGGGCAGGCCTTCGGAGCCACCGCGTGGGAGATCGGCAAGGCCGATCGCTCCAGCGAAGGGATGGCGCTCGCTCCGGACCAATACGAACGCTTTCTCGAAAAGGACTTCGGCTGGGAGGATGGCCGCTTCCTGATCGGCTTTTCGGATCCCGCGACCGACTGGCCCTACGTGCTGCCGGGACCCCGCGACGCGTGGGGCGGCTCGAGTGCCATGTCGGGCACGCGCTCCCACACGCTCACCATTCTCTTTGGCCTCGATGCCCCGCTCGCCGGTGACAACCTGAAGTTCGTCGCGGAAATTCTGGATTACCACCCCTCCCATCCCCCGCTCTTCAAGGTCACGATCAACGGCAGGGCGCACTATTATCGCCTTCCCTCCGGCGGCAGCGAGGGTGGCATCCGTGGCGACTTCACGCGCTCGAAGCCCCATCGCATCGAGATTCCCCTCGCTCTCTCCGATCTGCGCCAGGGCGGCAACGAAATCGTTCTCACCTCGATCGATGGCTCGTGGTTGGTGTTCGATCAAATCCGGCTGGAGGGCGACATCAACCCGGTGCCCCAGGCGGAGCGCGAGGTCTTTCTTCGCCACGTCGCGCCGGCCTCCTACGAGTTGCCGGCAGGAGCGGAGCACGTCCAGCCCCTGCTGGTGGACCTCGAACATCTCCAGCGCGAACCCACCCTCACAGTGGAACTCGATGGACAGCCCATCTTCTCCGACAAGCCGGAGGTCGGCCGCTACCTCTACGAAGTTCCCATGCCCGCGGTGAAGGTGCCCACCACCAGCCGCTACCGGATTCTCTGCGAGGGCGAGCTGCTGGAGGAGGGCGAGGTCAAACGTTCGCCGCAACCCGTGCGAACCGCCGCGGAGTATGTGGATACCCGCATGGGCACCGCCCACTCACGCTGGATGATTGCGCCCGGGCCGTGGATGCCCTTCAGCATGGTGAAGCTCAGCCCGGACAATCAAAACCCCGGCTGGATGGCGGGCTACGATCCCACCATCGAGAGCATCGGCACCTTCAGCCACATCCACGAATGGACGATGGCCGGCCTCGGGACGATGCCGGTGAACGGTCCGCTCAAGCTGAACATGGGCGGCCAGGACGAAACGGAAACCGGCTACCGCTCCGCCATCGATCCCGCCACCGAGAAGGCCCCGGTCGGCTCCTATCACGTCGAGCTGAAGGACTACGGCATCGCGGTGGATCTCACCGCCACCACGCGCTGCAGCTTCCAGCGCTACACCTACCCTCCCGCGAAGGACTCCCGTGTCATGATCGATCTGCGGGTGCCCGCCGAATACGGCTACGAGATCCACGGGCTGGAGATCAAAAAGGTGGGCGACCGCCGCATCGAGGGCTTCAGCAAACAACATTCGCCGGGCGTGTGGTCGCGGGGGGCCGATCAGGACTACACCGTCCACTTCGTCATGGAGTTCGACCGCCCCTTCACGAAGATCGGCTTCTGGCGCGATGGCGAGGAGCAACCGGACGACTCCCTCGAGGCCGGCACGGTCGAGAACGCCGGCGCGTATGTGGAGTTCGACACCACCACCGATCCCGTCGTGCAGGTTCGCACCGGCATTTCCCTCGTGAGTATCGAGGGCGCCGCGCGCAACCTCGAGGAGGAGATCACGCGCCCCTTCGGATGGAGCTTCGACGCCGTCCGGCAACATCAGATCGACGCCTGGAACGCCCTCTTCGACCGCGTTGCCATCACCACGAACGACCAGCGCGAGAAGGTCCGCTTCTACACGAATTTCTTCCGCGCCCTCGCCAGCCGCAACATCTGGAGCGACGTCGATGGCCGTTGGGTGGATCCCGAGGAAAACATCCGCACGCTGCCCGACGCCGGCACGCTCGCGCTCGGCTGCGACGCGTTCTGGAACACGTTCTGGAACCTCAACCAAATGTGGAACCTGGTCACGCCCGAGTGGTCGTCCCTCTGGGTGAAGTCGCAGCTCGCCATGTTCGACGCCTGCGGCTGGCTCGCGAAGGGTCCCGCCGGCATGGAATATATCCCGGTAATGGTCGCGGAGCACGAGATCCCCATGATCGTCGCCGCCTACCAGATGGGCATCCGCGATTTCGACGCGGAGAAAGCCTTCACCGCCGTGAAGAAAATGCAGACCACGCTGCCCGGGCGCGTCGGCGACGGCCTCGCGGGCAATCTCGACCTCGCCACCTACCTGAAGCACCATTACGTCCCCCACGACGAGGGCCGCTTCAGCAACTCCCTCGAGTATTCCTTCGACGACTGGACCGTTGCGCAGTTTGCCAAAGCGCTCGGCAGGGAGGACGACTATCGCGAGTTCCTCGAGCGCGGCTCATGGTGGAAAAACGCGATCGACGAGGAGTCCGGATACGCCCGCATGCGGAACTCCGCGGGCGAATGGCTCCCCGACTTCGACCCCATGCGCTCGGGCAGGAACGACCACTACGTCGAGGGCAACGGCTGGCAGCTCACGTTTTTCGTCCCGCAGGACGTCCCGGCGCTCGCGGAGAGAATCGGCGTCGACCGCTTCATCGAGCGTCTCGAATGGGGCTTCACCGAGAGCGACAAATGGCGCTTCAACGCCCCCAACGACCAGTATTGGGACTACCCCGTCACGCACGGCAACCAGCAGTCCATGCACTTCGCGTTCCTCTTCAATTGGGTCGGCAAACCCTGGCTCACCCAGCGATGGAGCCGCGCCATCCTCGACCGTTACTACGGCCACGGCATCGCCAACGCCTACCTCGGCGACGAAGACCAGGGCCAGATGAGCGCGTGGTTCATCATGGCCGCCCTCGGGCTCTTCCAGACCGATGGCGGCTGCCGCGTCGATCCCATCTACGAGATCGGCAGCCCCCTCTTCCCGAAGGTCGTCATCGACCTCGGCCGGCGATACGGGCGCGGAGACACCTTCACCATCGAGGCCCGCGGAGCCTCCCGAAAGAACCTCTACGTCCAGAGCGCCTCCCTCAACGGCAGGCCGCTCGAAACCTTCCACTTCCCCGCGAGCGAGCTCCTCAAAGGCGGCAACCTCATCCTCGAAATGGGCCCCGAGCCCAATCCGAACTGGGGCCGGCGGTAATCCGCTCTCCTCGCGGAGCCCCGTCGCACCACTCCCAGGAAGTGCGGTTCGCCAGCGGCGAAACGGGAGCAGGTCGAGGGCCGGCGGCGCCCGCCTACGGGTTCGTGGCGGGCGGAACCGCCGAATTGCCAAATCGAATCCGGCCGCCCGGATACTGCACCAGCAGCATCTGCGGTTCCGCCGCTCACGAGGGATTGGAAAGGAATGGCCCCGGAAAGAACCGGATCGCCTGCCCCTCCACCCACGCCGCCGGCGCAAAGAACCGGCCCTGCCACGCGTGCCGGAAAATCCGGTAGTGGATATACACGGCCGCATTTCGCGCCCGCCCTTGATCCCGCTCCACCGTCAATACGTATCCCAGCGCGTAAACAGCCACCAACACACCGACGACGCTGAGAACCAGAGGCAGGCGGAAGAATCGGCTCATGCGGCGGGGGGCTGCACCCCCACAGCATGCCGCCGGCATTCCCTCCCTACCAGCTTTTGCTGACCACCACGTTGTGAGGCTCGCCGCATTCGACGAGCGCCGCGAAAACATCCGCGACCGCGCGCTCGAGTTCCTCCATCGTCCGCGACTCCCCCGCCGGAGGCCGCGTCCGAAACGGAGGCGCAACGCACACGTCCACCTGCCGAGGCTCAGCCCCCGCTTCCGCGCCGCGCCGGGCGATGACCGCAAACGCGCCGTCCAAAGACACCGGTTTGCCGTCGCAGTAAATCCGTCCATCCGGTCCAATTCGAAGGTCGGACACACTCGGGCGCGCCTCCGAGGTCAGCGCCGCCTCGCGAAGAGCCCTGTCGGCCAGAACCTTCGCATTCAGGGTCACCGCGATCTCCTCCGCCGCCACCCAGAAGACATCCACCTCCCCGCCCGAGCGCCCTTCGAGGTTATCGTTGAACGTCCCCGCGATCACCGCCTGCGTCTCCGCGGCGTTCGGGTAAAACCGGCGCACCAACTCCAGCTGGGGCGCGTCCAGAGTCACCACCCCCCGCGGCGGAGAGCGCCGCAATCTGCGACTCCGACAGCCGCAGGCGAATCGTGTCGCAATCGACCGCCTGAGTCTCCGGATCGAACGGATATCCATCCGCAAACGCCCGCAACCCGCCGAACACCAACAGGGCTCCGACCGCCGCTCTCATGAAGACTAGAAGCTATCTCAAAATCGATTAAGGAGTATGCAGATTGACGCAAGT
>CALGTD010000050.1 GCA_937901895.1 uncultured Spartobacteria bacterium | reverse complement strand
GACTGAATCTTGCCGGGAACTTCCTGCTCGTTCCGCGCTTTGGAGCGACGGGCGCCGCTTGGTCGGCGGTGGCGGCGTGGGCGTTCTCAGCGCTGGTGGCGCCGCTCCTGTTTGCGCCGACTCGCCGGGTCATGCGTCATCTATTTGCCGGCCCCTTGCCGGGGGTTACGGCGCAGGTGGTATGAGCGAGTCCGCGGTGTTGCGTAGGGCGGACCTCGAAAGGTCGCCGCTTTCGTTGATGGACGAGGCGGGAGTGACCTATTTTTGGAGAGACCGGGTGTTGCGGGCCGTGCCGCCGGAAAGTGCGGCGGGAGTGAAGAGGCTTTTTGCGAGCGGGCTGATCGAGGCGCTGATGGCGAAGCGGTGGATCCCGAATTGCAGCATGAGTGCGATGCGGATCGAGGGAGCCGCACTCGTCGTGGAGCAGGAGAGGCTGCCGGTGGTGACGTATCCCTACGAGTGGACGTTTGGAATGCTACGCCAAGCGGCAATGCGAGTGCTCGAGGTGAATGCGCTGGCGAATGAATACGGCTGGGAGTTGAAGGACTGCCATGGGTTCAACGTGGTGTTCGACGGGACGCAGCCGCTTTTTGTCGATCTCGGGAGCTTTGTGCCGCGTCCCCAAGGTGCTCGCGACTGGGTTGCCTATGAGGAGTTTCGACGGTCGTATTTGTATCCGTTGCACATCTGGAAGGATGGCGGGGGATACATCGCACGACGTGTGTTGGCGGCGAGTGAGATGATGCGGGAGGAAGACTATGGGTTGTATCGATGGCCGTGGACCCGGCTCGATGGAGGGCGACGATATGCGCGATGGGTGAAGCTTCAGGATCGCTGGCGGAGGCTCCAGCGCATGACGGATGCCTATGTTCGAATGCACCATCCGGGGCTTGGAGGCAGGCTGCTGTGCGCGACGAAACGGATGCGGTGGCTGCCGGGCCGGCGCGTTGAAATCCTGACGCTCCACGCGCAGGTGGCGGCTATGCGACGGCGCGGAGGTGGAGGTTTTTGGAGCAACTATCAAAAAGGTGGTGAGGCGTTTTTGAATACGCCGAGATTTCGCCGGGTGGCGGAGATCATTGCGGGACTGGGAGTGCGTTCGATGCTGGAGCTTGCGGGGAATCAGGGGCGGTTGTCGTCGCGGTTGCTGGAGGCGGAGGTCGTCGGAAGGGCGACTTGCACCGATAACGATGAACTGGCGGTAGATCTCGGTTTTGAGCGAGAACGAGCCACGAACGGACGCCTTCACACGGCGGTATTGGACTTCGTGCATCCCATGGTGTCGCCGTTTGGCGAGCCGCCGTCGACGCGCCTGCAGGCGGACGTGGTGCTAGCGTTGGCTGTGACTCATCATTTGCTACTGACGCATCGTTTGCCGATTGAACGCGTATTCGGCGCCATCGGGTGCAATGCTCGACGTTTTGTGCTGGTCGAATTCATGCCATTGGGCCTGTGGGATGGAAGGCGTGGGGATCCGGTTCCGCCTTGGTATACGCTCGAGTGGTTTCGAGCGGCCTTTGTGAAGCAGTTTGAACTCGTGCTCGAAGAACGGCTGGAGGAAAACAGGCATCTTTTCTGTGGCGAGATTCGGAGCGATAAGGCGACATGAGAGCCTGGGCTCAACAGTGGGTTCCCCCGCGGATATCGGGGTGGTGGCGAAAGTGGCGCCGGCCAGTGCGGCACGAGGGGCATTATAGCTCATGGAGCGAGGCGGTGGCAGAAAGCCGGGGCTATGACGCTGAAAATCTCGTTCGAGTGAGAAAGGCGGCGTTGCAGGTTAAAGCTGGGCAGGCGGCGTTTGAGCGGGACGGAGTGACCTTTGCGGAACCGGAGGTCTCGTGGCCCGCGTTGGCGTGCTTGCTGACGGTGGGAGCGGAGCAAGGCGGCCGGCTCGACGTCGTCGACTTCGGAGGTTCGCTGGGAAGCTTCTATTATCAGCATCGCGGCTTTTGGTCGGAGCTTGGGATGGTGCGGTGGAGAGTGGTGGAGCAGCCGGCGTGGGTGCAGGTGGGGCGAGCGGAATTCGAATCGGAAGAACTGAGATTTTATTCCACGATCGAGGCGGCGGAGGCGGAACGGGAGGCGCCCCAGGTGCTCCTGCTGTCTGCCGTGCTTCCTTACCTGCCCGACCCCCAGCGGTTCATGGCCGACGTTAGTAAACGGCGGTTTGTGGCTGTAGTTATCGATCGCACGGGGATGTTGCGCGAAGGGGGGCGGGATCGGCTGACCGTGCAGCGGGTGCGGCCGCCCCTTTTTCACGCCAGTTATCCCTGCTGGTTTTTCACGCGGGGAACGCTGCTGGCCCCGTTTGCCGAAGACTATCGGCTGCGGGCGGAGTTTGCAGCGCTGGACGGGACGAACATTGCGGCGGACTACCGCGGTTTCTTTCTACAGCGTTCCAGTCTCCGAGGATGTCCCGGCCATTGAACCATTACTGCACGTATTTCGATTCGGGATATCTCGCACAAGGCGTGGCGTTGTGGCAGTCGCTCCGGCGTCACGACGCAAACGCGATTCTATGGGTGCTAGCGCTGGACAAGACGGCGGAGCGAGCGCTTCGCAATTTTGGGGACGAGGCACTGCGAGTGATAACATTGGATCAACTGCTGCAGTCTGATCCTGAACTACGGGCGCGGCAGCATCGCCCCCGAGAGCAGTTTATTTTCACGCTCACGCCCTGTTGGGTGCGGCACGTTTTGACGGCTCGATCGGAGATCCACCGGCTGGTATATCTCGACTCCGATCTTTATTTCTTCTCTTCGGCCGCGCCGATTTGGAGCGAGTTGCAAAAAGGTTCTGTGCTGATCACTCCGCATTGGTATCCAAAATGGCATGAGGACGCTCCGCGCTATGGCACGTTCAATGTGGGGGTGGTCGGCTTCCGGCGAGATGAAGATGCGCAGGCGTGTTTAGAGTGGTGGCGGCAGCGGTGTCTGGAGTCCACCGAGCTGGCGGCCGACGGGACGCGCTTCGGCGACCAAAAATACCTGGACGAGTGGCCACGTCGATTTGAGGGCGTGGTGGTGTGTGACCATCGCGGCATCAATGTTGCGCCCTGGAATTGGGCGGGGTTTGTGTTCGAAGTTTCGTCGCGAGCGCCGGTGGGAGTGGAAGGTGTGCCGCTGGTCGTGTTTCACTTCGCCCAATTCCGGCGCATCGCTGGGCGCTGGTTCGATTCCGGGCAACTGGAGTATGGGGTCATGCCTCGCCGCCTACGTTCCCGCTTGTATGGAGAGTATTGGTCCGCGCTGCTGGAAGCGGAGATGATGATTCGGAAGGTCTGGCCTCAGTTTGCGATAAAAAGCAGAGGCTGGCTGGCGGTGTTGAAGCCGTGGCATCTCGGGCTCCTTCGATGGGTTTGGGGGGAATTCTGGTGGCGTGGACAGAATAATTGGTATGCGGGGCGGGCGGGCTTGGGGCGATTCTCGGGCCGTGTGATCAGCCTCTGGCGGCGGTGGGAGCGATGCCACGAATGAAGCTGCTGGTGGTCACGCCGACGTTGGGTTCCTCCCGCTGGCTAAAAGACACGGTGGAGAGTGTGGAGCGTTTCGCGCCGGGCAGTCGCCAGATATTGGTTGCACCTCGGGAAAAGATGGAGGCCCTGCGTAAAGAATTTCCCGCGGTGGAGGTGGTGCCGGAGCGGGGGGGCGGAATGTATGCTGCCATCAATGACGGTGTCGCTGCCGCGGGCGGTGCGTGGGACGCTTTCACATACCTCAACGACGACGACGTGCTCGGGCCAAATTTTGCCGCGGCGACGCGGTTGATGAGTGCGACAACGGGCGAGGGGATTGTGTATGGTCGGGTCGCGTTGATCGGAGCCGGAGGCGAGTCGCTTGGCGCGTTATCGATCTCGCCTGTGCCGAACCTCAACCGAGAGCTTTGGGAGCAGCGGATCGAGCCGCTCTTTCAACAAGGGACTCTCGTGAATCGAGCA
>CALGTD010000049.1 GCA_937901895.1 uncultured Spartobacteria bacterium | reverse complement strand
GTCGAAGCCGCAAGCAAGGTGCAGTCCCTCAAGGTCGTCGCGCCAGTTGATGCACAAATGGAGATCGGTCCAGGATCCCGGGATCAGGATGTTGATCTCATCCTCGCCACTGCGGTCGACAGTCCAGTCATGACCAGCAGCCACGCACTCCAGAGTGTCCAAGGGATTGATCAGCTCTTCGCCGTAGGCATGTACAGCCACCATCGACCTCTCTCCTCGGCTGTAGTTCAGCAGAGTCAGCGTCAGACGGGAATTTGCACACTAGATCTCGCGACCCGAATCAAATCACCCGCTACAACTTGTAAGGTGAACGAGAGTGGTGGCGCACGCAAGGTATTACCGTGCGCGCTGCATACGGATCCACAGGTGACCGCAAAAGACCGCCAGGTCCGGGGAGATATCAACAACCGAAAGCTACGAGCAGAGTGCGGACCGAACAGGTTTCGACTGCTTCTCTTGCAGGGAAGGTATCAAATACTTCCGTCAAGCATCGCTTTCTTCAGTCCGGTCCACAATAGAGGACGTGGCCGGCGCCGGGGAAAGATCTGCCACGACCGCCTCGAGCGCCGCGATCCTGCTTTTCAGCAGCTCGTTCTCCTCGCGGGCAAGACGCGCCATTTCGCGCACGGCCGCCTCCCACGAGGCCATGTTTCGCAGACCGAATGCGACGGTGACGACGTCGAAGGCGCGGTCGCGAAATGGCAGCCGCATTCCGTCGGCGGCGAGAAGGTTCTTCACGCCCTTGCGCCGGGCTTCGCGCAGCATCGGTTCGCAAAAGTCGGCGCCGACAACCTGGGCGTCGGGATTGCGGGCGCGAATCGCCATCGCGAGGTCGCCGCTGCCGGTGGCGAGATCGAGCACGCGCCGTGGCTTCCACGCGGCAATCGTCCGTGCCGCGCGGGCGCGCCAGAGGAAATCGATGCCGAGGCTCAGCGCGTGATTGGCGAGGTCGTAACGCCGCGCGATGCCCGCGAAGGTGCGGCGGATGAATTGCGGATCCTGCTGGCGGTGGGTTTCGATGCGCAACGGCTTACAATCGAAAGTCGAAAATCAAAATCCAAAATCGGATTTTGGTGCTCACGAGAGGACTTGAACCTCCACGGGTCACCCCATGCGCTTCTGAGACGCACGCGTCTGCCAATTCCGCCACGTGAGCAAAGTGGAAGTGAGAAGATGCACGGCGGAGGGGTGCTTGTAAATCGCGGATTGAACAAAATACGCTCGCCATTGGTCAGACGGCGTGAGAAACGAACTGACTCCGCAATTCATGAAGAAATCCTCTCCCACCCCCGTCCGCATCGCCGCCATGCTGCCCTGCGTCGCCCTGCTGGGTGTCGCGCAAGCCCAGAATGCTCCGGCTCCCATTGTTCCTCCGGCGCCCGATGCGGCTCCGGCCAAATCCGCGGAGAAACCGCTCGAGCTGCCTGATCCGGTGGCCACGGTCAACGGTGAGGAAATTTCCCGCGCAAAGCTTCAGGAGGCCTTCGATACCGCGGTGAAGATGGCTGGCGTTGATCCGGCTTCGCTTTCCAACGACGAGAAGCTCGCCGGTTACAACAAGCTTCTCGAGGACCTCGTGATGGACACGCTGTTGAAGGCGGAAGCCAAGGGAATCGAAGTCAGCGACGCGGAGGTCGATGAGGAAATCTCGCAGATCAAATCGAGCTTCCCCGACGAAAAGACGTTCGAGGAACAGCTCGCCCAGTTCGGACAGACTCCGGAGAAGCTCCGTGGACTCGTCAAGGACGGTCTGCAGCAGCGCAAATGGATCGAGTCGAAGATCGGCGACTCTGCAAAGGTGACCGAGGCGGACGCCAAGAAATATTACGACGAGAATCCCGATCAGTTCGAGCAGCCCGAGCAGGTGGCGGCGAGCCACATCCTCTTCATGGTCCCCGAAGGTGCGCCCGAGGAGGAAGTGAAGAAGAAGGAGGAGGCCGCGAAAGCTGCGCTCGCGAAGGCCCGTGAGACCAAGACCGACGAGGAATTCAACGCCCTTGCGAAGCAGCTTTCCGAGGAGCCCGGTGCGGATGAGCGTGGCGGCGATCTCGGGTTGTTCTCGAAGGAAATGATGGTTCCCGAGTTCGCGGACGCTGCGTTTGCCGCGAAGGTCGGCGACATCACGGGTCCTGTGAAGACGCAGTTCGGCTATCACATCATCAAGGTCACCGACCGCAAGGAGGCCGGAAAAATGTCCTTCGACGACGTCAAGGCGCCTCTCGAGGAGGAACTCGGTAAGATGAAGCAGCAGGAGGCGGTCATGAACATCGTGAACAAGGTGCGCTCGGACGCGAAGGTCGAGTCGAAGCTTCCGCAGCCCACTGCGCCGCAGGCTCTCGCCCCGGGCGCCAACTGAGGCACTCCGCGAATGGCGGCGAGAAAGCAGGCAATCGGTGTCATCGGCCTGGGAATCATTGGTTCCCGGGTCGCTGCCGCGGTGAGACGTGCGGGCTACGAGGCGTGGGTGTGGAACCGTTCCCCGAAGCCCGAACCAAACTTTCTCGCATCGCCGGCTGAGGTTGCGGAAACGGCGGACATCATTCTTCTTTTTGTCCCCGACGGCCCGGCGCTCATCGAGACGATGAAAGCGCTCGAGCCGGCACTCGCCGCGAGGCATATCGTCGTGAACCACGCGACGGTTTCCCCTGCGGAAGTGAAGGAGGCCGCGAAGATCGCCGCCGGAAAGAGCGCGGGATTTCTCGATGCACCGTTTACCGGCAGCCGCGAAGCTGCAGAAGCCGGAAGCATGGTGTATTTCGTCGGTGGACCGAAGGAACTGCTCGACCGCGTGCGACCGGTGCTTTCGGCATCATCGAGCGATATTCTTGAGATCGGCGAAATCGGCCAGGCGAGCCTGCTGAAGCTTGCAACGAACGTCGTCGCCGCGGCCACGGTCGAGGCGTTTGCCGAAGCCCTCGCCCTTGTGAATCGGGGAGGCGTGCCGTCCGCGAAATTTGTCGAGGCGCTTGCGCGGCATGGTGTGCGTTCAAACCTCGCGAGCATGAAGGTGCCCGCGATGATCACCGGCGATTTCGAGCCGCGCTTTGCGCTCAAACACATGTTCAAGGACATGCAGCTCGCCCTCGACGCGGGCCGCGAAACCGGAGTGGAACTGCCGGTGGCCGCTGCTTCCGCCGCCGCTTTGATGTCCGGCATCGAAAAGGGCTGGGGGGATCTCGATTTCGCCGCCATCGCCAATCACTACGGCTATCCGGGTCGTGAACTGCTTGACGAGGGAGTGGTCGAAAAGCTTTCGGCAAATGGCACGCCGCAGGCGAAGACGCCTGCAAAGAAGGGCTTTTTCGGCCGCTAGCGTGAACAGGTCAGCGTTCCTGCCAGAGGCTGGAGGCTGGTTTTCCGTCCAGCACGTTGCCCGGTTCGTGCTCACCGGCGCGGATCGCGTGCGTTACCTCAACGGCCAGGTGAGCAATGATGTTCGCAAGCTCGTGCCTGGCCGTGCGATGCAGGCCTGTGTTCTTTCCGCCAAGGGCCGGCTGGATGGTGTCGTGTGGATTTGGGCGGAAGGGGATGCGCTCATTGTCGAAGTCGATGCGTCCCTTGCGGAGTCGATGCAGATGCGCCTCGAGCGATACATCGTGGCCGACGACGTGGAGATCCGGCCCGAGGCCGTGCCTTCGCTGATTCACGTAATTGGAGATGCTGCCGCGAAGGTTCCCGACGGCGCGCGGACCATCGCCCGCCTGGGCGTCCCCGGGGTCGATGTGGAGGGGATTGATGCCGGATTCCCCGCGGGTGTGGAGGAACTGCCGCCAGCGATTGTGGAGAGGATTCGCATCGAAAATGCCGTCCCGGTCTGGGGATCGGAACTGGGCCCCGATACATTGCCCGCAGAGGCGGGCCTCGACCGCGCGGCGGTCGATTTTCACAAGGGGTGTTACATCGGGCAGGAGGTCGTTTCCCGGGTCGAGAGCGTTGGTCATGTGAACCGCGCCCTGCGCGTGTTTGAGTTGATCGACGGGAACCCGCCGGTTCCGGGCGCGGAGTATTTTCTGCCGGACGGATCCGACAACCGGCCGGCCGCAATCGTCACTTCGGTGAGCTTTGCATTGTCGCCGGTCGTCGGCCTTTGCTACATCAGGCGCGGAACTCCGGACGATCGGGCGCTCGAATCGCCCGGCCCGGCGTCCCGAATCCAGCTTCGTCCATGCGTCTCGCCATCCTGATTCCCTTCGCCGCGGCCGTCCTGTTGTCCGCGTGCGCCACGCGCAGAGCCGCAGAGCCGCTCGAAATTCCCACGACCGTTCGCACTCCGGCGGCGCCGATTGGCCCGAACGTGGCCGTGATGAACATCCGCATCGGCCGGGAGAAGCAGACGCAGCGCGTGGTGATTGGCCTCTACGACGATGCGGCCCCGCAAACCGTCGCCAACTTCGAGGAGCTTTGCCGGAAGAAATTCTACAACGGCATGCGCTTTCACCGGGTGTTTGAACATTACCTTGTGCAGACGGGGGATCCGAAGAGCAGGCATGGCGACACCGACGCCTCGGGCACCGGAGGGCCGGGCTACACCGTCCCCGCCGAGATCCGACGCAAGCATGTGCTCGGTGCAGTCGCTGCGGCGCGTCTGGGCGACAGCGTGAACCCCACCCGTGCATCGAATGGCAGCCAGTTTTACGTCTGCCTGCAGCCCATGCCGCAGCTCGACGGACACTACACCGTCTTTGGCGAAGTCATCGAAGGGCTCGAAATTCTCGACTACATCAGCGGGCGCCGAACGGATAGTAACGATTTTCCCTTGGAAAAAATCATCATCACCTCTATTACTATCCAGCCCCGGGCGGCGGTGATTGCCGGCGGGGAGGCCGCACCTCGGCTGTAACATTTTTTGGGGGTAGGTTCCGGAGTGGCCAAACGGGGCGGACTGTAAATCCGCTGGCATTGCCTTCGCTGGTTCGAATCCAGCCCTGCCCACCATCTCAATCCCGCAGGACAGGCGTCCGCGGTGATTACCGAAGTCTGTCGATCGGCTGCAGAGCTCGTGTTTGCACGGCGCATCCGTCCGGGCGATGAGATGTGGACAGCATCTGAAAACCCATTCCCTCTCCGGGCGGGTTCGTGCATGTTTTTTCGCCATGAGCGATTCCAAGTGGCCTGCGGAATTCGAGGACGGCACGATCCTCACCGACAATGCCATGGGCATCATGACGGAGGAGGTTTCTCCGCCGGGCCAGGTCTTTGCGTCGATCGCGGCGGTGGCGATGCGACCGCTTCTCGACGTGGGGGCGGCTTATGGAAACTCGACGCTTCCCGCGCTGGCGGCGGGCGGCACGGTGATCGCAAACGATCTTTCCGGGTCGGAATTGACCGTGCTGGCCGAGACGGCTCCCGAGGAACACCGGCGGCGACTGGTTCTGATGCCGGCGCGGTTTCCCGACGGACTTCCCATCGGCGCGGGCAGTCTCTCCGCGGTGCTCGCCGCACAGGTTCTCCATTTTTTCGACGGCCCCACGGTCGAGCGGGCGTTTGCGAAGACATTCGAATGGCTGGAGCCGGGAGGGGCGTTTCTCGTGGTGGTGATGACGCCGAGCCTCAG
>CALGTD010000048.1 GCA_937901895.1 uncultured Spartobacteria bacterium | reverse complement strand
TCAGTGTCGCCGAAAATATCCACGATGAGCCTGAGTTGCGATTTTGATAGCCGAAACGCCAAGCTCAGCTACCCCGATAAGGCGCACAAGCTCTGGAATGATGTGAATGGAAAGGATGGGCGGTCGTGAGAAATGGCGCGTGACGGCTAGGGGTTAGCTGCAGCGCCTTGTTCGGTCTTCATAGAATTTGAGCATTCTTCAAGAACGCGAATGACGCAGCCGATGCCAAAATGAAGAAACAAAAGGGGGCCATCCAAAAATGCAGAAAAGAGGAAACCTGCGATGTTTTGGGATATGAAGGGTTATAACGGACGGGAAAAGAGTGACCGATCTGATATGAAGGCTTCGTTCCATATCCTGAATTTCCGATAATCTTATATGAAATGCCGTCAGACGCGGTGAATGAAACGATAGGATACCAATATGATCGAGAACGAGTTCGACTTTCTTTCCAATCCACTAGATGCCCAGTGGTTGATACGGATGTTAGCAAAAAAGATGTCTGGCGATAAAATAGACGCAACGCCATCCACCAAAGTGGGACGGAAATAACGAGAAGGTAGTAATGCATCTTTAATGACCGAACGCCAAGCTCAGCTACCCCGAACGGGCGCACAAGCTCTAGGAGTGGTGGGAGTGGAAAGGCCGCGCGGTCGTAGGGAACCGGCACGTCGCGGCTAGGGGTTAGCTGCAGCGCCTTGTTCGGTCTAGGTTTTGCTGCCGATGTAGAAAACCATGTTGTCGGATGGCCTTACAAAAATAAGTTCTGCGGCGGTCGCATCGACACCGTGAAAATAGATAGACCAAGGATAAACATAAAAGTTATGGGAACGTAGCTCCGCGGGCTTGGGAAACCACGATATCTGCTCCCATCCAGAATACCCTGCTACATAGTCAAGCGCGGCAGAGACTACAGGAGGAAGCTGATCGCATCGATACCAGCCGGAACGAGATTCATTTTCTGGTGGTTTTAGTTCAGAGGTATCAACGTGACTTATTTTAATCGCATAGGCATCGAGATAATCACCCGTAAATGAACGTGAAGATTCGTAGCTGTGAATAACCTGCTTGATCCGATTGTCTCCAAGTCTACACCAGTTAAGAACAAATCGAACATCTTGTGGAGAAGTAGAATTGGCTTTCGGCTGGTTTCCGAATTTGAGCTGATAGCCAACATATGCCGCAACTGAAATCGTCGCTGCGAGGGATAGTCCTCCCCAAACCAAAAGCAAAACACGGAATATGCGTTTCATTTATCGATTGACCGAACGTCCAAGATGAGCCACGGAGGTAAGTGGCGCAGTTCGTGCGTAAGCACGAACTGTGACACTTACCGGAGTTGGCTCCATCGCTTTGTTAGGCTCAGGTTTCATTTCTTACTCCGATTCGACCATTCCTCCCAAAAACTCTCACATGCTGCTAAAACGTCCGAATAAGGAACGATGCCGCCTGTATCGAGTTCGATCTGAAGTCGTTCGAAATCCAAATCTAGGAAACCTTGGGTAGTGCTGATGCGCACGGGCATCTCAGTCGAATCCGTAGATAAAATCTCAATCCCACTACGGGCAAGGTCGCGCCAATCTTCCGACTGCAGTTTACCCTCAGAATTCGAGAATCGAATGCTGCGGACACCGTGCAGCTTCAAGGCGAATGAATCGCCTAAGGGCCGAATGCGTTCTCGAATATACGGGACGTTGACGAACATCGTAAGCGTGTCGCCAGACATCTCGAGGACGGTAATTTCCCCATCGTGTAGCGTATTCCAAATCGCGATTGATTCGTTCATGGATTTTCTGCCTAACGCCAAGCTCAGCCGACCCCGATCAGGCGACCGAACTCTTGAGACAGTGATCCTGTGGAAATCGAAAGTCTGAATAAAACCGCCGTGTAGCGGCTAGGGGTTGGCTGCAGCGCCTTGTTCGGGCTTTCTTAGATTAACTGGCAAGAGCAAAATGGGTGTATGAGCACCCAAAGTGATCAACGCTGCGATGGGGAAAAATGCAAAATACCAGAAAAAGGCTGATCCGTAGTAGACGTATTCGACTCCAATCGAAAGAATAATAAATGAAAGTCCGATCACGAAAAGTGATGCGACTGGTAATGTAGCGAATGCGATAATCGATCTTTTCGGAGAATCTCTGAGGAGTCGAAGTAGTCCTCGATATGCCACTCGAACCGCGACGGCAACAATCATGAGGAGGATGCCTAAAATATATGTCTTCGTGTAGAGATTAAACCATTTGTGGCGGGGAGGCTCTCCGAAGTCAAAAGTGTAGGTGACGTAGATGGTGTAAACAGTGAATAAGGTGATCAAGGACCAGGCAACCCAAGACACTGTCAACGACAACATGCGTGCGATCTTCATTGTAATGCCCGAACGCCAAGCTCAGCTACCCCGATAGGGCGACCGAACTCTGGAGTGGATGTGATGGAGAGGTCGGTCGGTCGTAGGAAGGCGGCACATCGCGGCTAGGGGTTAGCTGCAGCGTCTTGTTAGCCCTGTATTAGATAAATTCGTAGAGCATCCTCTCCGGGATCGCCTCAATGAAACCATTCTGAGATATAGAAGCTATCTCAAAATATAGCTAGGGAATTATGGCATGTCAGATGCTGGATATATGACATGCAAATAACTGATGAGCAATGGGATAAAGTGAGAGAGAATTTTCCGGAGGAGAACATTCCTGATGGAAGGCCGGGAAGGAAACCAATATCAACACGGCGAGTTCTTGAGGCGGTGTTGTGGATCTTGAACAGCGGAGCGCAGTGGCACCTGCTGCCACAGAGCTACCCAAATTATAAAACGGTGCATCGGCGATTTCAGCGCTGGTGTGAGCAGGAAGTGCTGCGAAAAGTGCTTTGTTCCTTGGCCAATGAGTTGAGAGATCGCGATCTTCTGGACCCTTCAGAGTGCTTCATCGATGCGACATTCTCCTCGGCCAAGGGTGGCGGTGCCGGGATTGGGAAGACCAAACGTGGCAAGGGAGTCAAGATCATGGCGATCGTTGATAAAGAGGGACTTCCACTTGCTGTGAGCACGCATGCGGCCAATCATCATGAAGTCACTCTGGTTCAGCTCAGCTTCCAGTTTTATATGATCGAGGCCAAGCCAGAGAAGCTGATCGGAGATAAAGCCTACGATAGCGACGATCTCGATCTATTTTTAGCAAAAGAAGGTATCGATTTGATTGCTCCGCATCGCTCCAACCGGCGACCCGAGCGAAAAACTCAGGACCTCCGCAAACTTCGGCGCTATCGGCGCAGATGGATCGTTGAGCGCTTCTTTGCTTGGATACAATACAAGCGGCGACTCCTGGTCCGATGGGAGTTCCATCCCGCGAACTTCCTTGGTTTCGTGCAACTTGCGTCTATCTGCATCCTCCTCAACCGATTTTGAGATAGCTTCTAATAAATCCATCTGCTGCAATAATGCCAATGCCCAGCATTCTTGTGAAAAGAGCTTGCACAACAATCCTTCGACGTTCGTCTTCTAAAACATCGTTGTAAGTGGCTATCTGAATCTTATTGTTCTCAATGAACTCCGAATCTTCATGGACCTTCGGAAGTAAAGATAATTGCTCGAATGAAAGTTTCCGCATCTCATCGGATCGTCTCTTCGCAACGACGACGACTTTATCCGACGAAAAGCGTAATTTCTGAAGCAATTTCATTGAATTGGGCTAACGCCAAGCTCAGCTACCCCGAGCGTGGGTTGAACTCTCGGGTGAGCGTGGACAGAGAGAGAAGACGGTCGTAAAAAGTGACGCGTCGCGGCTAGGGGTTAGCTGCAGCGCCTTGTTCGGCCCTCTCGAGGATGTAGGCGGTGCGCTCTCCTCTGAAAAGTGGCGCCAATGATGTGTAGCTGAGTCCAAAATCCTCTAGCTTTACAATGGCTGTGTCGCCGGGAGGTGATCCAACACAAGTCATAGTCACTTTATACGAGTTCTCGGATAATCTTCGAATGCGGATAGATCCCTCAGAGATTCCATCAGAAGTGAGCATTTTGTAACGGTCGCCTGCGATATAGAATTGGTGAGGCTTATAAGCAGTCTTTATCAAATGTTCGATAGCGCCTGGAGAGAGCGCAGAAGACTGGGTGATGAGTTTACGAGTGGCGTTCGAATCAAAAGTCCAAGTCCCGTCGAGATCATGTGACGCGCATCCAGCCAGAAAAAGCGTTACTAAAGATAGGTGGAAATAATGCATTTATGATATGGCCGAACGCCAAGCTCAGCTACCCCGATAAGGCGACCGAGCTCTGGAGTGATGTGGATGGAAAGGCCGAGCGGTCGTAGGAAGGCGGCGCGTTGCGGCTAGGGGTTAGCTGCAGCGCCTTGTTCGACTGTATTTTTGTTCTCAAGGAGAGCTTTGAAGTCAGAGTTCTTTCTCTGAATGAATTTCGTCATGTAACTCCGTAGAAATAATTGCTCTGCAATCGATCCAAAAAGTCCGAAAGGAGCCGAAAACTCAATAATGTCTTTCTTCAGTGTGGTTCTAGCGTCGACCTCTGAAAAATGATGTTCATGAGCGAATGACTTGAAAATCCCTTTGGTCATTTCATCTTTAAAATAAATTGGTGGATTCATTTCTGAAATTTGAACTCGTAAACGCTGTCGTATCCCAAAATGAAATGCCTCCCACTCAACTTCATCATTGAGCTCGAGCAATCCTGACGTCACTCCGCTGATTGCGCGCTCACCTCGATGGCTTTGAGTAGCCGTGTGAAATGAAACATCGCGCTCTGCATCGAAGACTGTCGCGATTGGTGCTTGAATGGCAATGGAAGCCTCAATGCGAATCATTAATTTATAGTCGAACGCCAAGCTCAGCTACCCCGAACGGGCGCTGAACTTTTGTGGAGGCGTGAATGGAGAGGATAGACGGTCGTAAGAAAGTGACGTGAGGCGGCTAGGGGTTAGCTGCAGCGCCTTGTTCGGCTTTACGGGGTGAGTGAAAGAAGCGAGCTCGAACTTCAGAAAAAGCTGCAACCACCGTGCCCCCGATGATGGCTGCTCCCAACAGAGTGAGAACTATCTGAATGAATGAAAAATCTCCCCACTCAAATTTTGTCCAGAAATGAGAGTTCGCGGAGGGATAGAAAAAGAAGCTGAAAAGTGAAACTGGCAAATTCCATACTTTTAAAAATAGTGTCAGAGGGCCTTCGATCGAAGAAATCCCATTGTTGATGTGCTGGACCTGATCGAGAAAAAGAACCGCAAGAATTACCACGGATATCGACAAATGCAGAATGCAGCCGCCCGTGAGACGAATGAGCGTTTGTAGCGAGAGCATTTATTAAATTAGCCGAACGCCAAGCTCAGCTACCCCGAACGGGCGCTGAACTCTTGTAAAAACGTGGATGGAGAGGGTAGACGTTCGTGAAAAGTTGACGCGTAGCGGCTAGGGGTTAGCTGCAGCGTCTTGTTGGGCATTTTTAAGGGGAATAAGGATTGTAAATCGATCCTTCCGAATCGCAGTTGTCTTGTCGTCCTTTCCTGAACTTCCCGTTGACCAAATTTCAAAACCGCTTTTGTCTATTTCAAATTGAAATGGATTTTGCCATCCATCGATCAATTCTCCTGAGTCGTTAAAATCCCCTGACTTTGTTATAAATCCTAGAAATCGCTTTGGCTGACGGGCTTCCCAGAAGACAATCTTCCGCCAATTATAGCCATCTAAAGCGTCGCCCTGAAGAAGACGAAGTGTTTTTGAATGATCTAGCGGGGGAAAATAGCCGTATTCTTTTTCAAAATTACGGATTGCATCTCTAAGTCTGAAAATGACGTCTCTCGTCATTGCCGATTCCGCTGGTTCAAATGTGTTTGCGGAGGCAGTGGCGCAAAAAGCGTAGAATGCGAAAGCTATAATGCGTGTCACAAAGGATTTCATTTATTGCCCAACGCCAAGCTCAGCTACCCCGAACAGGCGTGAACCTCTGAGATGGCGTGAATGG